>CAZMTO010000006.1:0-66796 GCA_964569265.1 uncultured Peptococcaceae bacterium | reverse complement strand
AATGTGATATATCTGTATGATCTTGTAGAGAATATCGCAGATAATCAAAACAAATTCTATGTTGTTCCGCAAACTAATGAATATAAGCCGTTTGAAGCACTTGCGTTTTCGTCCACTGTAACTGAAAACTACTGTGTTGCAGACAGAAAAGATGCATCATTTTCTGTATTAAAATTGAATCTGAGCGGAGTGAGTGTGTTGAAAATCCAAAGCAACTATATTTTCTTGCCCAATCCATATAAAAAGCAAACGCCATCTCAGCACAAGGATACAGATAATGTGATTGTAATTGAGATAGGGAAAAATGTTTATAGTTTCATATCGAATACTTTTCCGAATTTATCCCGAGTAGAATCGACTCAGGATACACTTTTTCATAGAAAGTACCGTTGTTCATTACCAGATACGGTTGATGAACATGCAATTTTCTTAATTATTAATGAAGTTGCTGAAATTACATATTTAGATGTAATTGTTGAAGGACGCTCAAAATCGCAGGCGATTAATTGCTTAGAAAAATTTCAAAGTTTGCTCCTTGCATCCGGTGTGCGAGATGAATATGTCGATATTATCTCGTATGATGCAATTTCTGAGTTTTACTGCAATAAGATTCTACCAAAGATAAACACATTGGAGAGAAATCTCAGAAAGCTCCTGTTCAATATTTACATAGTCAATTTCGGAAAAGAATACTATTCCGCAACGATCAACCTGGATTTGCAGAAAAAAATAAAGGGTGTAATTCAAGCAAAAGGGAGCCGTGAAAGCAAAGAGTTGGAAATACTACGCCAATTCTTCTATTCATTTGAGTTTGGTGACATTCAACAGCTCTTATTCTCGCCAAGCTGGACAACAGTTGAAACTCGGAAAAGAGAAACATTCTTGAGCGAGAATCCAGATCTTTCGGTTTTTTCAGATCAGCAGCTTCGAGAGGCGTTTTCTAATTTTACTCCCAAAAGCGATTGGGAAAGATTTTTTAGCGATAAAATCGATGTTTCTGAAATCGAACAAGTAATTGAAGAGATCCGAAAATACCGCAACAGTGCCGCCCATTTTAAAAGTTTCAGTAAAAAAGATTATTCTGATTGCAGCTTGCTAATACAAAAACTCAACAGGGCCGTATTGAATGCAATACGGATTACCGAAGAAAAAGACTTTTCTGACAAGAACTTGGCGTATCTAAAACAGTCTCTGTCCGGTATATCTAAGAGAATTGACGAGTTCAAGCAAACATTAACCGATTCTATTGCAAAAAATTTTCTATCACAATTACAGGCAGAATTCAGCTCACCTTGTGGATTTGACAAACTGAGGGATACAATTACGGGGAGTTTATGCAAGCTGGGGTCATCGTTACTTGATTGCGGAAATATTTGCGCCGATGCTGATGACTGTGAGGAATAACGATTCTTTCACTTGAAAATATAGTATCAATCCGCTATAATTTAACTGTACTCAGATGATACGATTTTGATACTAAAAAGCAGAGGACATGGTAGAAATCAGAGATTACACCCTGTCTTTGCTCTCGGAAGCCAAGCGCTGAGACCTCAAAAGCTCGTAAATTATTTGAACAGAAGCGAGTGGGAATAATTTAAACAGGTATTAAAGCTTTTACAGGCTTTTAATTTATAAGAATTTTTAATAAGGAGAGGTATACAATGAAAACACTTTATTCCGGTAAAACCAAAAATGTAATGTTAGACGAAGAAACTAATGTGGTTAGCCTGTTTTTTAAAGACAGTGCTACCGGTGAAAACGGCGTGTTTGATCCCGGGTCTAACTCGGTTGGCGGCAGCGTAGAAGGTAAAGGCAAAATTGGGCTTACAATTTCTAAGTACTTTTTTGAAGTTATGGAAAAGAACGGTATCCCTACGCATTACATTGCTGCCGATATTGACCAGAACCTGATGCAGGTTAAAAACCTTACTGTTCCGAAGCTGGAATTTGTATTGCGTTATTACACCGCCGGCAGTATGTGCCGCCGCTTTAGCCTGCCCGAAGGTATACCCTTTGACCCGGTTTATACCGAAGTTACCTTAAAAGACGATGAGCAGGGTGATCCGTTGATCAGCGAACGCCTGTGCCTGATGAAGGGCCTGCTGCACGAAGGTCAGTATGACGAAGCTTTGGATATACTGAAAAAGGTTGGCGAGGTTTTAAAGGCTGAGCTGGCACCTTTGGGGCTTACGCTTATCGACTTTAAGATAGAGGTTGGTTATGACGAAAACGGCAAGATGTATGTAGCCGATGAAATTACCCCGGATATTTGGCGCGTGCGCGATGAAAACGGCAATATCCCCAACCAGATCGACTGCTCTCAGATGCTGATTAAAAAGCTGGGCCTGTAAAAATTAACGTTTAAATAAAAAATAGCTGCCAAAAGCCAAACGCTCGGCAGCTATTTTTTATGGGTTATATAAAGTTATTTGTCGGTATACCTTAGCCGATAAAGTCGGTGGCTATGCGGTTTTCGGGTATATCGCGCAGGGTGTAGGCTTCAGCAGTGTGGCCAAGGGCGGCGGCACAGCAGGGGGTAAAGCCCTGCGGCAGGTTTAAGGCTGCCAAAAGCTGCGGTGTGGCGTTAATGGCGCGTACTGCACCCCAAATATGGCAAACGCCTATGCCGGCATCGGTGGCGGCCAGGGCCATATTTTGTACTACAATAGCGGCGTTAGAAAAAGCAACGTTAGCATCCGTAACAGCCTGCGGTACCTGCGCCGATACCAGCACCAAAGTGGGTGCGCCGTAAAGCGGGTGCAGGGTAGGGTCACCGAAAAGCCGGGCACAGGCAGTATCTATTTGGGCCAGTAAATCGGCATTTTGGATAACGGTAAGGTGCATAGTGTCGTATAAACCGCGGCCAATAGGCGCGGCGTTGGCGGCTTTAAGTATGGCCGTAAGTTCTTCGGCGGTGAGCTGTTCGCCGGTGTAGCTTCTTACGGATTTGCGGGAAAAAATAGCATCCATTGTGTTCATAAATAGTCCTCCTTTATATTTAGGCAGATATTGACAGTGCGGCAGCTTGCAGCAACTGTATTTATAGCTATATTATAAAATAAAGGCAGCAAAAAAACAATCTGTTGCGGCAAAGATGTTGATTTTACTTGTTTTTTAGGCAAACTTTTGTTATAATAGCGTTGTAAATTTATATGTGGTCAAGTGCCTGCGGTGTGGTGTGTATGCTGCCCGCCGGGTGAAAAGGGAAGCCGGTGAAAATCCGGCGCGGAGCCGCCGCTGTAACGGTTTATCTGCCGGGGATGAAAATTCGCCATTGCCCTGTGGGGTGAGAAGGCAGGCAGAGCAAAACAAACCGGAGTCAGAAGACCTGCTTGATTAAAAAGCCCACGGTTGTCGGTTTTAAACAAAGGGCTTGTACAGACGGGAGAATACGGTTCCGCTGCCATATGTTTGGCGGCGGGATTTTTTTTTCGCGGTAAATTTGCACATATGCACGCAAAAAAACAAATTAACAGCTTAAATAAGGAGGATACACGATGAAAACGATAAGAACAAAGGTTGGCAGTGCTTTGGCTGGTATGCTGGCGGCGTTTATGCTTACCACGGGTGCTTTTGCTGCCGATTGGCCGCAGTTTTTGGGTGAGGAGGGCAGCCAGGGTGTGGCTTCGGCACTTACCCCTAAAGACAGTGCTGCTGTTGGTATGCGCTGGGATATGGCTACAAGCTCGGCGGCCAACAACGGTATGCGCGGCTGGACGGATGTTCCCGGTACGCCTATTTTGGTAGGTGACTATGTTTATTGCTACAGCTCGGAATATCTGCGTAAAATAGACCTTAAAACCGGCAAAGAGGTTGCCTCGGTGCAAATTTACGGCGAACCGGTAAATCAGTTTTTTATTGATATCGCCTATGCCGAAGGTATGATTTTTGTGCCTGTGCAAAAGGATAATCTTAATGATGACGGTGTAGATATGGGCAAGGTTTGCTTTATACGTGTGTATGATGCCGAAACCTTGAAGCAGCTTTATGTTACCGAAGCAATACCCGGCGGGCAGATGCAGTCGCCTATTATGTACCACGACGGTTACATTGTTACCGGCACCTATGGCCGTAATAACTGTTATGCCGGCTTTACCGTAAAAGATGAGGATAAAACCAAAAACAACGAAATTAAAAAAATGCTGTGGAATGTGCCTACCGACAATAAGTATGGCTTTAGCTTTTGCGGCGCAGCTTATGCAGGTGATTACTGCTATTTTGCCAGCGGCAGCACTATGTATGTTGTAAAATACAAAACCGGAGAAATGACCAAGTATGATTTGGGCGAAGGCTACAACAGCCATTCTACCATTACCTACAGCGAAGAAACCAACCGCCTGTATGTACCGGCCAACAACCCGGATTCCGGCGCATCGATATTCTCGTTTGCGCTGAAGGCCGACGGTATGCCCGATAAAGCAACGGCGTTGGAATGGAAGTCTGGCACTAAAAACGGCGGTACACAATCGTCGGCAGTAATTTACAGGGGCCGCCTGTATATTGGCGGCGGCGGCGGTACAATGGGCAGTCTGGAGCCCTTCCACGTAGTTGATGCCAAAACTATGAAGGAAATTTATTCGGTGCCGATTTTAACCAAGGGCTCGGCAGCAGTAAGCACGGCCTATGCTACGGCAGAAAACAATTATCAGGTTTATATTTATATGGTACCCTATGCACCGGTAAATGATGAAAGCGAGCTTTGGATAATTAAAGACAGCCAGGGGCAAACCAAGGCTGATTACGAGGTTGTAAAGGGTATTGGCCGCGCACAGTATTGCAGCCAAAGTTTGGTGCTGGCCGATGACGGCGGTATGATTTGGTATAACGATGCTGCGGCACTTTACTGCTACGAAAACACCGATAAAACAGCAACTGCGGCCCCTGCCGGCAACGGTGAGGTTTTTGTCGATATTGCCGGTAACTGGGCTAAAGACGAAATTATGTACCTGTATGAAAAGAAGATTGTAAACGGTATGGATGCTACCCACTTTGAGCCGCAAAGCACCCTGACCAGAGCAGAATTTGCACAGATGCTGGCCAAATTAAGCGGCGCTGAGCTTACTAAGCCCACCAAGCAGGAATTTAACGATGTAAAAGTAGGTGACTGGTTTGCTCCGGCGGTATCTTGGGCGGCCAAGGTTGGGCTTACCAATGGCAACGGTGCCGGCGGCTTTGAGCCTAACGCCAAGCTTAGCCGCCAGGATATGACGGTTATGCTTAACCGTTATGTAAAGGAGCTGGCTAAAATAGAGCTTAAAGCGACCGAAAAGGCTATTACCTACACCGATGCGGCGGATATTGCCGATTACGCAACCGAGGCAGTGGCTAACCTGCAGCAGGGCGGTATTGTCGGCGGTGTGGATAACAACACCGGTGATAAATTTGCACCCAAGGCTAACGCCAGCCGTGCTATGGCAGCATCGGCAGTGGCTAAACTGGCGCGTGTAATGCAGTAAACTAAAATAAAACAGGCAGGGTTGCCCCATTGGCGGGCGGCCCTGTTTTTTTATGCAGCCTGTTGACAAACGGCGGCGCAGATACTATAATACAAAATGGGCGTTACAAAATAAGCATTATAAAACGCCGAATATAAATTGTTTTGTGGTAGGGTAGCTGCATAAGTTAGGGGGGCAACCGTATGGAAGATGCTGTAAAACTGTTGTTGTTGGCGGGCTTTTTGCTGCTTATAAGCGGTGCAATTTTTGGCTTTGGCGGCAGTTGGTTGTATGCCGGGCTGTTGTGGTGCGGCGCGTTTGGTATGTTTGTGGCTGTGCTTAACCTGAAGCAGGTTATAAAGCAGAGTATGCAGGGCAAGCAGTAAAACAGTGGGGGGCGGCGGCGTTTGGCTGCCGCTTTTTTTGTGCGCGGCAAATGTAATGTATACATACGCCGGGCCACTTGACTTTTGCCCCGGCCAAATGGTTTAATATAATCACGGATATTTGCTGACAAGCTAAGGAGTTGACATAAATGGCAGAAAAACATCTTTTTTGCCCCGAAGAAGAAATTATTGCGGCAGCACAGCAGTTTGCTACGCCGTTTCATCTTTATGACGAGCGGGGTATAAGGCGGCAGGTGCAGCAGCTTAAGGCGGCTTTTGCGTGGGCACCCCAATTTAGAGAGCATTACGCGGTAAAGGCCCTGCCCAACCCGCATATTTTGGCTATAATGAAGGACGAAGGCATTGGTGCAGATTGCAGCTCTTATGCCGAACTGCTGCTGGCCGAAGCTGTTGGTATGCGCGGTGCCGAAATTTGCTTTACATCTAACAACACCCCCGCCGAGGAGTTTGCCAAGGCGCTTGAGCTGGGGGCTACCATAAATTTGGACGATTTTACTCATATAGATTTTTTGGAAAAAAACTGCGGCCTGCCGGAGCTTATATCCTTCCGCTATAATCCGGGTGCCGAGCGTGCCGGCGGTAATGCCATAATCGGTAAGCCGGAAGAAGCCAAGTACGGCATGACCCACGCGCAACTGTTAAAGGCAGTAGAAGTTTGTTTGACTAAGGGTGTAAAGCGCTTTGGTCTGCACACAATGATTGTTTCTAACGAGCTGGCGGCAGATTATTTGATAGAAACCGCTACAATGATGTTTAATCTGGCGGTAGAAATTAAGCAGAAGCTGGGTGTGTCGGTAGAATTTATTAACCTGGGCGGCGGCCTGGGGCTGGCGTATCGCCCGGACGAAGCCGATTTGGATGTAGCCGCAGTAGGTGACGGTATACGCCGCGAATTTGAACGTCTGTTGGTGCCTGCCGGTTTGGCTGATGTGGGGCTGGCTATGGAAAGCGGCCGTCTGATGACCGGGCCGCACGGTGTGCTGGTTACCCGTGCCGTACACACCAAGGATACTTATCGCCATTATATTGGGGTGGATGCCTGTATGGCGCATCTTATGCGGCCGGCGCTGTATGATGCGTATCACCATATTACGGTGCTGGGCAAGGCTGATATGCCGCTTGACCATACCTATGATGTGGTTGGTTCTCTGTGTGAAAATAACGATAAATTTGCCATTAACCGCGCACTGCCCAAAATTGAGGTGGGTGACCTGCTGGTGATACACGACAGCGGTGCGCACGGCTTGGCTATGGGCTTTAATTATAACGGTAAGCTGCGTTGTGCCGAGCTTTTGCGCTGTGCCGACGGCAGCATAAAGCAAATAAGACGTGCCGAAACAATGGCTGATTTGTTTGCGACGTTGGACTTTGACGGCCTGAAGTTAAAGTAGGTGCATTTATGAACAGCTTTAAAACGCCGCTGGCCGATGCTGTGCAGGCGTATATTGATAAGGGGCGTGTGCGTGGCCATATGCCCGGCCATAAAGGAAGCGCGGAAGGCTATCTTTCGCGCTTTGGTTGTTTGGCGGCGTGGGATTTAACCGAGACCGACGGACTTGATGACCTGCACGAGCCGGTGGGGGCAATAGCCGAAGCTGAGCGGCTTATGGCGGCTGCGGTGGGGGCAGATGAAGCTTTTTTGCTGGTAAACGGTGCCACGGTGGGTATTCAGGCGGCTATTTTGGCGGCCTGCCGCCCCGGCGATACCCTGCTGCTGCCCCGCAATGCCCATCGTTCGGTGTGGTCGGCTATGGCTATTGGCGATGTGCGCCCCCTATGGCTGCCGGTGCCCCGGGCCAACGGTTTGGCGCTGGCTGTTACCCCGCAGCAGTTAGATAATGCTTTGACGAAAAACCCGCAGGTAAAGGCGGTGTTTTTGGTAAACCCCAGCTTTTACGGCGTGCTGCCCAATTTGCCGGAGCTTTTGGCGGTGGCTAAGCGGCACGGGGTTATTACTATTGTTGATGAAGCGCACGGCGCGCATTTTGCTTTTACGGCACCTGAGCTGGCGGCGGCGCGTTTGGGCGCAGATATGGTTATAGATAGCTGGCACAAAAGTATGGGCAGCCTGGGGCAAACGGCAGTGCTGCTGTGTAACCGTAGAGAATTGGCACCGCAAAGGTGGCTTACCCTGCTGCAAACCACCAGTCCGTCGTATCCGTTGCTGGCCTCGCTGGATATGGCGCGGGCAGAATGGCAGCAGTACGGTGCCTGCCGCGGCGAGCGTTTGCGGCAGAACCGGGCTATGGCGGCCGGGCTGCTGGCGGATTGTGATTGCCTGCATATGGTAACGGCTGCCGACCTGTCGGCGGATTTTGCTTATGATGATACCAAGTTGCTGCTGCGCAGTAACCGTGGGCACAGCGGCTGGCAAATAGCACAGGCCCTGCGTATGGCCGGTGTAGAGCCGGAATTTGCCGATGGCGGTTTTGCCCTGCTGTTGCTTACCTATGCCGACGATGCGGCTATGCTGGCGGCTTTGCCCGCTGCCGAAGCTTATTTGGCGCAGCAAACGCCCAACACAGTAGCGGCTGCCCCGGATTTGCCCCTGCCCAAAGCGGTGCTTACGCCCTTTGCGGCGGCGCACGCAGCGTGGCAGCAGGTGCCGTTGGCGGCGGCAGTGGGGCGGGTATCTGCCGGGGTGCTTACGCCTTATCCGCCGGGTATTGCTGCCGTTGGCCCGGGAGAAGTTATTACCGCTGAGGCCGCAGCTATGTTGGCAGCCTTTGCCGGTGAGGTGCAGGGGCTGGGCAACGGTACGGTAAGTGTGGTGGCCGATGTGCTGTAGCGTGGTGCTGTGGTGTCGATAGCGGGAGCGTTGGCCGACATTGGGCGGCGGGCACGGACGCCGCACAAAAAATATTGACAAATCGGTAAATTGCCGTAAAATTATAAGTATAAATTTAACAACAGGGAGCGGCATATGAGCAAAGGTTTGTTTATAACATTAGAAGGCGTAGAGGGCGCAGGCAAAACCACACAGCAGCGGCTGCTGGCCGATTGGCTGGCGGGGCTGGGGCTAAGCTGCCTGCAAACGCGGGAACCCGGTGCCGGGCAAATTGGGGCGCAGATACGTGCGGTGCTGCTAAACCCGGCTAACACTGCCCTTACCCCCACTGCCGAGGCTTTGCTGATGGCGGCAGACCGGGCACAACACGCCGAAGAAGCGCTGCGGCCGGCATTAAACGCCGGGCAGGTGGTGCTTTGTGACCGCTATATAGATTCTCATATGGCGTACCAGGGCTATGGCCGCGGTTTAAGTGTGGCGTGGCTAAGGCAGCTTAATGAACAGGCTACCGGTGGGCTTTGGCCGGATATGACGCTGCTGCTGGATATGCCGGTGTCGCAGGGGCTGGCGCGTGCCAAAAGCCGTGGCGCGGCTGACCGTATGGAGCAGGAGCAGGTGGCTTTTCATCAGCGGATATATGACGGTTATATGGCGATGTGGCAGGCCGAACCTGAGCGCGTGCGGCGTATAGATGCCTGTAAGCCGGTGGCGGCAGTGCAAAACGATATAAGGGCCGCAGTGGGCAAGCTGTTGGTGCAGAAGGGTTTGGTGAGTGCGGATGCTTTACGATAGGCTGGCAAAAACAATGTCTGCCGGGCGCATAAACCACGCGTGGCTGCTAACAGGCCGCCCGGAGCAGGTGCTGGAACAGGCGGTGCAGTTGGCCAAGGCGTTGCTGTGCCATAACCTGCAGGCAGACGGCCAACCCTGCGGACAGTGTGCCGGTTGCCGCAAGCTGGCGGCAGGCAACCACCCGGATTTACAGTTGATAATGCCGCGCGGTGCCAGTGTAAAAATAGACCAGACGCGGGATATGCAGTATATGGCTAATTTGGAGGCCTACGAGGGTGGACGGCGTGTGGTGATAATTCATCAGGCGCATACTATGTTGGCGGCGGCAGCCAACAGCCTGCTTAAAATTTTAGAAGAACCGCCGCAGGGGCTGTTTTTTATTTTGACGGCACCGCTGGGCGACAGCCTGCTGGAAACTATTTTGTCACGTGTGGTATGGGTGCGCCTGCCCGAAGATTTTGCGGCGCCGGGCAACGATGTTTATTACACCGAGCTTTTGCCCGAACTGGCGCGTGAGCAGGAGCTTAGGGCTGCTATGCAGGACAAATGTCGTGAACTGTTTAAGCTGCTGGCTGCACCGGACAGCGGAGCAAAGCTGTTGGTGCTGGCAAAAAGCTTTAGAGATGACAAACATTCGGTGGGGCAAAAAAAGCTTATAGGTGTGTTTTTGGGCGAGCTGCTGGCTGCCCTGCACGAACAGGCAGTTGGTGCGGTGTTACAATCGGCCGGAGAAGATGCTGCCTACCCGCTTGGCGGCGGCGCGGTGCTGGGGCGCAGCGGTGCCTTAAATTGTGCCCTGCTTACCGAAGATGCTATGCGCGATATTGAGGGCAATGTAAACGGTGTGCTAACGCTGTCGGTGCTGTTTTTGCAGTTGTATCAGGCGGCGCAGACCAAAGCAATATAAATACTTAAAATGCTGCGGCGGGGTAAAACCTGCCGTTTTTTTTATGGTCAAAAAATAATTTTAAGCGCAAAAATTGCCCGCCGGGCTTGTGTTTTGCCCCAATTTATGATAGGCTAAAGGATAAGGTATTTATATCATAGGCGTAGTGTAACCAAATGCTTTTGGGGCACTTAATATTGGTGTAATTGCGGCTGATAAGCGGGCTTGGGTGCCGGTTTGTCGGTGTATTTTTAGAAAAGAGGATTTTTTATATATGGCACAGGTTGTGGGTGTTCGCTTTGAGCGAGCCGGTAAAATTTATTATTTTGAGGTGGGCGACCAGGAGCTTAGCCTTGGCGATAACGTGGTGGTAGAAAGCAGCCGCGGTTTAGATTGCGGTGTGGTATCTACCCCCGTGCAAGAGGTTGATGCGGCGTCCCTGCCGCAGCCCTTAAAGCCGATAATGCGTGTGGCTACCGTGGCCGACGAAATGCGCTTTGAGGATTATAAAAAACGCGAACCGGCGGCGTTTGAATATTGCCGGGAACAGATACTGGAAGCCGGCCTGCCGATGAAGCTTATAAAAGTGGCGTATTCTTTTGACGGCAGCAAAATTGTGTTTTATTTTTCGTCGGATAACCGTGTAGACTTTAGAGATTTGGTAAAGGTGCTGGCGGCGCATTTTCACGCGCGCATAGAGCTTAGGCAGGTGGGTGTGCGTGACGAAGCACGGCTGGTTGGCGGTTATTCTACCTGCGGGCGAGAGCTTTGCTGTGCGGCCTTTTTAAACGGCTTTCATCCGGTATCCATAAAAATGGCAAAAAAACAAAATCTGGCGCTTAATCCGGCCAAAATATCCGGTGTGTGCGGCAGGCTTATGTGTTGTTTGTATTATGAATATGACGAAAACGCGCCGGACGAACCTCTGGCACCGGCCTGTGATCATAACTGTGCGGCCTGCGCCGATAAACCTTGCCCGCAGCGCAGTGCGGCAATGTCGGAGGATATTATTGACGAAATAGATTTGGAAGAATCGATAGCGGTGGCAGATTCGGAGACGGCTGCACCTAAACCGCCCAAACCGGCCAAACAGCCCAAACCCAAGGCTAACCGCCCGCCTAAGGCAGATAAACAGCCCAAGGCGGAAAAACCGGCCAAACCGGCAAAAGCCGATAAAGCCGATAACAACGATATGGCTGACTTGGAAGAAAAGCCGCAGGGAGAGCGCCCGCATAACAACAAGCGCCGTTGGCGCGGCGGCAAAAAGAACGGTCGGGGCGGCAAACCGCAAAATAAAGAACATTCGTCGGGGACGGAGGGAGCATAATGGCATTGCGTAACGAGATCTTAGAGATCGAGGAAGCATTAGGTGCTTTGCAGTATAAATTGCAGGAGCTTCGCCTTAAGGTGGACTCTTTAGAGGTGCAAAATGCCCGTCTGTTAGAGCGCCTTAGTGAAGAAAATATTCGCAGCGAGGGTGTAGAGGAGCTTAGTAAGCTTTATGATGAGGGCTACCATATTTGCCCGACTTACTTTGCGCAGAGCCGCAAGGGGGAAGAGTGTTTGTTTTGTCAGAGTTTTTTAAAAAACTGACCGGAAGGGACAATAGCACCTTATCTTTAGGCTCGTTGTCTGCTTGGCTCAGCGGCGTACTATCAGTACGCCTAAATCGCTCGCGCAGCCGTACTCACCTAAATCTAAGGCACTCTTGCCCATCCGGTATATCGGAATTGACAATAGCGGCACATCTGCTGTGTCATATAATTTTTCGCTTGTCGGCGTACCATCTGTACGCCTCTGTCGACTCAAAATTCTATTCCTTGCATCTGCACCACTCTTGCAATTCCTTGGGTTTGGGTGCGTAACCGGCAATAGCGGCACATCTGCTGTCTTGTGATTGCATCTAAGGCACTTTTGCCCATCCGGTATGCTAACAAAGGTTTCACTCTTGCAGTTCCTTGTGTTTGGGTGGGTAATCATTGCCTAAAAAAGCCGCGCCGCAGGGCGTATATAGGGCGGTGGGCGGGAATAGATTAAACCCACTTTAGCGCGGCTTTTAAAGCGGAATTGACAATAGCGGCACATCTGCTGTGTCATATAATTTTTCGCTTGTCGGCGTACCATCTGTACGCCTCTGTCGACTCAAAATTCTATTCCTTGCATCTGCACCACTCTTGCAATTCCTTGGGTTTGGGTGGGTAACCGGCAATAGCGGCACATCTGCTATCCTGTGATTGCATCTAAGGCACTCTTGCAGTTCCTTGATTTTGGGTAGATAATCTAAAAAAGACGTGCGGTGTTTTATAAGGAGAGATAATTTGAGCGAAGAAATTGTAGATTTGCATCTTAAAGGGCTAAAATTGCTGCAAAACACGCAATATCTTTGCTTTTCGGGAGATTCGGTGCGGCTGGCGGAATTTGCGGCGGCCAATGCACCCGGCGCGCGCTGTATTTGCGAGCTTGGCAGTGGTAACGGCGGCTTGCTGTTGGCTTTGTGGGCGCGTCTGCCGGCGGCCTGCTGCACCGGGGTAGAGATAATGCCGGCCAATGTGGCGCTGGCGCAGCGCAGTTTGCAGCTTAATGCCGATGTGCCCGGTTTTGCCGGTAAATGCCGTTTTGTATGCTCTGATTGGCGAAATTGGGCAGATGTTTTGCCGGCGGCGGCCTATGATTTGGTGGTGAGCAACCCACCGTTTTGGCCGCAAACCACGGGGCGGCTTAGCCCGGTGCCGGAGCGCAGGGCGGCCACGCACGAGCTGTTTGGCGGGCTTGGCGACTTGCTGGCGGCGGCTTATGGCCTGTTGGCGGTGGGTGGTGTGTTTTGCCTGTTGTTGCCGCAAAGCCGCACGGCAGAAGCTGAGGAGCTGTTGCAGAGCAGGGGTTTTTTGCTGATAAAAAAGCAGTTTTTTGAGCAGCGCGTGTTGCTGTTGGCACAAAAATAAAAAGCGTGGGAGTGTAGCAGATGACGGAACAAAAGCAGGGGCGGCTTACTTTGGTGGCTACGCCGATAGGTAATATGGGCGATATTTCGCCGCGGGCACAAGAGGTTTTGGCGGCGGCAGATTTGGTAGCGGCCGAAGATACCCGGCACAGCGGGCTGCTGCTTTCTCGGTTGGGCATAAAAAAGCCGATGATGAGCTACTACCGCGAGATAGAGGGCAAGCGGGAAGAAGCGTTGCTGGCGCGTTTGGCAGCCGGTGACGATATTGCCCTGATAAGTGATGCCGGTACACCCGGTGTGTGTGACCCCGGTGCGGCGCTGTTAAAGGCGGCAGTGGAGCATAACTACGAGGTTGATGCCATACCCGGCTGTTGTGCGGCTATAGTGGCGCTGGTGTTATCCGGTTTGCCGACGGAGCGTTTTGCGTTTGAGGGCTTTATTGCCCGTGGCAGTGCGCGTGCCGATTATCTGGCTAAGCTTAAAGATGAAGAACGCACTATGATTTTTTATGAAGCACCCCACCGCTTGCGGGAAAGCCTGGCGGATTTGCTGGCGGCCTTTGGCGGTGAGCGACGGATTGCCGTGTGTCGTGAGCTGACCAAAAAATTTCAGGAGGTGCAGCGCGGTACACTGGCCGAGCTGGCGGAGCTTTGGCAGGAGCGCGAGCCTAAGGGCGAATTTGTGCTGGTGGTGGCCGGTGCCGAACCTAAAGCGGCACAGGCGGTTGATATGGACGAGGTGGCGGCACATTTGGCGCGCCTTATGGCCGGTGGAATGAAGCATAAGGCCGCTGCTAAAGAGCTGGCAGCGCAGTATGGTTTGCCGGTGGGAGAAGTTTATGACCTTGGGCTGAGCTTAAAAGCGCACAAGTGACCATACCGGCGGTGAGTGTTGCCAAAAGCCGCTGTTGGGGCAAGTTAATGCGGGGCGTCAGCCTTGCGCCCGCGGGAGCGGCTTTTTACGGGGGCGGCGGGCAGTTTGCCGCACCCCAAAATAAAAACCGTTGATAAAACCGTTTGCTGCTTGGCAAAGGTGTTATCAATGCTTTTTATAAAAGTAAAAATATTACAAAATTGCTAATAATTATGCAGGAGGATGTAGAGATGACTACAAAACCAAGCTTTTATATTACCACACCTATTTACTATCCCAGCGACAAGCTGCACATTGGCCACGCATACACCACCGTGGCAGCCGACGCGATGAAGCGTTATAAGCAGCAGCGGGGATATGACGCCTATTTTTTGACCGGTACCGATGAACACGGGCTTAAAATTCAGCAGAGAGCCGAAGCTGCCGGTATGCAGCCCAAGGAATTTGTTGACGGTATTGTGGCCGGCATTAAAAGCCTGTGGCAGTTGCTGGATATTGACTATGATGATTTTATCCGCACCACTGATGAGCGCCACGAAAAGGTAGTGCAGGCAATTATTCAAAAGCTGTATGATCAGGGCGATATTTATAAGTCGGAATACGAGGGCTGGTATTGCACCCCCTGCGAAACCTTTTTTACCGAACACCAGTTGGACGAAGGGCATATTTGCCCGGATTGCGGCCGCCCGGTGCAGGTGGCACACGAGGAAAGCTACTTTTTTAAGATGAGTAAATATGCAGACCGCTGGCTGCAATTTATTGAAGAAAACCCGGACTTTATTCAGCCCGAAACCCGCCGCAACGAGATGGTAAGCTTTGTAAAGCAGGGGTTAGAGGATCTCTGTGTATCGCGTACTACCTTTGATTGGGGCATTAAGGTGCCGTTTGATACCAAACACGTGGTTTATGTGTGGTTTGATGCCCTGCTTAACTATATTTCTGCTTTGGGTTATGGCACTGATGATGATAGCCTGTTTAAAAAATATTGGCCGGCAGATATTCATTTGGTGGGTAAAGACATTATACGCTTTCACGCTATTATCTGGCCGATTATTTTGATGGCCGCCGGTATTGAGCTGCCCAAAAAAGCTGTAGCTCACGGCTGGCTGCTTATGCAGGACGGCAAGATGAGCAAATCTAAGGGCAACGTAGTAGACCCTGTGGTGCTGGCCGAAAAATACGGTGTCGATGCAATACGCTTCTTTTTGCTGCGAGAAATGGCCTACGGTATGGATGCAACCTACAGCGAGCCTGCCTTGTGTCAGTGCATAAACACCGACCTTGCCAACGATTACGGCAACTTGCTTTCTCGTGTTACGGCTATGGTAACCAAATTTTTGGGCGGTGTTATTGAACCCGGTATCGAAGGCACCGATTTTGATGCCGAGCTGATAGAGCTTTGTAAAGCTACGCCGCAAAATATGGCTAAATATATGGATAAAATGGACATTGCCAACGCTGTGTCGGAGGTTTGGAAGCTGGTTGCCCGCGCCAACAAGTATGTTGACGAAACGGCACCGTGGGAGCTGAACAAAAACGGCGAGACCGAAAAGCTGAAAACCGTTATGTACAATTTGGCCGAGGTTTTGCGTCAGGTGACTATTTTGATAAACCCGGTTATGCCTAATGTGGCCGAACGTGTGTGGGCGCAGTTGGGGCTTACGGCGGCAACTGCCGGCAGTGACTGGACGGCTTTGGGCTGGGGCGGCTTCCCGGCGGGGACGAAAATTAACCGCGGCGAGGCTATCTTCCCGCGCATTGATATGTCGACAGTGGTAGAAGCCGAACCTGAGCCGGAGTCAGAGCCTGAACCGGTGGCCGAGGAGCCTAAAAAGGAATTTGAGCCGCTGAAGCCGGAAATTACCATCGACGATTTTGCCAAGGTAGACCTGCGTGTTTGCAAGGTTTTGGCCTGCGAAAAAATTAAAAAGGCAGCGCGCCTGTTAAAGCTTACGGTAGAAGTTTGCGGTGAAGAACGCACGGTGGTAAGCGGTATTGCCGAACATTACCGGCCGGAAGAAATGGTGGGCAAAAAGCTGATTTTGGTGGCTAATTTGGCGCCGGCTGTGCTGCGCGGTGTAGAATCCCGCGGGATGATTTTGGCTGTAAGCGACGGCGATACCCTTAAAGTGGTAGAGGCCCCGTGTGAAATGTTTGCCGGTGCTACTGTCAGATAGGGCGCGGCAGTAAAAATTATTATACAAAAAAGAGGTATAATTATGCTTAATAAATTAACGCTGTTCGATTCTCACTGCCACCTTAATGACCGTAAACTGGCGGTAGAAATTGATGCGGTGTTAGAGCGGGCGGCGGCGGCCGGTGTTATGCATATGGCGGTTATCGGCTGCAACCTTAGAGATTCGGTTTATGCGGTGCATTTGGCCGAAAAATACCCGCAGCTTGTAGCGGCGGTGGGGTATCATCCGTCGGACAGTAAGGAGCTTGACGAGGCTGTTTTTGCCGAGCTGGCGGAACTGGCGGAAGCCCCCAGGGTTAGGGCGATCGGTGAAATAGGGCTGGATTATTTTTGGGACGAAACGCCCCGCGATGTGCAGCGCCGGTGGTTTGTGCGGCAAATTGATTTGGCCAAACAGCTACACAAGCCGATAATCATACACGACAGAGATGCGCACGGCGATTTGTTTAATATTGTGCGTGAAGAAAACGCCGGGCAAAACGGCGGCATAATGCACTGTTTTTCCGGTAGCTGGGAGCTTGCCAAAGAAGCTTTGCGCCGCAACTTTTATATATCCATTGCCGGGCCGGTAACGTATAAAAATGCAAAAGCCCTGCCGGAGGTTGTAAAAAACTGCCCCTTAGACAGATTGCTTATTGAAACCGACAGCCCGTATCTTTCTCCGGAGCCTAAGCGCGGCAAAACCAACGAGCCTGCCAACGTGTTTTATGTGGCCGAAAAAATTGCGGCTTTGCGCGGCATAAGCGTAGAAGAAGTAGCCGAGGCAACCACCGCTAATGCGTGCCGGTTTTTTGGCGTATAGGCGCAAAATTAAATATATAACCGGGTATGCGGCAAATTTGCCGGCGCCCGGTTTTTTGTTGTTTTTAATCAGTAAAAATTTGGTGCTTATGGGTATATAAGCCAATTTTTGGCGTATACTTTAGCATAGGTTTTGCCGCCGGTGGGGCGCATATTTGACAAAATGCCGTTTATAGGGTAAAATGGTGGTATAGAAACCGGGTTTTTGGCGTGCGGGTGGTAAAATCTGCAAAATACACCCGCCGATTTTTGCCAAATGTGGGGAGCTATGCCCCCGGCCGGCAAAACGTCATAAAACGTTGTAAAGCAGAAATTTTAGCGCAAAGGAGGCGAATGTTATAGCATTGCAGGATAACAACGGCGCGGCACATATAGGCAGCCACGGCCAAAAGCGCGTGGGCCGCAGCATATTAGATCCGCGTACGTTTTACGGCAAGGTGCTGTTGAGCGTGCTGGCGGTGCTGTTAGTGTCGGTGTCGGCATTTGCCTATGTGATGATGGAAAAGCAGGTTACGCTGATTGACGGCGGCAGCAGCGTTGTGGTGGCTACCCGCGCTAACACCGTGGCCGACCTTTTGGAGCAGCAGAACATTGTGCTGGCCGAGCTTGACGAGGTGGAGCCTGCCCTTGATGCCGAGGTTGATGACGGCGCCAGTGTGGTTATAAAGCGCGCGTTTAATGTGCCGGTAACTGCCGATTTTACTACAGCATCGTACCCGACACAGCCGCAAACCGTGGGTGATTTTTTGGCGGCTAATAATGTGCAGGTGGGTGATTATGATTGGGTAAGCCCTGCTAAAGACCATATTTTGGCCGATGGCGATGCCATAGTTATTAACCGCATAACCTACCGCACCACGCAGACTAAAGAAAAGGTGGCCTACAAAACCGAGCGCAAGGAAGATGCCGGTATGAATGTGGGGCAAAGCAAGGTGCTTCAGGTGGGGCAGGCCGGAGAAAAGACCATAACCAACCTGGTAACCTACAAAGACGGTGTGGCCATAAACAAGCAGGAGCTTAGCCGTGCCGTAACCACACAGCCCGTAAACGAAATTTTGGCCGTGGGTACGCGCCGGGTAATAAGCCGCGGCGGCAAAACCTACGAATACACCAAAGCTTATGCCGTGCGTGCCAGCGCTTATACGCACACCGGCAATAACACCGCCAGCGGCACCAAGCCCAAAGCCGGGGTAACGGTGGCGGTAGATCCTTCGGTGATACCGCTGGGCAGCAAATTGTATGTTGACGGTTACGGCTATTGTCGGGCTGAGGATACCGGCGGCGCTATTAAAGGCAACCGTATAGACTTGTTTTTTGACAGTGAAAAAGAATGTCTTAACTGGGGCGTGCGCACCGTGCGTGTGTATGTGCTTAAATAAGCCGGTAAAAAAATAAAAAATTTTACAAAAAATTTTTAAAGCAGTTGCGAGCCTTGCCGCGGCTGCTTTTTTTGTTGGTGGTAAATTGTTGGGCATATGGCCGCTTAAACAGCGCCCCGGTGGTGGCAGGGGTGCTGTTTGGCCGCCATAAAGCCGTTTGTATGGCAAACCGGTGCCAAGTTGCGGGCGGGCAGGCGGCATATTAAAATTTTTACTAAATATTGCAGGCGGGTTGAAAATTTGCTGCAAATATGGTAGAATTATAGCAGTATATAGTTGGAGGTATAGAAATGGCAAAATACATTTCTCCAATTGTGACGAGTGTATTGATTGGTGCAATGTTTTGGGTAATAGACAGCATTATTTTTGCGGTTGGTATGCCCAGTGTTTCCATCAGCGGTGCTTTGTTTACCGGGGTTTCGGTGCTTAGATTAGCGGTGCGCCTGCTGGTGGTTTTGGTGTGCTTGCTTGCAGGTGTGTATTCCGGCTACAAGGCTACCGGTGGGCGGGCGCAGGATTTGCTGGCAGATTTTAAGGCCGACGAACTTTTTACCGATGATGAATATCTGGCGGAAAGTGCCAACAGCAGCTTTAGCGGTGATGATACCCTGCGCGGTATAAGCTATGTAGAAAGTATCAGCAAAAACCCGCAGGTAGATGTTGCCAACCGGCCTATTTATTTTACGGCGCATATTCGTAAGCATTTTAACCAAAGCAGAAGCCGCAGCAAGGTTGCCCCGGTGGCACCGAGCAAGCCGACCGAAGGTTTGGATGTTCTGAACGAGCGTTTTGATGCGGTAAAGCGCAGCGAAGCGCAGTTGCTGTGGCAGTATTGCGGCAAGCTGGGCAGCGTGCTTAAATTAGACGTTAATGAGCTTTCTGCTATAAGGGCGTTATGCTATGGGCACGATATTGGGCGTTTTGCCGACGGTGCCGATGATGAAAATCACGTGCATTTGGGTGCGGCAATGGCCAAAGAGATACCCGAATTGGCCCCGGCCAGCAAGCTTATTTTAACCCACCATGAAAAATGGGACGGCAGCGGTATTTTGGGCTTGTCCGGGTTAGATATACCCCTGGGCAGCCGTATATTTGCGCTGGCGTGGGTATATAATGCGTTTACCAAGCCTTATGGTGCGTGGCGTTTATCTACCGAAGATGCACTGGATATGCTGCAAATGTATGCCGGCACGGCTTTAGACCCGGAGCTGGTGGCTGTGTTTGTGGGTATGCTGCGGCAATATGCGCCCGGCACTGTGCGAGAAGGCAGCGAGGCTCGTCAGACGGTTTAGTGTTACATAATTAAAATTTTTAGCGATGCACCCCTGCGGTGTGTCGCTTTTTTTTGTGCTATTATCGGCAAAATAAGCATATATTAAAATGCTAAACCGAAGAATTTTGATGAGGTGTTGCAAAATGTGCGGTATTGCCGGAGAAATAAATTTACAGCAAAATTTTACAGAACAGCGGCTGCCGGTGTGGCAGGCAATGCAGGCGGCGCTGACAAACCGCGGCCCCGACCAGCAGGGGCTTTGGTGGGATGCTCACGCTGGGCTGGTGCATAGGCGGCTGGCGGTGGTTGATATTGAGGGCGGCAGGCAGCCTATGCAGCTTGATTGGCAGGGGCAGCAGTTTACGCTGGTTTATAACGGCGAGCTTTATAACACCGACGAGCTGCGGCGCGAGCTGTTGGCGGCGGGGCATAATTTTGTCGGTCATTCTGATACGGAGGTGGTGCTGCACGCTTATGCGCAGTGGGGTGCGGCGGCACCGGCAAAGTTTAACGGTATTTTTGCGTTTGCCGTTTGGGATGCTGCGCAGGGCAGTTTGTTTTTGGCGCGTGACCGCTTTGGAGTAAAGCCGCTGTTTTATGCGCAGGTAAAGGGTGGTTTGCTGTTTGCGTCGGAGATAAAGGCGCTGCTGGCCCACCCGGCGGTTGTGCCGCAAATAGATTGCACCGGCGTGGCGGAGCTGTTTTTTATGGGGCCGGGGCGGACGCCGGGCTGCGGCGTGTTTAAGGGGGTGCAGGAGCTTAAAGCGGCGCATTGGGCGCGTTATGACGCCTGTGGCTGGCACGATGAAGCATATTGGCGGCTGCGGGACAGAAATTTAAACCTTAGCTTTGCCGAGGCGGCCGAGCAGTTGGCTGTTTTGGTGCGCGATGCGATAGAGCGGCAGTTGGTAAGCGATGTGCCGCTGGGCTGCTTTTTGTCGGGGGGATTAGACAGCAGCCTGATAGCGGCGGTGGCGGATAAATATTATACCGAGCGTGGCCAAAAGCTGCAAACATTTTCGGTGACGTACCGCGATAACGAGAAGTTTTTTAAGGCCAGCAAGTTTCAGCCAAATTCTGACGAGACGTATATAAGGCGTATGAATGAATATCTTAATGCCGAAAACCATTTGGTGGTGTTAAACAGCCGGGATTTGGTGCCGGCACTTTTTGCGGCGGTGGATGCGCGTGACCTGCCGGGTATGGCGGACGTTGATGCGTCGCTGTTGCTGTTTTGTCAGGAGATTAAAAAAGATGTAACGGTTGCCATTTCCGGCGAATGTGCGGACGAAATTTTCGGCGGCTATCCGTGGTATCGAGATCCGGAGATACGGGCGAAGCAGGGTTTTCCGTGGGCGCAGTCTACGGCATGGCGAGCAGAATTTTTGCGGCCAGAGCTGGCGCGGCAGATTGACGGAGCAGCTTATATTGACAGCGCGTATAGGGATACCGTGGCGGCGGCGGATATTTTGCCGGAGGTTAGTGGCGAAAATCGGCGTGTTAAGGAGATGATGGCCCTTAATATCAACTGGTTTATGCAAACCCTGTTAGACCGCAAGGACAGAATGAGTATGTATAGCGGGCTGGAGGTGCGGGTGCCGTTTTGCGATTGGCGCATTGCGGAATTTGCTTATGCCCTGCCGTGGGCGTTTAAGGATTGGCAGGGGCAGGAAAAAGGCCTGCTGCGCGAGGCTATGCGCGGTTGGCTGCCGGACGAGGTGTTGTGGCGCAAAAAAAGTCCCTATCCCAAAACGCATAACCCGGTATATTTGGCGGCGGTGTCGGCAGAGCTGCGCAGGCTGTTAGATGACCCAGATGCCCCGCTGCTGGAATTTTGCCGGCGCGATACCTTAGAGAGCCTGCTAAACAGCAATATGCAAACCCCGTGGTATGGGCAGCTTATGTTAACGCCGCAAACCATAGCCTATTTTTTGCAGGTAAATTACTGGCTTAAAAAATATAACGTACAGTTTGTGGGGTAATTGCCACAAAAAAAGAGCCTGTTCTGCACAGGCTCTTTTTGGTATTTAAATAGGGTTATTTGCGGGTAATAACGGCCTTTACTTTTTCGGCAATGTCTGCCGCCGTAAGACCATATTCGGCCA
This sequence comes from uncultured Peptococcaceae bacterium, assembly GCA_964569265.1. Classification (GTDB taxonomy): domain Bacteria; phylum Bacillota; class Dehalobacteriia; order UBA4068; family UBA4997; genus Avidehalobacter. Next base: position 44,919 of record CAZMTO010000006.1, on the reverse strand, counting down.
GCAGTTCGGCGGGTTTGCCAGACTGACCAAAGCTGTCGGGCATACCGACACGGATAAGCGGGGTGGGGCAGTTTTCCGCCAGCGCTTCGGCAACTGCACTGCCTAAGCCGCCGTTAATGCTGTGTTCTTCTACAGTAACCACGGCACCGGTTTGTTTGGCCAGGCGGCAGATAAGCTCGGTATCTAAGGGTTTAATGGTGGCAATGTTGGCTACGCTTACGTTTATGCCTTCGGCAGCCAGCAGATCGGCAGCCGCAAGGGCTTCCTGCACCATAAGGCCGCAGGCAAAAATAACCGCATCGTTGCCGCTGCGCAGTTGGCAGCCTTTGCCGATTTCAAACTGGTAATCATCGGGCATAACACTTTCTACCGCCAGGCGGCCAAGGCGCAGATACGCAGGCTTGTCATATTCGGCCAGAGCGCGTACAGCCTGTGCGGTTTCGGTGGCATCGGCGGGAACAATTACCGTCATACCGGGCACCGAGCGCATCAGCGAAATATCTTCTACCGCCTGATGTGTTGCACCGTCTTCGCCAACGGTTATGCCGGCGTGGGTGGCAGCAACGGTTACGGGCAGTTGCGGGTAGGCTACGGCGTTGCGTACCTGTTCAAAGGCACGGCCAACAGCAAAAATAGCAAAGCTACTGCAAAAAACGTGCTTGCCCAAGGTGGCCATACCGGCGGCAACCGCTACCATATTTTGTTCGGCAATGCCCACGTCTACAAAGCGTTCGGGGCAAACCTTGGCAAAATCGGCTGTTTTGGTAGATTTTGCCAGGTCAGCATCTAATACTACAAGGTTTTTATCTGTTTGCGCCAGTTCGGCCAATGTTTTGCCGTAGGCGTCGCGGGTTGCAATTTTATTACTCATTTTTACGCCCTCCTTAGCTTAATTCGGCAAGTGCCTGCTCACATTCTTCCGGCTTGGGTGCGGTGCCGTGCCAGCCTACCTGGTTTTCCATAAACGATACGCCGCGGCCCTTTACGGTGTTGGCAATAATAGCCGTGGGGCGGCCTTTTTCTGCCTTGGCGGTGTCAATAGCGCGGCCGATACTTTCTACATTGTGGCCGTTGGTCATCAACACATTAAAACCAAAGGCATCCAGCTTTTTATCTAACGGCGACGTTGCCATAACTTCGTCTACCGGGCCGTCTATTTGCAGACGGTTGCGGTCAATAATAACCGTTAAATTATCCAGCTTGTAGTGGGCAGCAAACATCAGTGCCTCCCAAACTTCGCCCTCCTGACATTCACCGTCGCCCAGCAGAGCATAAACGTGGTTGGGTGCGCCGTCTATTTTAAGCCCTTTGGCAATGCCGCAGGCAACGCTTATACCCTGCCCTAACGAGCCAGTAGAAACATCGACACCGGGCACCTTGGTGCTTACCGGGTGGCCTTGCAGCGGGCTGTGCAGTTTACGCAGGGTGGCAAGCTGTTCAGTGGGGAAGAAGCCCCTTAACGCCAGTGCTGCATAAAGTGCCGGGGCAGCGTGCCCCTTAGAAAGTACAAAATAGTCGCGGCCGGGCCACTTGGGTTCTTCCGGCTTAATATTCATTTTGTCAAAGTAAAGAACCGTTAAAATGTCGGCAGCAGAAAGTGAACCGCCGGGATGACCGGAGCCGGCAGCAGTGATCATCTTAATAATCTCACGTCTCAGCTCGGTAGCTTTGGCTTCTAAAAACAGATTATCCACAATATTACCCCCAATAAATAATTTTTTATATTAGCAGCGATCTTCGCCGTCTAACGCATTGCAAGCCGGGCTTTAGCCCTTAAATTCTTTTAAATAGCCGCTTATAAACGGCAGAATATCACCGTCCATAACAGCATCTACATTGCCGGATTCTACCCCGGTGCGGTGGTCTTTTACCAGACGATACGGCTGAAAAACATACGAGCGTATCTGGTTGCCCCAGCCGATTTCGGTTTGCTCACCTTTAATGGCGGCCAGTTCGCGTTCGCGCTCTTTTACTTTTTCTTCTAACAGGCGTGCTTTAAGCAGCTTCATAGCGCGGTCTTTGTTGTTATACTGCGATCTTTCATCCTGACACTGCACCACAATGCCGGTGGGCAAGTGGGTTATGCGTACCGCCGAATCGGTTTTGTTAACGTGCTGACCGCCGGCACCGCCGCTGCGGTAGGTATCTACTTTTAAATCGTCCGGGTTTATCTCTATCTCGTTATCCTCCTGCACCTGCGGCATAACGTCTAACGAAGCAAAAGAGGTGTGGCGGCGTGCCGAGGCATCAAACGGTGATATACGTACCAGCCGGTGTACGCCTTTTTCTGACCGAAAATGGCCGTAGGCGTGGGGGCCGGCAATGCCCAGCGTAACGCTTTTAATACCGGCTTCTTCACCGTCCAGATAATCTAACAGTTCACATTTAAAGCCGTTTTTTTCGCAAAAGCGCGTGTACATACGGTACAGCATATCGGCCCAATCCTGTGCTTCGGTACCGCCGGCACCGGCGTGCAGGGTAATAATACAATCGTGGTCGTCATACGGGCCGGAAAATAACACCTCTATTTCCAGCTTTTCCAGCGCCTTGTTAAGGGCATTGTAGTCGCGCTCAATTTCCTTTTCCAGACTTTCGTCATCTTCTTCGCAGGCCAGCTCCCACAGTGTTTGCACATCATCCACCTGTTCGGCAAGCTCGTTAAACTTGTTGATGGTGGCTTTTAGCTGAGTAAGCTTTTGCAGTGTAGCCTGCGCAGCCTCCTGATTTTCCCAAAAATCGGGTGAGGCGCTTAATTCCTCTAACCTGGCGGCTTCTTCGGTTCGCTGGGCAATTTTTAAAGCAGATTCAAGCTCTTGCAGCTTTTCGGCAGCTTTTTCCAGCAGGGGTTTGTAGTCTGATAACATAAATACTCTCCATAATCGACAACTTCTGTATAATTATTCGGCATCCTCCGCGCCGTCGGCAGCCGATTTGCCGCAGCAGTTTTTATATTTTTTACCGCTGCCGCAGGGGCAAGGGTCGTTGCGGCCGATTTTTTCTCCGGCGTGAACCGGGGCTTTTTTCCTCGGGGCTGCCGGTTGAGCCTCGCCGCCGTGGCTGGCTATCAGATTAGTACGTTCTTTGGGCGCTTCAACAACCTCAACACGTTCAATAAGGCGCGATACTGCCAGTTGAATATCGCTGATCATAGCTTCGAACATATCAAAAGCTTCATTCTTATAAGCAATCAGCGGGTTTTCGTGGCCGATAGAACGGTAGCCGATAACCTGGCGCAGTTGATCCATAGCGTCAATGTGTTCCATCCATTTTTCGTCAACACATTTTAAAATAATCATACGCTCCAGGCTTTGCAGGGCATCTTCGCCCATTTTGTCGGCGCGTTCCTGCAAATGTGCTTCGGCCTTGTTGTAGAGCAGCGGCACAACCTCGTCTTTGCCAAGGCGCGCCAATTCTTCGGTGGTAAAGCCGTTATCCGGCAAAATTTCGCTGTAATCATGCAGCAGTGCCGTTAAATCCCATTCCTCGGGGAATTCGCTTACCGGGCTGTAGCGGGCCACAATATTTTCGATAGCGGAACGCAGCATAAACAGTATTTGTTCGTGCAGGTTTTGGCCCGACAAAACGTCCTGCCGCTGCTTATAGATAAGCGAACGCTGCTTGTTCATAACGTTATCGTATTCCAGCACGTTTTTACGTATATCAAAGTTGCGGCCTTCTACCTTCTTCTGGGCGTTTTCAATAGACTTGCTGATCATCTTCATTTCCAGCGGCATAGTATCGTCCATACCTATTTTGTCCAGCATATTTTTAAGGCTTTCGCCGCCAAACTTGCGCACCAGATCGTCATCAATGGCCAAATAGAACTGGCTCTGGCCCAAGTCACCCTGACGGCCGGCACGACCGCGCAGCTGGTTATCAATACGGCGGCTTTCGTGGCGTTCAGTACCGATAATAGCCAAACCGCCGGCAGCCAGCACCTTTTCTCGCTCGGCTTTTACCTGATCTTCGTACTGAGCAAGATAAGCGCGTTCTTCTTCCAGTGTCCATTCACGTTCGGGGTCATTCATCTGCATTTGACGCAGCATAAATTCCGGGTTGCCGCCCAGCATAATATCGGTACCGCGGCCTGCCATATTGGTGGCAATGGTAACCGCACCCAAACGGCCGGCCTGAGCGATAATTTCTGCTTCTTTTTCGTGGTATTTGGCGTTTAATACCTGGTGGGGTATGCCGCGCTTGCGTAAAAGCTGGCTTAAAATTTCGGATTTTTCGATAGAAACGGTGCCCACCAATACCGGCTGGCCTTTTTCGTGCTTGGCAATAATATCTTCAATAACGGCATTAAACTTGCCCATTTCAGTACGATACACAATATCCGGCAGGTCTTTTCTCTGTACCGGGCGGTTGGTGGGTATCTCTACAACATCCAGCCCGTAAATAGAGCGGAATTCTTCTTCTTCGGTCATAGCGGTACCGGTCATACCGGCCACCTTTTGATACATACGGAAGTAGTTTTGCAGGGTAATGCTGGCAAGTGTCTGGCTTTCGTTTTTTACAATAACATTTTCCTTGGCTTCAATAGCCTGATGCAAACCGTCGTTGTAGCGGCGGCCATCCATCAAACGGCCGGTAAATTCATCAACAATAATAACCTGCCCGTCTTTTACTACATAGTCGCGGTCGCGCTTAAACAAAAATTCGGCCTTTAATGCCTGCTGTACAAAGTGGTTAAGCTCGGTGTTGGCGTTATCATAAAGGTTTTCTACCCCCAGCAGTTGTTCTACTTTGGCTAAGCCCTTGGGGGTAAGCATAATGGCGCGGGCCTTTTCGTCAACGGTAAAATCTTCTTCGCGGCGCATACGGCTGGCAATTTTGGCCATCTGATAATAGCGTTCGGTGGGTTTTTCGGCCTGACCGCTGATAATAAGCGGGGTTCTGGCTTCATCAATCAAAATGGAGTCCACCTCGTCGATGATTGCAAAATGCAGCTCTCTCTGCACCAGATTAGCAGGGCGCACGGCCATATTGTCACGCAGGTAGTCAAAACCGAATTCGTTGTTGGTACCAAAGGTGATATCGCAGTTATATTGCAGGCGTTTTAACGGCGGCGGCACAGAATGACCGATAAGCCCTACCGACAGACCTAAAAATTTATAAAGGCGGCCCATCCACTGGCTGTCACGGGCCGAAAGGTATTCGTTTACGGTTACAACGTGTACGCCCTTGCCGGTAAGTGCGTTTAAGTATACCGGGCAGGTGGCCACCAGCGTTTTACCCTCGCCGGTACGCATTTCGGCAATGCGGCCGTCGTGCAGGGCCATACCGCCTATCAACTGAACATCAAAGTGGCGCATACCCAGCACACGCACCGATGCTTCTCTTACTACCGCATAGGCTTCTATCATCATATTGTTAATAGATTCGCCGTTGGCGATACGGTTTTTAAATTCGACAGTTTTGGCGGCCAACTGTTCGTCGGTAAGCTTTTGCATCTGGGGTTCCATTGCATTTATTTTAGCCACCAGCTTTTCGTATTTTTTTACCTCCTTGGCATTGCTGTCAAAAAGCTTTTGAAAAAAATTTGCCATAAAAAATCCTCCGTTTTTACTATACAGATCCAAATAATATTATTTAAGCAAGCTTATTATAAGCAGACTATATAAACTGTGTAAAAATATAAGCCCAATTTAGCTGCTAATAGGGCAGCTCAATATAATCCGGGGCATTGGCCGGTTGGGGGCGCAGTTGCCAGTTTAGTCGGCTAATGGCCTCTTCGCCGTCGGCGCAGTCAACAATTTGTTCGGCTTTAAGCTTTAAATAGGTGCCGCTCGCTTCGGCCAGCAGGGTGCCGTCCGGCAGGTAAATTTCTCCGGTGCCGCTGAACATACGGCTGCGGTTGCGGGTTACCCGCCCCACCAGCAGCAGGGTTTTTTCTAAGGGCACGGGCTTTTTGTATTTAACATTAAGCTCGGTGGTAACGCCCCAGCAGGCAGGTTCGGCAGTGCAAATGGCGCGGCCTATAACTTCATCTAACATAGCGCTGATGATGCCGCCGTGTGTGCGCCCCGGGTAGCTTTGATGTTCTTGCATAGTTTGGGCAAAGGTTGCAACCTCGCCGTTTTCCAGCTCGTAAAATTCTAACTGCAGGCTAAAGGGGTTGTCAAACCCGCAAACAACACATTTGTCGTTGCGGAATTGCCGCTTTATCACTTTATATTTGGGCATTCAGGTAAATCTCCTTATAGTTATGTGGTTGCCTTGGCAACGGTAATATCTTATTAAAATAATATACCATTAAACAGTATACTATATTTTATCAGAAAAAACAATCAAACATTTTGCCTATTTGCTAAAAATGCTTTTTTTAAGTAATAAAAATTTGCAAAAAGGCTACTTATATAGTATAATAACCACAGCGAACCCTGCCGAACGGGCATAACAGGGCTTAATTACAGTAAACAGACTGAATTTTATATAAGGTACAGCTAACGGTATACATATTGTGGGGAGGATTTTTTATGTGTGGAATAGTTGGTTATGTGGGCGACAAACAGGTTGCGCCCGTTTTGTTGAATGGTTTGGCCAAATTGGAATATCGCGGTTATGATTCGGCCGGTATTGCTGTGTTTGCCGACGGTGAAATAAAAATTGCCAAGGCGGCCGGCAAGCTAAAGGTTTTAAAGGATTTGATACACGATGGCGCCGATGTGCCCGGCCATATAGGCATTGGCCACACCCGCTGGGCTACGCACGGTGTGCCGTCTGATGTAAATTCGCACCCGCACAAAAGCTCGTTGGGTAAATTTGCCGTGGTACATAACGGTATTATCGAAAATTATCAGCAGTTAAAAGCTATGCTGCAAAAAAAAGGCTACAAGTTTGTGTCGCAAACCGATACCGAGGTTATTGCCCAACTGGCCGAATATTATTACAACGGTGATATGCTGGATACTATGATACGCCTTACCAACGAGCTTGAGGGTGCTTATGCGCTGGGTATTTTGTGTGCCGACGAGCCGCAAAAGCTGTATGCTATGCGCAAAGATGCGCCGCTGGTGGTGGGCCTGGGGCAGGAAGAAAACCTGGTGGCCTCTGATGTATCGGCGCTGCTGGCCCACACGCAGGAAGTTTATTACCTTGATGACCGTGAAATAGTGGTGCTGGAAAAAGACCGGGTAACGGTTTATGATACCAACCGCGAGCCTGTTGCCAAGCAGCAGACGCATATCGACTGGGATGTTTCGGCGGCAGAAAAGGGCGGCTACGAGCATTTTATGTTTAAGGAAATTATGGAACAGCCGAAATCGGTGCATAACACCGTAAGCCCCCGTTTAAAAGACGGCAGCATTGTGCTGGATGATTTTAATATTACGGCGGATATGCTGAAAAACACCGCCAAAATTTATATTGTGGCCTGTGGGTCGTCGTATCACGTGGGTATGGTGGGCAAGTATTTGCTGGAGGCTACCTGCCGTATACCGGTAGAGGTGGATATTGCTTCGGAATTTAGATACCGCGAGCCGATAATTGATGAGCGTACCCTGATGATAGTAATATCGCAGTCGGGCGAAACTGCCGATACCATTGCGGCAATGCGCGCCGGCAAAGCCAAAGGGGCGCGGGTGCTGGCCATTGTTAATGTGCTGGGTTCTACTATTGCCCGCGAGGCCGATGATGTGCTTTATACGTGGGCCGGGCCGGAAATTGCCGTGGCTACCACCAAAGCCTACAGCACGCAGTTGGTGGTTATAGATCTGCTGGCGCTTAAATTTGCCGAGCTTTTGGGTACAATGTCAGCGGGAGAGATAAAAGAATATTATGATGCGCTGGAGCAGTTGCCGGCCCAGTTGGAAAAAACGCTGGCGGCCAAAGAAGAAATTCAGTATTGGGCGGCGCAGTTGTATAACAAGCACAGCATATTTTTTATCGGGCGTAATTTGGATTATGCCGTGGCGCTGGAGGGCAGTCTGAAGCTTAAGGAAATATCTTATATACATTCCGAAGCTTATGCCGGCGGCGAATTAAAGCACGGTACAATATCGCTGATAGAACCCGGTACGCTGGTGTTTACGCTGGCAACGTATCAGCCGCTGGTAGAAAAAATTAAGAGCAATGCCGAAGAAGTTAAGGCGCGCGGGGCATATCTGGTGGCTGTGGCGGTAGAAGGTGATACCCAACTGCCGGAGGTTGCCGATGTGGTGTTCAGCGTGCCCAAAACCCTGCCGCTGCTGCAACCGTCGCTTACGGTTATACCCTTGCAGCTTTTTGCCTACTATGTGGCCAGCCAAAAGGGGTGCAGCATAGACCAGCCGAAAAATCTGGCAAAATCGGTAACGGTAGAATAAACTTACTTATGACCTTTTACGGTTTGGGTGGCATAAAAACCGATATAAAACCAAACAATAACATCAATAATGACGATAATGGCAATAATGGCGATGAAATTTACGATGGAGGTTGTAGCTATGGAAATTGAAATTACGGCAGAAAATTTTGCAGCCGAAGTTGAACAGGCCGCCGGTACAGTGCTGCTGGACTTTTGGGCACCCTGGTGCGGCTATTGCCGTATGATAGAGCCGGAGCTGGCCGAGCTGGCCGAAGAATGGTCGGCGGCGGGCAGGCAGCTTACTGTTGGCAAAATAAACGTTGATGAACAGCCGGAGCTGGCTGAGCAGTTTGCGGTGCAGGGCATACCGTTGCTGGTGGCCTACCGTGACGGTTTGGAGATTGACCGTGTTGCCGGCTTTAGGCCCAAAGATGCTATTGCCGAAATGCTGGAATAGCAAAAAATTAAACAAAAAACCCCTCTACGGCTAAGCGAGAGGGGTTTTAAATTGCTTAAAAGCGGGGTTTAATACAAACGCGGCAGAATCTCGTCGGCATTTTTAAGGGCAAAAGAATGTGCATCGTCCGGGAACTGGCCGCCCTTAACCTCGGTTACATATTCGGTCATAGCTTCGGTTATAAGCTTGCCGGCTTCGGCATATTTTTTAACAAACTTGGGTGTAAATTTGTCGTACATACCGGCCATATCATACCACACCAAAACCTGCCCGGTGGTGCCGCAACCGGCGCCAATGCCAATGGTGGGCACTTGCAGTTCATCGGTTATTTTGGTGGCCAGGGGTGCCGGCACACATTCCATAAGCACCTGTACGGCACCGGCAGCTTCCAGCGCTTTGGCATCGTCAATCAGCTTTTGGGCAGCCTCGATGCTTTTGCCCTGTACTTTAAAGCCGCCCATTTGGGCAATTTTTTGCGGTGTCATACCAATGTGGGCCATAACCGGCACAGATGCTGCGGTTATAGCGGCAATAAGCTCGGCACGTTCGGCGCCGCCTTCTAACTTAACGCCGTCGGCTCTGCCTTCTTTTATCATACGTATGGCGTTGCGTACACCTTCTTCAATGGTAATTTCGTAAGAACCAAAGGGCATATCAGCCAAAACGCAGGTGTTGGGTGCGCCGCGGCGCACAGCCTTGCAGTGGTAGATGATCTCATCTACGGTAACCGGCAGGGTATTATCTACGCCCTGCACAACATTGCCTACCGAATCGCCCACCAAAATGATGTCTACTCCGGCAGCTTCGGCCATAGATGCGCTGGAATAATCGTAGGCAGTAAGCATAGCAATGCGTTCGCCGTTTTCTTTCATTTCCTGCATTTTAGGCCAGGTCTTTTTTTCGGTCATTGTGTGTTTCCTCCTTTATCTAAGGAATGTTTTTTTTCGTGCATATTCGGTGTTCGGTTGGGGCCGCCCTGCATAAAACCTCTTGTTGGCGCCCCGGTATTTTGTATACCGCTGTTACCATAATTATATATATTTTACCCTTATGCGTGGGGTTAGTCAAGCGGTTTTTCCTCTAAAGCCTCCAGCTCGGTAAGGCGGCGGTCTAAAGCACGCAGGCGGCGGGCCAGTTCGTCTAAGCTGTTGGTAAGCTCGGCGGTTTTTTTACGACTTTTGGTTATGGCACCGTCAAAATTGGCAACCTCCTGCTTAATATTGCCCAAATAGCGCCAAACCTCGTTTTCTCGCTGGCTTATGGCCATACTGCGGTGTGCCACCTGTACCAAATTAAGCACCGCCGTTATGGTAGACGGCGAACACGGTATAACGCGCCACTTGCGTTCCATATCCTGTATAAGTGCCGGTTGGTTTATTGCCCATTGGTAAATACCTTCTATCGGCAAAAACAGCAGGGCAAAATCGGTGGTGTAGGGCGGGCGAATATATTTTTGGGCAACGTCGGCGCTTTCTTCTAACAGGCGGCGGCCAAGGGCGCGCCCGCATTTTTCGGCAAGGTCGCGGTCACCAAGTTCGGCGGCCTGCTGCCAGCGCTCAAAGTCTTCTATCGGGCATTTGGCATCTATGGGCAGCCACATATAGGTGTTATCGGGCAGGGGCAGTTTAAGGGCAAACTCCACACGTTCGGCACTTTCCGGGTCTATAGCCACGTTGGTGTCGTATTGTGCCGGGGTCAAAAGCTCGCTAAGTATGGCGGCCAACTGTGCTTCTCCCCAGGCACCGCGCAGCTTTACATTACGAAACAGCCTTTGCAGTTGCTGCATATTGTTGTCTACCGCACCTATTTTGGTGTCCAGCCGGCTTATTTGCCGGTTTAACACGCCGGAGCTTTCGGCCTGTGTGCTGTTAAGCCGCTGTTCCAGCTCAGTCAGGCGTTCTAACAGGTGGGCATAGGCTTCGGCATTGTTGTCGGCGTTATTGTCGGTGTTGGCGGCGGTGCGGCGGTTAGCTGTTATCAGCGCTATCACCAGCACTATGGCTTCTAAGACGATAATGGCAATAAGCCCCATAATAGCTGTTTGCTCACCCATGCTGCACCTCGGTCTGCTGCTGATAAAGGGCATTGGCAACGGCGGCAAATTCCGCCAGCGATAAAGTTTCGGCCCGGCGCGACGGTTCAATTTGGGCGCTGGCCAAAGCGGCTTCTATCAGGGGCTTATCTATCTTCATAACGCGGCTTAAAGAATTAAGCAGTGTTTTGCGCCGTTGATTAAACCCGGCCCGTATAATGCTAAACAGCAAAGCTTCGTCGGCAACCTGCACCGGCGGTTCGTCAAGCTTATCCAGCACAATAACCGCCGAATCTACCTTGGGGCGCGGCAAAAACACCGTGGCCGGCACTTTAAAGGCAATTTGCGCCTTTGCACGGTATTGCACCGCCAGACTAAGTGCGCCGTAGTCTTTGCCGCCGGGCGGGGCCTGCATACGTTCGGCCATTTCCTTTTGCACCATAAACACCAGCCGCCGCCAGGGGGAATCACCCTCTAAAAAGCGCATTATCAGCGGGGTGGTTATGTAATAGGGCAGGTTGGCCACCGCCATAAAGCCGGGGCGCAAATCGCTGCGGGCGGCATAGGGTGCCAAAAGCGCAGCAAAATCAGCCTGCATAGCGTCATCGTTTATCAGGCAGATGTTGTTATAGGGCGCAAGGCTTTCTGCCAGGGCGGGCAGCAGGGTTTTGTCAATTTCTACCGCCACAACCTGCCCGGCACATTGCGCCAGCTTTTGTGTAAGGCTGCCAAGGCCGGGGCCGATTTCCAGCACAAGGTCGTGTTTGTCACAGGCGGCGGCGTTGGCAATACGTTCAATTATTTTGGGTTCAATAATAAAATTTTGGCCAAGACTTTTTTTGGCCGAAACAGCGTGGTCGCGCATAAGCCCCCGCGTAACATTGGGGGTGGCGACGGTTTTTTGAGTATTTTTGTTAGTATCCATACTTATATTATAACGGATACAATTTGCCAATACAACAAAAATGTGCTAAAATATTATCCGTAATAAAATAAGCTAATATATAGGAAGTAATACAGGAGGCACAATATGTTCCATTTTTTTGCTTATATCAGCCGTTTACGTTATATTCGCCGCTGGGGGTTAATGCGCAATACCTATGCCGAAAATACGCAGGAGCATAGCTGGCAGGTGGCGGTGGTGGCGCACGCGCTGGCGGTAATAAAAAACCGGCTGTTTGGCGGCAATTTAGACGAAAACCGGGTGGCAGTGCTGGCATTGTACCACGATGTGAGCGAAACCGTTACCGGAGATTTGCCCACACCGGTAAAATATGCCAACAGGGATATTGAGCAGGCTTTTCACGCTTTAGAGGATAAGGCAGTGGATGAGCTGGCGGCCAAGCTGCCCCCTGCTTTGCAGGATGATTACCGCGCGGTGCTGCTGCCTGCCAAAGATGAAGCCGAAGAACTGGTGCATATTGCCGACAAAATTTGCGCCTACATAAAGTGTGCCGACGAGCTGAGCTGCGGCAACCGTGAATTTGAAGTTGCCTATGCTGCCTGCGGTGACAAGCTTAAACCTTATTTGGCACGGCCGGAGGTTGCCTACTTTTTTGAAAACTTTGTGCCCTCTTTTAGCCTTACTTTAGACGAATTGCGCAAATAGGGCAAAGCTTGCTAAAAGGTGCGCAGTGTGTTATACTTAAATACACTGTTAGCGCAACCGATACATTACGGTAAAACATACAGAACAAGCATTTGGCAAGGGGGCGTAACGCTATGAAGATAAACCGATTTTGCAGGCCGATATTGACTGCATTGGTGTTTTTGCTGGCAATTTGCTGCCTGGCTGCCTGCGGTAAAGATACTGCAACCGGCACCGGCCGCGGTGATATTGCTACCGATTTGATATCGCAGCAGCCGCAAAAATCAGTAACGGTGTTTTATTTGGCCGAAGATATGGATATTTTGATACCGCAGGTATACAGCATAAATTCTACGCGAGATACTGTTTGGATAGCGCTGGAAAAATTGCTGGCCGGCCCGGCAGACGGTTTTTGCCGCGCCGTGGTGCCGCAGGGTTTTAAAATGGAGGCACTGCGGGTAGAAGACGGTATTGTTACGGTGGGGCTTACGGCTGATGCCGGTGTGGAGCTGCCGGAGAATACCGACCTGATGGCGCAGGCGTTTTATGCTACGGTTAACCGCGAGCTTACCGAACAGGGCAAAACTATTAAGGCTATGCAGATAGAAGTAAATAATAAGGACATCTTCAGTGAACCTTACAGCCTTACGGCGGTAAACGATTTTTCGGCAGGCAAGGCGGGGTCTTACGTGTACTTTACGGATAGTCAGGCTATGTATGTGGTGCCGCTGTATTTGCCGATAAGCGAAAGCAGCAGCGGTTACTTAAACAACCTTTTGGGGGCCTGGGTGGGGCAGCCGCCGGCCAAAAGCGGTTTGTATTCGGCAGTGCCCAGGGATTTGCAGATAAACGGTGTGGCATTAAACGACGGTGTTTTGACCATTGACTTTAACAGCGCTGTTTTTGCTATGAACAGTTCGGCCGAACAAAAGCTGTTTGTTGACAGTCTGCTGGCCACCCTGTTTAATGTAAACGAGGTTAATATGGTGCAAATTACGGTAGACGGCGTGCCCTATGCCGAAGCTTTGGCGTTGCTTTCGAGTGTGCCGGGCAATACCGGCCTTGGTGAGCCGATAGAAGTGCCGCACGGTGATTATCAATTTAATGTGGTAAACAGATAGTGTTAAACAGATAGTTGGAGGTTTTTATAATGAAACAGCTTTGCTTTTTGGGCAGCGGTAATATGGCGGCGGCTATAGGCCGCGGTTTAAACGCTATGCAGGCGCCGTTTGCTCTGGGTTTTTATGATATAAGTGAGGATAAAGCAGCAGCTTTGGCCAACGAGCTTTCGGCCGATGCTTATACCGATTTGGCAGCGGCAGTGGCCAAGGCGGATATTTTGCTGCTGGCGGTAAAGCCGCAGTCTATGGCGGGGCTTTTGGCCGATTTGGCACCCCTGCTTAAACCCGAACAGCTTGTGCTGACTATTGCTGCCGGGTTGCCGCTTAGTTATTATGCTGCAAAATTGCCGGCGGTGCCCATTGTGCGCGCTATGCCCAACACATCGGCGGCGGTGCTGGCGGCTATAACCGGGCTTATGGCCGGCCCCCTGGCCGGGGATGAGCATAAGCAGCTTGCCGAGCAGATATTTGCGGCGGTGGGCAGCTTTGTGTGGATTGACGAAGCGGATATTCACGCTTTAACGGCAATATCCGGCAGCGGCCCGGCGTATTTTTATTATTTTGTAGAATGTTTGGCTAAAGCCGGCGAACAGTTGGGCCTTGCCCCGGATGTTGCTATGGCTCTGGCGCGGCAAACGGCGGTAGGCAGCGGCAAAATGCTGGCCACCCGGCAGGAATCTGCCGAAACGCTCAGGGTACAGGTGACTTCTAAGGGGGGCACTACGGCGGCAGCGCTGGCGGTTTGGCAGGAAGGTTTGCCCAAACTGGCAGCCGATGCCTGCAATGCCTGTGCCGGGCGCAGCCGGGAGATGGCCGCTGACTTTGGCGATTGACATATGTAGCTGTGTATAGTTAAATTTTTTACAGGAGAATTTATGATCAAAATTATTACTGATACTTCTTGTGATTTGCCGCAGGAGCTGGTAGACCGGTACGGCATATTACTTTTACCTATGAACATTACCTTTGGCGAGGATACCTTTGCCGACCGTGAAACCATTACCTGTGATCAGTTTTATCAGCGGTTGGTGCAGGGCGGAGAGTTCCCTAAAACCTCGTATCCGTCGCTGGGACGGTTGCAAATGCTGTTAGATGCCGAACTGGCAGCCGGCAACGAAATCATTATTATTACCATTGCGCGGCCGCTTTCCGGCTTTTATGACAGTGTGCGTATTTTGCTGGAGGATTACCCGCAGGATAAGGTGGCGGTGTTTGATTCGAAAAGCGCTACCCTTGGTGAAGGGGCAATAGTGCTGGCGGCGGCGCGTTTAGCAGCAGCCGGCGCAACATATGACGAAGTTAAGGCGGCACTGCCTGCAATCATCGAGCGTTCTCGCGGGTATGGTGCCATAAACGATTTGGTATATTTGGCCAAAGGCGGGCGCATTAACGGTGCGGTGGCCAATGTGGCGCGGGCGCTTAATATTAAGCCGGTGATAAACATTTGCCCGGACGGTTCGCTGGAGGTTGCGCAAAAGGTGCGCGGTATGCATAAAGCATTAAGCTGGATAGCCGACCGTGTTAAGCAGGATGGCGTTGATTTTAGTCAAACCACCCTGTTTGTAAGCTATATTCTGCAAAAAGACAGTGCCGAAAAGCTGCTGGCCGAACTGCAAACTACCATGCAGCTTGGTGAAGTTATTTTGTGCCCCATAGGGCCGACTGTAGGGGTGCATTTGGGGCCGGGGTGTGTGGCGTTATTTTATCTAACTCCCACCCAGAAGTGACAACTGCACATCATCTGCGGTGTCATATAATTTCTCGCTTGTCGGCGTACGTTGAGTACGCCTCTGTCGACTCGAAATTCTATTCCTTGCATCTGATGCACATTTGCACTTCTGGTACCCAGAGCGGACAACTGCACATTATCTTTAGGATCGTTGGCTGCTTAGCTCAGCGGCGTACCATTAGTACGCCTAAATCGCTTGCGTAGCCGTACTCACCTAAATTTGGGGCACTCTTGCCACTCTGGTATTTGGGATTGACAACTGCACATTTGCACTTCTGGTGTCCAGAGCGGACGCTTGCACAGCCGTACTCACCTAAATCCGGGGCACTCTTGCCACTCTGGTATCCGGAAGTGGCAACTGCACATTTGCACTTCTGGTACCCGGAGCGGACAATAGTGTAGCCGTACTCACCTAAATCTGGGGCACTCTTGAGCTTTCTTGGCTTTGGGTGGGTAACCCACACAAAAATTAGTGCCGCTTCAATCAAGGCTGCCTGCCAAGGTATGCAGGGTGGTAAAAAAGCAGCGCCGCAGGGTCAGTTATAACAGACAGAACCCCGCTAGTAAGTGACAACTGCGCATTTTATAAAAATTATATTTATTACTGTGTTTAGTATGGCTATATAGCGTTTGATATTGTATAATAAGAGGTAAATATGGCAAATCAGGAAATTTATTTTGATAATTCTGCCACAACACGTGTGCTGCCGCAGGTTGCAGATTTAGCCTGCAAGGTAATGTGTGAAGATTTTGGTAACCCGTCGGCGCTGTATAACCGTGGTTTGCAGGCCGAAAAGCTGCTGCGTCAGGCGCGGGAGCGTGTGGCCAAAACCCTTAAAGCAGCCCCCGAAGAAATCTTTTTTACATCGGGCGGCACCGAAGCTAACAATTTGGCGTTGCGCGGGGCGGCAGATGCCTGCAAGCGGCGTGGCAGGCACATAATTGTATCGGCGGTGGAACACCCGGCAATTTTACGCACAGCCGAAGCGCTGGCTGAGCAGGGCTACAAGGTGGATTACCTGCCGGTGGACGAAAATTGTCTGGTGAGGGCGCAGCAGTTGGCGGCCCTGCTTACCGAAGAAACCGTGCTGGTTAGCGTTATGCTGGTTAACAACGAGGTTGGTGCCATACAGCCGATAGCCGAGTTAAAGCAGGTAATGCGCCGGCTGGCGCCAAATGCCCTGCTGCACGTAGACGCTGTGCAGGCATACGGTAAAATGCCCATAGACCCTAAAGCGTTGGGGGTTGATATGCTGTCGGTTAGTGGGCACAAGCTGCACGCACCCAAGGGTACCGGTTTTTTATATATCCGCAAGGGGGTACGTGTGGTACCCCAGCTTACCGGCGGCGGACAGGAAAGGGCTATGCGCAGCGGTACCGAAAATATGCCCGGTATTTGTGCCTTGGGTTTGGCGGCAGAAATGGCCTATACCGATTTGGACAAGCGTATGCAGTTGGCTGCCGATATTAAGGCGGCACTGTTAAATGGTCTGGCAGATTTACCCGGCTGGCAAATAAACAGCCCGCAGGCTGCCCTGCCCAATGTGCTTAATATCAGCTTTGACGGTGTAAAAAGCGAGGTTTTGCTGCATATGTTAGAGCAGCGGGGCCTGTTGGTTTCCAGCGGGTCGGCGTGTGCTGCCAAAAAAGACAGTTTAAGCCACGTTTTGCTGGCTATGGGCTACAACCGCACACGTATTGAAGGTGCCATAAGGTTTAGCTTTTCGTGCTTAAATACTGTAGAAGAAGCTGAGCGTGCTGCCGGGATAGTTTGCAGCGAGGTTGCCGATTTGCGTATGGTATTGGGCTCGTCGAAAAAAAGATGACCGATTTGATGACAGATTTTTGGGAGAAAAATTATGAGTGAAGCTAAAGAGCTTTTGATGATAAAATACGGTGAACTTGGTTTAAAGGGTAAAAACAAAAACCAGTTTATTAACCGTTTGGTGCGTAATATAGAAAAAGCTTTGGCCGACCTGCCGGAGCGCAAGGTTGCCGTAAGCCTGGGGCGTATAACCGTGCCGGTGTTGCCTGTGCCCGGCGATATGGAAGATGTGGTAAGCCGTTTGCAGCGGGTGTTTGGCATTTATGCTATTTGCCCGGTGTTGGCGGTAGATAAGGATTTGTCTGTTATTGCGGCGGCGGCTTTGCAGGTGTTAGAGCGTACCCTGCCGAACGGCGGTAAATTTAAGGTAGAAAGTCGTCGGTCTGACAAGCGCTTTCAGATGACATCGCCGGAGATAAGCAAAGCTGTTGGCGGCTATATTTTTAAGCAAACCGGTGATAAATACGAAGCCCAGATGAAGCACCCGGAAAATGTGGTAAACGTAGAGGTGCGTGATGAAGCCGCCTATGTTTACTGCGGCAGCTTTGTTGGGGCCAAGGGTATGCCGGTGGGCAGCGGCGGCCGGGCAGCAGTAATGCTTTCCGGCGGTATCGACAGCCCTGTTGCGGCGTGGATGGCAATGAAGCGCGGTGTTAACATAGATGCGGTGCATTTTGAAAGTTTTCCCTTTACCAGCGAGCGCGCTAAGGAAAAGGTGCTGGATTTGGCACAGGTGCTGGCAAAATGGCACAACAAAGCCATACGTGTGCATTGCGTGCATTTTACCGAAATTCAAAAGGCTATACACGCTGCCTGTCCCGAAGATTACGGCATTACCATAATGCGGCGGTTTATGTTCCGTCTGGCCGAGCGTATAGCCCGTGCCAATGCCGGCCTGGCAATTTATACCGGAGAAAGTGTCGGGCAGGTGGCCAGCCAAACGCTGGAAAGTATGTATGTTATTAACAGTGTTACCAAAATGCCGGTGCTGCGGCCGCTTATCGGTTTTGATAAAGAAGAAATTGTAGAGCGTGCCAAGCATATTGGTACCTTTGATATATCTATTCGTCCTTACGAAGATTGCTGTACGGTATTTTTGCCGGCACACCCCAAAATTCGTCCGCGCCTTGCCGAAGCCGAGGAGATGGAGCAAAATTTGGCGGTGGACGAGCTGATAGCCGAAGCTTTGCAAAAAACTGTGGTATATCGGGTAACGCCCAACGGTATTTTTGAAGAAAGCGCAGAATAATTTGCAAAAAGTGCTGAAACCGTAAGCAATTTGTTGTATAATTAAATCAGAATCTCGTTAAAGTATATTATAAAACACACACAAAAAGGAGATCATTATTATGGAAAAATTTATTATCGGCGGCAATGGCAGCGGCAAAACTCGCAAAATGTTGGAAGCAGCAGCAGAAAGCGGCGCAACTGTTGTATGCAAAAGCCCTTATTCTTTAGAAAATAAGGCAAAAAGTTACGAAATTTACGGTTTGCAGTTTATCAGCTACGAAGAAGCCCGCGTAGAAATACTTAAAGAAGAAATGTTTTCGGACAAAAAGCTGGCTATCGACGAAATCGGCGATTTTATTAAATATTGCTGCGGTGCCGAGCTGGATGCCTTTACCTTGACCACGCTGGACTAACCGGCCTTGGGCAGCAGTTACTGTGTCTGTGATATTTAGAAAGTAAAGAGTGTATGAGTTTGGAAAAAAAGCATAAAGCAACAAAACATAAAAGCGCAAACGCCCGGGCTGCTCACAAGGTAAAGTCCGGGCGTAAACGCCGTAGCAGGCAGGGCCACGCCAAACCGCAGGGGCTTATAAGCAGCGGGCAAATGGGGCGGCACGGTGCCAAATTAAATATGCAGCCGGCCAAAGACGGCCGCGCACCCAAAAAGCCGGGGCTAAAGTTAGAAGGTTATTTTATGACCAGCCGCCGCGGCTTTGGTTTTGTGCGCACTCGTATGCCGGGCTGGCCGGATATTTTTATACCGGAACGCTTTGTGGGGCAGGCGCGTGCGTATGATTTGGTGCGTATACGCCTGTTTAATGACATTGAAGGCCAAACCATTGATAAGGAAAGCCGTTTGGAAGGTGCGGTGCTGGAAGTTTTGCACCATGTAGATGAAGCTGACCTGGCGGCACAAAACGGCGCCGATATGGAAATGATTATGCGGCAGTTAGATGCCCCGGGAGATTTTCCGTTGGCGGTGCAGCAACAGGCCGCTGCCATACCGCAGCAGGTGAGCGCCGAAGAAATGCAGGGCCGCCGCGATTGCCGTGATATGCCGTTGGTGACGATAGACGGTGTGGACAGCCGCGATTTTGACGATGCGGTTTATTGTCGGCGCAATGATGACGGCAATTATTTTTTAAGCGTGCATATTGCCGATGTTGCGCATTATGTGCGTATGGGCAGCAAGCTGGAAGAAGAAGCCTTTGCCCGTGCCACCAGTGTGTATCTGCCGGACAGAGTGCTGCCGATGCTGCCGGAGGAATTATCCTGTGGGATATGCAGCCTTAATGCCGGGCAGGACAGATTGGCAATGGCCTGCGATATGGAATTTACGCCGCGCGGCAGGCTGGTAAGCTACGATATTTATCCCAGTGTTATAAGGGTATACCGCCGGCTGGACTATGATATGGTAAACGCTATGCTGTTAGAGCGTAACCGTAAGCTTTGTGCGCAAAATGCCGATTTGCTGCCGCTGTTAAAGCCTTTGGCTGCCTTGCAGCGTATATTGGAGAAAAAACGGGCGCGCCGTGGGGCGCTTAACTTTGATTTTCCGGAATTAAAAATTAAGATGGCGGCAAACGGCGAAGTGGCAGGTATTGAAAAACGCAGTCAACGGCTGGCCGAAAAAATGATAGAACAGGCTATGCTGGCTGCCAACGAAACTGTAGCCGAGCATATAAAGCGACAAAATCTGCCGTTTGTTTACCGTGTACACCAGGGGCCGGCAGACGAAAAGCTGCAAAATCTTAATGCGGCACTGGTGGCTTTTGATTATCAGCCGTTGGGTACAGCCGACGGTGATGTTTCTCCAAAGGAAGTGCAGGCGCTGTTAAAGCAGGCTGCCGGACGTCCGGAGGATGAGTTTATTCAGTTGATGGCATTACGCAGTATGTCACACGCCGAATATGCGCCGGAATGCAGAGGGCACTTTGGGCTGGCGGCCAAGTATTACTGTCACTTTACTTCTCCTATACGGCGTTATGCCGATTTGGCGGTACACAGAGCCATTAAGCATAATCTGCAAATGGCAGACGATACACTAAGCACCAAAAAGCCCGGCGCGTATATGGCACGGGCAGCCAAGCAGGCCAGCGAACGTGAACGTATTGCCGAAGAAATTGAGCGCGAGGCCGTAAAGATGAAGTGCTGCCTGTATATGCAGCGGCATTTGGGTGATGTTTTTGCCGCTAAGGTATCCGGTGTAACGCCCGGCGGTGTTTTTGCCGCCCTGGATATGGGCGTGGAGGGTAGAATTGCGGTTGACGATTTGCCCGCCGACGAGTATAATTATTTTGCGGAAACTATGCTGATGAAGGGCCGCAGCCACAGCTTTACCTTGGGTACACCCCTTATGGTGCAGGTGGCTAAGGTAGATTTGCTGGAGCGCCGCATAGATTTTGTTTACGCCGGCAGTGCCGACGGGGAGGACTAAATGGCCGGAAAAACCATCACAGAAAACCGCAAGGCGCGGCACGAATACGAATTTTTGGAGTGTTTGGAGGCCGGTATTGAGCTAAAAGGTACCGAGGTAAAATCTCTGCGGGCCGGTAAAGCCAGCCTGGCAGATGCCTTTGCCAGAATAGAAAACGGTGAGGTGTGGCTGTATAATCTGCACATTAGCCACTACGATTTCGGCAACATCAATAACCACGAAGAAAAACGCCCGCGCCGCCTGTTGCTGCATAAGGGAGAAATTGCGCGGCTTTATGCGGCGGTTAGAGAAAAGGGCCTTACACTGATACCGGTGCGTTTGTATTTTGACCGGGCGCTGGTAAAGGTGGAGCTTGCCCTGGCACGTGGCAAAAAGCTTTACGACAAGCGTGATTCTATGGCCGACAGAGATGCCAAGCGCCAGATAGAGCGCGCCGTAAAAGAGCGCAGCCGTGAATATTAGTGCAAGTTTTGACGGCGGCAAATTGTAGTTATTACGTTATGGGGGTGTTTTTGGATTCGACGGGGGAAGGATTGGTCGAATAAGCGAGCCGGGGACGTCATAAGCCCGTAAAACCATGGCAAACGTCATTTTAAATGGCAACAAAAATTACGCTTTAGCAGCTTAATGCTAACCTCGATCGTGGCCCAGCTTGCCGGCCGCGGCAATGAGGCTAATCCCTGCAAGCTACTGCGGCAGCCCTTGCCTTGGGGCCGCTGCGGGAATTTTTATAAGGCTGGCGGCGGTTGCGCTTTGTTTGTTGTGTGCAGCACCGTAAGATACTAAACAACAAAATACGCTCGTAGAAAGTTCGGTGGGTTCTCTTTCGGACGCGGGTTCGAATCCCGCCACCTCCACCAGAAAAGGCACTTGCGAAAGCAAGTGCCTTTTGCTATACTTAAAGATTGATGATATGCTGATGACACCACTGTCGGCAGATGAACAGACAAAACCGGTGGGACTTTTTGGTAAACTGCCGGAAATGGAAACTGAAGGTGAACAAAAATGGCTGAAAAGAAAGGAAACGGCGATTGTGTATCCATATTCCACCGCATTCTTCTCTACATTGTGGGTGCAATCCTGCTGGGATTCGGTATCGTTTTGTGCGTGAAATGCGAAATGGGCGTTTCGCCCATTAACAGCATTCCCTATGTTGCAACGAACCTTGTACCGCTGAGCCTTGGTACGCTCAGTATTGTTTTTTATCTCGTCAATATTGCCGCCGAGCTGATCCTGAGCGAACGAAAGCAGTATATTGGGATTCTTTTGCAGCTACCGGTGTCTTTGCTTTTCGGTTTTGTGATTGATTTGTGGGACGCGCTGCTTCCCTCTGCCGGAAGCCTCGTTATGCAGATCGTCTGCCTGTGCGGGAGCCTCTTTTTTACTGCTTTCGGCATTATGCTGATTGTCATCGCGCGTCTGGTTCCCGATCCGCCGACCGGCGCTATCCAAACCATTAGCCGTGTTACGAAGAAACCTATGGGCTCTGTGAAGATCGTCTATGACTGTGCGTGTGTCCTCATTTCGCTGCTGCTCGGTCTGCTTGGGGCGCACCGGATTATTGGCTTCGGCATTGCCACCATTGCTTCGGCTGTCTTTGTCGGGCGTATTCTTGCGCTGCTGCAAAGTACGGTTGGAAATCGCCTGAAACGATACTTCCCTGAAGCAGATGCCTGACGATTCATTTCCTTTAAATAACAAAAGGCATACAGCCGTATTTTTGCCCATAACATCAATAAAAAGACAGAGATACAGAAAAATCGGTGCGAGCTATGCGCACGCGGTAACGCCGGAGGCCGTTTTTTTTGCCGGGCATTTTGTAAATGGACATAAAAATCACTCCTTTTCTGAAAATCTTAAAAGCAGTTGAAAATGGAGCGCTTTTGCTGTTGGCGCAGCAGAGGCGGTTTTTTTATGTTTAAAGGGCAATTTATAATTTGGGGTTAAAAACGCCCAAAAAGTGCATACAAGCTTTTATATACTTGCTCTGTAACAGGTTTGCGTGGTATAATTGCCATATATTGGATTTTTATGGCGCGGTTGTTTTAAAAGGGGGAGGCGGTAAACCTGCATTTAGCGGCTGTTGCAGGCGGCCAAAACAAATTGAAATTGGAAGGAAGTTGTAAGATGAAAAGTTGTTCAAAATCAAAGAGATATTTGCTTTTGGCGGCAGCGGTGCTTATAGCGCTGTTGGTGTCAATGCATACGGTGGCTTTGGCGGGGCAGCACAATACGTTGCTGTTGCCTGTTACCGACGAGGTTATGTACCCCATAAGTGCGCTGGGCGGTGACGATACGGTGATATATGCATCGGCCGGGGCAACCAGTGTAAACCTGCCAGAAATTACCGTTGATGTAAGCGGCAGCCATGTGGCACGTGTGCAGGCCGTAAACAGTGATGGCACGGTGGTGGCGCAAACTGCCGGCAAAACAATGTACAACGGCGAATTTTATGCCACCGATTTGTATATGTTTGAGGCTTTGGCGCCCGGTACTTATCGGCTTAACCTTATTTGGGGCACTGTAGAAAACGTTAATACGCAAGCTATACCCTATGTTTTGCAGGTGCAAAATGCTCCGTTGGTAACCGGCGGCTATTTAAGGCTTGATGCCACTGCGGGTGCAGCATCAGAGGTTAACCTGTATATTGACGGCTATACCGGTAACCCAGATAACTACCGCTTTGCCTTGGTGCAGGCCGATGATATGACGGAGATTGCCTGTTCTGCGGTTTACAGCGGTTCTTACGAGCAAAACTGGGGGCAGTATACAGTAAGCTGGCTGCTTACCCCGCAAGCACCCCTTGCCGAAAATACCGAGTATTATTTGCAAATATCTGCTGATAAGGGCAATATTTATACCAACCAACTTAAAATTTCGGCCACTGCCTACAGCCGACCGGTGCAGTCGCTGGCTGTGCTTACGGTTGCCCCCGATGATAGTATTGTCGGTGGCTTAACGGTAACGGCCGGCGGTGTAAAGGCCGGTGCTGAATACACGGTAGAAGCACGTCTTGGTGATGCTTATGATGGCGAACTGCTGTACAGCGGCAAGCTGGTGCCCCAAATGAATGAGGGCATTGGCAGCTATGCTATAACGCTTAGCAGAAACGGCCTGGTGCTGCCGATAAGCACCTATGGCAACAACTATATTTATGTAACCGTAAGCAATACCGATGGCGAAAGCGATAACCTGTATTACCGCTCCGAAAATTCGTATCTTAACCAGTATGCATCGCTGGATATTACCCAAACCGGCAATAACGCCTACAGCTTTAAGCTTATGGGCTGCAATATGCTGCTGGATATCTACGAAAAGGACGCCATAAGCTTTACCCTGCGCTACTATGACCAAAGCAGCAAAAAGCTGACGGCGATAGCGGCAACCTATTCTGCGGTGCAAAAGGCCACCTACAACAAAAACGATGCTGTTTACTATACCTTTAGCGGCAGCTTTACCACCGATACCCCGCTGCAAAGCGGCACTTACTACCGCATTTTTTACGGAGAAGATGAGCTGGCGGTCACCGATGATATTGAGGGCGCCCAAACCGAGACCGATACCTTTGACCTTGGCTGGCTTAGCATAAGGCAAATGGATTACAACAACGCCGGTTTTTGGTTCAACTTTGACCAAATGGCGGTAACTGCCGAATTTTACGGCGCAAACGGCACGGTAACTGCCGCTCTGCTGGATGTTACCGACGGTAATAAGGCGGTTGCCGAGGCTGACGGTGTGCCGCAGGACGACGGCGAGGTGCTGTTTATGCTGGCCAAGCCTGCTGCATTTGCTGCCGATCACACCTATACCCTGCAATTTACCAACAACGGCCAAACGGTAAACGCTGCCGACTACAGCAAGCGTTATGCCGCATTAAGCTATATTGCCGATGTGGTGGAACCGACGTATTATTATGTGACAGAGCCGATATTTGCCGGTGATAAAGAGCTGACGTTTTACTACAGCGATTACAGCATTAAAAATTTGCCGGCGGATTATGTTGCCAATCATAAGTTTAATATTGTAAACAAAGCGACGGAAATAGGCGTGACCTACAGCGAGCCTGCCCTTAGCTACAGCAATGGCCGCTGGCTGGTTAAGCTTGCATTAGACGAGCCGCTGACCTTTGGCAGCTATACCTACGGCAACCGCCGCACCTTTGAGGTTTTGCCTGCCGGTGCTGTGGTGCTGGGCAATACCGAAGCTGATAACAGCAGCAAAACGCTTGTAATTACAGGTTGCAGTAATTTGGCAGCCGACGCTGCTTATACCGGTGTGCTTTACAGCCGGGATGATGCTGCCGCTGTTAAGCCGGCCAACATGACACTTGGCTATGTAAGCCCCGAAAAGCTGACGGTAAGCGGCCTGCCGACTGATTTGCCCAATGGGTCTTATACCATAGAGGTGCAGCAGGACGGTGTTTATATAGGGGCGGTAAGCTGCTATATAAGCTGGAACACTGCTAAAAATCAGGGGCCTGCCATAAAAGGCTATTACGAGGTACGCAACGGTTCTTACTATAATTTGGAAGAAATTTTGTACTTTACCGACCGGAATACCATTTATCTGCAAACCTATTTGCCCGGCTATGCTTATGTGCGCTATGCCGAAGATAAAAGCTTTGCCGGTGTGGATTATAAGCCGGTGCGCGATTTTTATGACCAAAGCCTGACACTTGGCGACGGCGACGGCGTTAAAACGGTTTATGTGCAGTTTAAAGCTGCCGACGGCAGCCAAAGTGCCGTATATAGCTGGACTTGCAACAAGGTGGCGGAATTGGAAGTACCGGCGATAGTAAGCGCCAAACTGCTGGTAGATGACGCTGAAACCTCGTTGGTGCCGAAATACTCCGAATTTAAGCTGGAGCTGGTATCGGCGGCGCAGCTTACATCGGCCTATGCCGAATTTATTGAAAACGATGGCAGCAAATATTATTCGGAATACCCGCTTACCTACAAGGGGCAGGTGGCCAACGGCTACAGCTTTGTTACGGTTTTAAACAGCGACGATTGGCCGTTTTATTCGTCTAACTATAATTTTGCGGCCGTAAAGCTGTATTTAACCGATATTGCCGGTGATACGGTTTATGCCCAACAAACCCTGCCCATTACCTTTGGCAGCAATGAAATTAAGTTGGATGCCTGGGGCAGCAGCTATAACCTTTATATCAACACCACTGACTTTACACTTAGCGGTGTGGCTACCCCCAATACCCAAGTAACCGTTCAGTTAGGCTACGACAAAACCCAAACGGTAACGGCAGACGGAGAGGGTAAATTCAGCATAGCATTTACCGGGCTGACTGATAATCGATATAGTGTATATGTGCATGATACTACCGGTTTAAGTACATATAACGCTTTGTATGTAGATACCGTGGCGCCGGTGTTAAATTCGCTTAAAGCAACGGCAGCGGATAATGGCAATGCTGTTATTACCTGGGATTGCACCGAAGCTAATATAGCTTATTATCTCATCTGGCGCAATGATGTTTTGGTAAAGGGAGAAGCTGACGCCTACACCGATACCAGCTATATTGCCGCAAACGTTACCGACGCGGCGTTTAAGGTGGTGGCAGTAGATGAAGCCGGTAATAAGTCGGCGGCCAAACAGGTGGCGCTGGGTGATGATATTGCCCCTACGGCACCGGGTACCCCGACATTGACGGCACACGGCACCAAATTTATCAGCTTTAACTGGGCGGCTGCTACCGACAACGTAGCGGTATATAAGTATTTGGTATACCGTGACGGCGGTGAACAGCCGATTGCCGAGCTGTCTTATAACCAAACTGCCTATACCGACAGCAGCCTGACCGCTGCGGCGCATACCTATACGGTTTATGCCACCGACCGCGCCGGTAATCAGTCTGCCGGGGCAACGGCTACTTTGCAGGCAGCCGAGCTGAAAATTGCCAGCAGCACCGTTTTGGCGGCAGAATACGTTAAAGAGGAATACCCCAAGGGCATAAATGTGACGCTGGTGTTAGATACTGCCGATGCGGCGTATGACCTTGCCGGGGCAACCGCTAAATTGCAGTATAAGCTTAAAACTGCTGCTGATTGGGCAGAGCTTGACCTTGCTGCCGGCAAGGTGGGCCACTACAGCGGTATTTGGCAGATAGAGGATATCGCGGCGGGCGAATATACCGTGCGCTTTATGGCGGCAGACAGTGAGGGCACACAGGTTGCCGGCACTGAAATGACGGTTAACATTAAGCAGGACGAAATACCGCCGACCGTAAGCTTAAAAACGCCTGCTGCCGGTGAAACTATGAGCGGCAAGGCCGTAAGTATTATGGTTACAGCCGAAGATAACGTAGGTGTAAACAAGATAGTGCTGTATTATGCAGCGGCAGGCAGCACCGAATATACCGAAATAGCAACGCTTACCAACGCAGCAGGCGGCAAAACCTACCGCCCCGATGCTTACACCTGGGTTGCTTCGGCATTGGCAAGCGGTGACTACACCATAAAGGCCGTAGCCTATGACCTGCGCGCCAACGCCAGCACGCCGCAGCAGTGTACCGTTACCTTAGACAATACACCGCCGCCGGCCCCGACTAACGTGACGGTTACCGGTACCAGCCGCTATATTAAGGTGATGTGGGATACTGCTTATACACCGCCTGAGGACTTTGAGCAGTTTAATGTATACCGTGCCGAAGCTTTAAACGGCGAATATACCCTGCTTAGCGGCGTAAAAACTATTGGCTATTATGATGACGGCACCAGCGTAGAGGCCGGCAAACCTTACTATTATTATGTAACGGCTATTGATAAATACGGCAACGAAAGTGCCCCCATGGCCGGGCAGTATGCAGTGCTTACGGCAGATAACCAAAGCCCCACTATTGGTGATATGCTGCCGGCAGAAAATGCCAAGCTGCGCAAAGACGTCAGCATACGTGTTACTGCGGCCGACAATTATCGCCTGAGCAAAATGGTTTTGGATTACCGCCCGGTGGGCAGCGGTGATGACGCCTGGCAGCAAATAGCCGAAGTACCGGTAAACGGTTTGGTTAACAATACCACCTTTGTCTATGATTGGAATATTGCCGGTATTGCCGAGGGTGAATATCTGCTGCGGGCTACAGTTTGGGATGACAGCATAAACGATGTTGCCGAGGGCAGCGGCTTTGTGGCCAACGCACCGGCACAAATAACACGTACAGTTAAAATTTTGCCGTATAATGCGCCCAAGGCACCCGTTTTGCAGGCCCAAAATGCTTATAAGGCAGCCCACCTTAGCTGGACATACCCCGGAGACAGCGATACACTGGCACGCTATGTGGTTTATAAAACCGATGCAGCCGGCACCGAGCGCCAACAGGTGGCTACTGTGGCTGCCGGGGCAGGCACCAATTATACCGTAAAGCTGGCGGCAGACGGCAGCGGCTATTTTATGGTAGCTGCGGTAGACCGCTACGGTGCTGCTGCCTACAGTAATGTTGTGGCGGCGCAATCGGTGGGGGCCGATACAGAAAAGCCGGTGGCGGTAATGATGCCGGAAACCCTTACCGCGGCAGTTGGTGTGCCGTTTGAATTTTCGGCAACGGGTTCGAGTGATAACGATGTTATAGCGGCTTACAAGTGGAGCTTTGGTGACGGTGCCGAAGCTGAGGGCAGCAGCCCCAATCATACTTATACGGCAGCCGGTACCTACACGGTAAGCCTTACGGTTTTGGACGAAGCCGGCAACAGTGCTACGGCAGAAAAAACAATGACCGTATACGATGTTGCGGCTGAAGATGCTGCCCACGCCCTGATGACGGTTACTGTGGTAAACGGCTATGCTGAAGGTACCCCCGCTGTGGCCGGTGCCGAAGTAAAGGTGTTTGACGGCAAGGGCTTTGAAACCACCGTAATAACCGATACAGACGGCCGGGCTGTGGTTATTGTACCCCACGGCAGCAATACGGTATCGGCAGTGGCACAGGGCTATGTGCCGGCAACCCGCAGTGTAGCGGTAAAGGCCGCCGATGACGGCACCTTTGCATATAAGCTGGCAATGACCCCGATAAATGTAAGCACGGTAGATGGTTCTTTGAGCCACACCGAAATGACTTACAATGAAATTCTGGCCGCCGGTATTGATGTTAACGACCCCGACAACGAACACGTATGGAAGTTTGAAGCTACCTTTAGCTTTGTGGCCGGGCCTGCCCTGCCGTTTGATTTGCCGGTTACCGGCTACTTTAACCAGGCCGGTAAGTTTGTCGGCGGCAGCGGCTGGGGCTGGACAAGCTGTGGCGGCTCCGGCAGCGGTGGCGGCGGCGGCCTTTGGGGCGGCAACTTTAACATTGGTCTGTTCCCCATATCCGAAAACTTTGTGCTGGTAATTTACGGCGAGGCACACTGGCTTAAAGAGATGTATAACGTAGAGCTGCTGGTTATCAATAATTCTTACAGCGATGATATTACCGATTGTGTAGCTACGCTTGACCTGCCGGAGGGATTGTCGCTGGCGGCTATGAAGGGTGCCGAGCAGCAGGCAACGCAAACCATAGGCACCATAGGCCATAAGGTAAACAATGTAAACCGGGCAAACACGGCTAAAGCCAACTGGTATGTTCGCGGCGACAAAGAGGGTGAATATAACCTGACCGCTACGGTTACCGGTAATAACCCGGAAGCTTTTTGCAAAACCTTTACCACCGATAAACCGGTAAAGGTATATGCCGGCAGTGCGCTGCATTTGCAAATTACAGCCGAAGATATTGCTTATCGCGGTGAGGAATACCACGTACAGTTTAAGCTGCAAAATGTTTCGGACAAATTTTTGTATAATTTGTCGTTTGGCATTACCGGTGCCGAGCAGTTTAAGGTGCTGCAAATAGGCGACAAGCTGGGTAAGCTGGAGCTTAATCAGGACGATTTTGGCGAAAATATGACCCAAAAGATAGATGCGCTGGCTCCGGGCGGTTCTGTAACCATTGATTTTTCTACCACCACCTGGTTTAATTCGGCGCTGGAGCTTGCCGACCTTGGCCCGTTTGATGTAGGCTATTATCTTACCGGGGTGTTTGTTACCACGTTAGAGGGCAGCACCACCAGCATACCCTACGATGTAGGAATTGTTCACGCACGCCACGGCAGCTTTTTTGAATGGGTGCAGGACGAAGTAAAGGACTATATAGAGGGTGAATCCACCTCTCTGCTGGACAAAGAATTTTTCGGTGATGTCGGCTTGCTGAAAAACGGCTTAAAGGTATACAAGTTTATCACCGAAGATACTACCGAAACCAGTTCTAAGGCCGTTATAACCATAGAAGGCGGCTATGCTACCCCCGCCAACAACTTTATGCGCAGCCGCGGTGTAAGTGCCGCAGCCGATCTGCCGACAGGGGCCATAGCGGTTTATACCGATGCTGATGAGCAGAATTACACGATAAGTGATGACGGCAAAACCCTGACGATTACCGGCGATGCCGCCATATACGTTAAAGGTATGCAGGACGGCAAAGCCAAAGTAAAGGTTACCACTTATGCCGAAGATACAGCTACCGGCGAATTTATCCCCAACTATTGTACGCTTAACTACACCGTAGGCAACGGCGGCAGCAGTTCGGGCGGTGGCGGCGGCAGTACCGGTGGCGGCGGTGGCGGCGGTGCAGTTGCCGGCAACACAACCACTACTACCACCAAAAATGACGATGGATCAACGACAACCACGGTAACCGACGAGCGCACCAATACCGTTACTGAAACCACCAAGTACAAAGACGGTTCGGAAGTGACGGTGGTAAGCAAAAAGGACGGCACTGTGACAGTTACCGAAAAAACTGCCGACGGTGTAGAGATAAAAACCGTTACTGATGCTAAGGGTAATGTAACTGCCGATGTTACCGTGCCCGGCGGTATCAGTGGTGGCACCAAAGTAGAGCTGCCTACCGACCTTGGTGACGAGGACGGTACGGTATCGGTACGGGTTACCGATAAAAAGACCGGTAAAACCACGGTAGTTAAAGCTGATTATGCCGACGGAAAGGTAAGCTTTACGGTAAACGGCAGCGCCCATATAGAGTTGCTGAACGACTTTGCACCGCTTGCCAACAGCACCGTCTTTACAGATGTTGCGGCTGACGCTTATTATGCCAAGGCAGTGCAGTGGGCGGTAGAACAGGGCATTACCAAGGGCGTAAGTGCTACCGAATTTATGCCCAATGCCGTTTGTACCCGTGCGCAAATGGCGGCGTTTATGTGGCGGGCGGCAGCAACACCCCAACCCGGCGGCAACGCCAAGCGGTTTACCGACGTTGCAGCCGATGCGTATTACGCTGACGCCGTGCAGTGGGCGGTAGAACAGGGCATTACCAAGGGCGTAAGCGCTACCGAATTTATGCCCGGTGCAGTTTGTACCCGCGCGCAAATGGTAACGTTTTTGTACCGCAGTGCGCAAAACTAAGCCTTTGGCGGCGCCCGGTGTGTTTTAAGTAAATAACCAAACTGTCGGTGATGTATACCATTGCCGGCAGTTTGTTTTTTTGCATAAATGCTGCGTAATATTTACTATTTTGCTTGCTATGTTTGGTTAAAAATGCTACAATAAAGCCGTATAGCAATTATTATATGTAAAAATTTTTGCCTATATAAAAATAAAAAACAGTAAAGGAGATTGATTATTATGACGGAAAATCGTATTTTTAACTTTTCGGCCGGCCCTTCTATGCTGCCGCTGCCGGTTTTGGAGAAAGCACAGGCAGAGCTGCTGAATTATGGCGGTTCCGGTATGTCTGTAATGGAAATGAGCCACCGCTCTAAGTATTTTGATGATATTATTACTCAGGCCGAGGCTTTGTTCCACAAGGTAATGAACATCCCCGAAGATTATAAAGTGCTGTTTTTGCAGGGTGGTGCTTCTACCCAGTTTGCTATGGTGCCGATGAATTTGCTTTCTTCTCCCGAAGGTAAGGCAGATTACGTTGTATCCGGCAGCTTTGCTAAAAAAGCTTACGAAGAAGCTCAGAAGTTTACCCCCAATATTCACTGTGCTGCCAGCACCAAGGGAGAAAACTTTGTGCGCGTGCCCGAACAGTCTGAGCTGGATTTGTCGGCTGACGCAGATTATGTACACATTTGCTTTAATAACACCATTTACGGCACCAAATACCCCTATATTCCGGAAACCGGCAATGTACCGCTGGTAGCCGATATGTCTTCCTGCATTTTAAGCGAGCCTGTTGATGTAACCAAATTTGGTATGATTTATGCCGGCGCGCAAAAGAATCTGGCACCTGCCGGTGTTACCATCGTTATTATCCGCAAGGATTTGCTGAAGGAGCCCCTGCCGGGTACCCCCACTATGCTGGATTACCGTACCCACGCTGATAACGATTCGATGTATAACACTCCGCCGTGCTATCCCATTTACATCTGCAAGCTGGTTCTGGAATGGATCGATTCTCTGGGCGGCGTAGAGGCACTGGCAGAAATTAACCGTAAAAAGGCCGCTTTGCTGTACGATTATCTGGATAACAGCAAGATGTTCCACGCTGTTGCCGATAAGGGCAGCCGCAGCCTGATGAACGTTACCTTCCGCACCGGTGATGCTGATTTGGACGCCAAGTTTGTTAAGGAAAGCACCGCAGCCGGTTTCTCTAACCTTAAGGGTCACCGTTCGGTTGGCGGTATGCGTGCTTCTATTTACAACGCTATGCCTATGGAGGGTGTGGAAGCGTTGGTAGCGTTTATGAAGAAGTTTGAGGAAGAGAATTGACAATAGCGGCACATCTACTTTGTCGTCAGTCTCCTCGCTTGTCGGCGTACTTTAGTACGCCTCCGGCGACTCGTCGCCTGACTTCGCGTATCTGTACCACTCTTGCAATTCTCTGACTTTGGGTGCGTAACCGGAATTGACAATAGCGGCACATCTGCTGTGTCGTCAGTCTCCTCGCAAGGCGCGCGTACTTTAGTACGCCTCCGGCGACTCGTCGCCAGAAGGGACAACTGCACACCATCTGCGGTGTCGTGCTTGCATCTGGCACACATTTGCCCTTCTGGTATACCGGAATTGACAATAGCGGCACATCTGCTGTGTCATATAAATTTAATCAAGGGTGGCGGCGGTAATAGACAAACGTTTATCCGGCCTTGATTGAAAAAACTTGCAAATAATAAATCTATGTTATAATAAGGAGGAAAAACTATGTTGAGAATTTTAGCTGCCGACGGTATGGAAGCCGCGGCCGTTGCCAAGCTCCGTGAAATGGGGCACGAGGTTGTAGAACAGTTTTATGAAGCTGACGAACTGGCTAAACAGTTGGCAGATTTTGACGTGCTGGTAGTACGTTCGGCTACCAAGGTACGTGTACCGGTAATTGATGCTGCCAAAGAAGCCGGCCGCTTAAAGCTGGTTATCCGCGGTGGTGTTGGTGTAGATAACATTGATGTGGCTTATGCCGAAGAACAGGGCATTAAGGTTCGCAACACCCCGGCTGCCAGCAGCAATTCGGTAGCCGAGCTGGCTTTGGGCCATATGTTTGCTATTGCCCGTTACCTGCACATTGCCAACTACACTATGCGTAACGGCGAATGGAACAAGAAGAAGTACGAAGGCATTGAGCTGGGCGGCAAAACTCTGGGTATTATCGGTTATGGCCGCATTGGCAAAGCGCTGGCCAAGCTGGCCAAGGGCATTGGTATGGAAGTTATTGCCTATGACCCCTATGTTACCGCACCGGAGGTTGTTGGTCTTGACGAGCTGCTGGCTAAGGCTGACTTTATCTCTCTGCACGTGCCGGCTGCCAAGGGTGAGCCGCCGCTGATTAACGCCGACACCATTGCCAAGATGAAAGACGGCGTATATCTGGTTAACACTTCTCGCGGTGCTTTGGTTGACGAAGCTGCCCTGATTGAAGCTTTGGACAGCGGCAAAATTGCGGCTGCTGCACTGGACGTTTTTGCCGAAGAACCTACCAAAAACGAAGCTGTTTACACTCATCCCAAAATTTCTCTTACCCCCCATATCGGTGGTTCTACTGCCGAGGCACAGGGGAGAATTGGTGACGAGATAGTTTCTATTATTCTTGCAGAGCTGCAATAACGATACGGCAAATTTGCTGAAAAGCCGCGCCCGCCGGGTGTATGCAGGGCGGTGGGTGGGATAGATAAAGCCCACCTTAGCGCGGTTTTTTAGACCGGAAGTGACAATAGTGGCACATTTGCTGTGTTGTATAATTTATTGCACGATAATAACAGTAATAAATACCCCGGAGGTTTAATATGGTAAAAATCAGATCATTTGCGGCCCTGCGCCCCCGTGCCGATTTGGCGGACAAGGTGGCAGCATTGCCGTATGATGTGATGAATAGCGAGGAAGCCCGCGAAATGGTTGTGGGCAATCCGTATTCTTTTTTGCACGTGGACAAGGCAGAAATTGACCTTGACCCGGCAATAGATTTGTATGCTGATGAGGTTTATGCCAAGGCTGCTGCAAACTTGCAGCAAATGGCCGCAGACGGTGTTTTGCAGCAGGAAGCCAAACCTTGCCTGTATATTTACGCCCAGCAGATGGACGGGCGTCGTCAGGTGGGCCTGGTTGCCTGCACAGCGGTAGACGATTATCAGCAGGATAATATTAAAAAGCACGAATTTACCCGTGCAGATAAAGAGGCAGACCGTATTCGTCACGTGGACGAGTGCGACGCCAACACCGGCCCGATTTTTTTGACTTACCGCGATGCCGAAGCTATAAGCGCTGCAATTTGTGCCTGGATAGCCGACCATAAGCCGGTATATGATTTTGTTGCCGAAGATGGCGTTGGTCATACGGTTTGGTTGATTGACGATGACGCTGTTATCGACGGGCTGACGGCTGCCTTTGGTGATGTGCCGGCCCTGTATATTGCTGATGGCCACCACCGTGCGGCCAGTGCAGTGCGTGTGGCTGAAAAGCGCCGCAAAGATCACCCCGATTATGACGGTGGCGAGGAGTTTAACTGGTTTTTGTCGGTTATCTTCCCGGCGGGTGAACTGGCAATTATGGACTATAACCGCGTTATTCACGATTTAAACGGGATGACCGAGGACGAATTTTTGGCCAAGCTGGCTGATGTATTTGAAATTACCCCGCTTGCCGAGGGTACCTGCCCCAAGCCGCAGCAAAAGCATCATTGCAGCCTGTATTTGCCGGGGCGCTGGTACGATTTGGCCGTAAAGCCCGGTGTGTTTGACGAAAACGACCCGGTAGCGCGTTTGGACGTAAGCATTTTGCAGACCAACGTGCTGGACAAATTGTTGGGCATTGCCGACCCCAGAACCGATAAACGCATTGACTTTGTTGGCGGTATTCGTGGTTTGGGCGAGCTGGAAGCCAGAGTTGCCGACGGTTGGGCCGCAGCGTTTGCTATGTATCCTACCGGGCTGGACGATTTGATGGCGATTGCCGACAGCGGTATGGTTATGCCGCCTAAGTCTACCTGGTTTGAACCTAAATTGAGAAGCGGTTTGTTTATCCACAAATTAAGCTAAAAACTGAATAATCAATAAAAAGCAGTTGTTCCGGCAAGGGGCGGCTGCTTTTTATGCAAATTTTGCAAAAAATTGGCAAAGCAGCGTTACATTTTGCCATTGTTTGCGGTTATATAATAAAGAGCAAAATTTTACAGCAAAAATGTCACATTATGTATTGCCCGCGGTGTGTTATATATGTAAGATATAGATAGAAAGTATGCTGCTGAAAATTTTAGGAGGGGGTGCTTATGTTAATGTTATTGTGCGCGGTGGCGCTGATAACGGGGCTGGGTGGCGCTGCCTGTGAATTTGAACCTGCGGATGTGGTGGCGTATGAGGCGAATTACAACGAGCAGGGCGAATGTTACTGGTTTAACAGCTATGATTTTGTGATTGAGCCGAATGTGGTGCAGAAAATAGGCGTCAGCAACGGCAACGCAGCAACAAAGTGGCATATGCGGTATGTTTTTAACAAGGCGGGGCAGCTTGTGCGCACGGAAAACGGCAAAGACGGCAATACGGTGTTGGAACGTGAGTATAGCTACGATGAGCGCGGCAATTTGTTGGCCTACAAAAACTATAGCGGTGATAAAGCCGGCGGCGAATATACATATGATGATGATAATAACCGCCTGAGTTATCGGCAGATTTGGGCTGACGGTACGGTGGGGGACGTTTTTTATTACGGTTATGATGAGCAGGGGCGGCGCGTGAGCGAAAAGAGCTTTAACGGCCGTGGCGAGCTGAACAGTTCGGTGGTTTACAAATATGACGGTGACCTTTTGGTGCGCCGCGAGCAATATGCTTTGGCGGGAGCATTGGTAAGCCGGCAGGAATATAAATATGATGTTGCCGGGCGCCTGATGAGCGTGGAAACTTACGACATTTATGACGGGCTGTTACGTTGGCAAACCTTTACCTATGACGAAAACGGCAACAAATTGAGCGAAACCGAAAATACCCCCGGCGGTATGGTAGCTGATAAGCGCCGGGAGTATGATGAGCAGGGCCGCTGCGTAGGTATGTACAACTATTATGCCGACGGCTGGTATGAACGTATCAGGTATGAATATGACGAAAGCGGCAATGTTATTGCGCAGTACAGCCAATACGGCGACGAAGCTGAAACGCACATTGAATATAAATACAAAACGGTGCTGCTGCCGAGGAATTTGCAGCAACGATATGAGATATCGGACAATGAATGGTTTGAGTTGGAGTTTTAAGTGAAAATGGGGGTACGGTTATGAAGAAAATTTTGTGTATGCTGATGTGCGGTGTGCTGGCGCTTGGCTTGGCGGCGTGTGACGATGCCGGGCAGACGGGAGAACATATGTGGCTTTTGACGCAGGAGGTTAAATATGCGGACGACGGCACGGTGGAGAACAGCCGGACTTGGGAGTATAACGAAGATGGCACTTTGGCGAATACAAGTTGGCTGAATGCGAACGGTGAAGTCACAAGCAGCCGCAGCTATGCTTATAATGATGACGGCACGCTTAAGCTTACCGGTGATATTTTTGCTGATGGCAGCCGAAACGATAAGGAATACGGCTATGATGAGGCCGGGCGCAATGTTAGTGTGCGTAATTGGGAGGGTGCCGACGAGGACAGACATTTGAGCGGCGAGATTATCACTGTGTATGAGGACGGCGCAAAATACCAGGATAGCGTGTGGTATGATGATGACGGCGCAGTGAGCTACACAGCGCATATTGTTTATGACGGGCAGGATAATTTGCTTTATGCCGTTAACAAAAACGCCGACGGTACGCTGAAAGGGCGTGTGGAATGGACTTATGACGAGGCCGGGCAGAACGTGGCGTATCGGCAGTATGACGGCGATGGTGCGGTGATTTACAGCTACGATACAGCCTATGATGAGTTTGGCAACAAGGTGCGTGTAAGCGGTGGCCGGCATAATGAAAACGATATGAGTGAAATACTGTACGAGTATGATGAGCAGGGCAATATGCTGCGCCAGATAGTTAAACACCCGAATACCGACGAAATTTTGGATTACACCGACTATACTTATGATGAAGCCGGGCGCAAAACCGGGCAAATATACTATATTGGCGGGCCGGACGCCGGTGCGTGGGCAGATGAATACCGCTATGTGTATGACGAAAATGGCAATTTGCAAAAAAGAGAGCTGGTTGACGAAAGCGGCCGGGTGTACAGCAGCGTAGAATATTCTTATGTGGAAGTTGCCGTGCCGACTGACCGCTTGGCGCAGGTTAAGGAACAGCAGGCGGAGATATTGGCAGGTATGTAAAACATAAAACTTGCAGAAATATAACGTATATAAAGGGAGAAATTTAATATGTTGTGTAAAATGCGTAAAATTTTGTGTATGTTGATGTGCGGTGTGCTGCTGCCGGGCCTGGCGGCGTGTGGTGATGCCGGCGATGTGCAGACCGGGGCGGAGCAGGTATCGTTGCTGACCGGGCAGGTGACCTATAATGCCGATGGTACAAAGGTGCTGGAGGTGATACACAGTTACAATGAAGCCGGGCGGCGTATAAGCGAGGTGCAGGTGTATGCAGATGAGCCGGAGCGGCTGACGGAATTTAGCTACGATGCGGCAGGGCGGCTTTGTCGCACGGATTATTACGATAACGGCAAACAGACCGGCTATGTGGAGCAGACCTATACTGATGACGGCAAACCGCTTGCGATAACAGAATACCGTATGGATGGCGGTAATGATGAACCGCTGCTGTACAGCCATATGGAAAACGCTTATGACGATAACGGCTTTTTGGTGGGCAACCGTTTGCTTAGCGATGACGGCACAACCATATATTACAGCGAATTTGTTAATGATGCGCAGGGCAATATGACAGAGGGCAGCCACTATTTTGGCAATGGCGAGCGCGAATGGTACGAAGCCTGTACCTACAACGATGACGGCAGTAAAAACAGCTATGTTTATGCTGCGGCGGGCACTGTTGGCAGCACCACGGATTATGTTTATGATGAAACAGGCAATTTGCTGCAAGAGCTTAGTACGCCGGATAATGGCGATGCCCAAAGCTGCATCAAGTATGAATATGATACGGCCGGCAATATGCTTAGCCAAAAATATTACGTAGGTGATATGCTGCAAATTTGGTATAATTATACCTATGATGAGCAGGGCCGATGCCTTAGCAGCGTTATTGGGCAGGCAGGCGATTACCCGGAACGGCGTGTGGAATATGTGTATGACGAGCAGGGCAATATGAAGCAGCGCAAAAGCTACGACATTGATGGCACGGTATCACTTTATGCCGACTTTGAGTATATGCAGATAAAGCTGCCGCAAGACTTTGCTGATGCAGCACGCAGCGAACAGGCGGAAATTCCACGGTATTAAAAAATTTGTGCAACCTGATTTTTGCGCGTTCTTTGTATAAAATTTACGCTATTGCAAAAACTATGTACGTAAAGTGATTTTATGAAAAAGGAGCGCGAAATATGAAAGCAACAGGTATTGTGCGCCGTATAGACTGTTCTGTTATAATAGGGGCAAAGGTCAAAAGCCTTGAAAACACGGGGTTTTCGCTGATTTTGTCCAACTTCACGATACCCAATCTGTGATGAGCTGCCATCACGACAGCCCACGAGCTGCGAAAGGAGGAGCAGCATTAAAACTGAATAACGCATAAAAGCGTTCATTGACTTCTGAGGAAATCAATGGACGCTTTTATCATTTCAAAGTATCGGATCATAGTATCCGAGTTTTTATTGACCGAACCGGTAAGCGTTTGACTTAAATCAAGAGTTCTTAATCGGAAGATTGCCTATACAATAATCTCAGCTTTACTGCCGCCAGACTTGTCTTTTGTAACCAGGATTTGTTTATCGATTTTCTGCTTTAGCTCTCCTACATGAGAGATGATACCAACAAGGCGGTTGTTATTAGCCAAAGAAGTAAGTGCTTTGATCGCCTGAGATAGGGAATCTTCATCTAGTGAGCCAAAGCCTTCATCAACAAACATGGTATCCAATTTAATACCGCCGGCCGAGGATTGAATCTCATCAGAAAGGCCGAGTGCAAGCGCAAGCGATGCCTTGAAAGACTCGCCGCCGGAAAGAGTTTTTACGCTTCGCTGACTGCCGTTATAATGGTCGATGACGTCCAGATCCAAACCGCTCTGTCCTTGCTTCGTTAGTGCTTCTTTGCAACGAACCAAATCATACTGGCCATCTGTCATAATCATCAGCCTCGAATTAGCTCGTGCAATAATCCGGTCAAAGTAATTCATCTGGATGTATGTCTCAAGCATGATTTTTTCTTTGCCGGATATATTGCCGTTGGCTGTGTTTGAAAGAGCCTTAACCCATGAATATTTGTGCTCTGTAGCGATTAAGTCCCCGGCTGTCATTTTGATGTTTTTCAAACAATCCTTGTTTGCAGAAATTCTGCTGTAAAGTATTTTTTCCTTGTTTTCAATTTCTGTGAGTTGACTTTCAATATTGGTTTGCTTTGCGGATACCTGCTTGAGATCAATATCTACGGCACCGTCTAAACGCTTTCGAATTTCTTTTTTGGCGGATACAAGTGACGCAAGTTCTTCATCACATTTGGTGAGATTTTGTTGCGCAGAGTTAATGGCTTCGCTTATTTTCTCGCTCCTTTCAGTAAGCTCGGAAATCTTTTGTTCTGCCTTATCTTTTGATTCGAAGGAAAGTTTTTCTTTTAGTTTCGAAATTCTATCTTCCAGCGTTGTATTTTCACCCTGCTTGGCAGATAACTGACTATGAAGATCAGAAGACTTATTTTGCGCATCTTCCGTTTCTTTCTTTTTTTGCGGGATCAACGTATTGATCTCAGCTTTGCGGTCGATTTTATTTTGTTCGTCCGCAATTCTCGAGTTAATTGCTTTTATCTCGGAGACAATCTCTGCGAGTTTATGGTTTATTGAATCGGAAACATTCTCAATGCTGATTTCTCCCAATAAACGAACAATTTCTTCGTTGACGCTTTTTTCTTTTTCATCAGAAGTGCCTTTCAACATACCGGCGTGTATACTGGCATTCTTGGCAGCATCGTTTGCTTTGTTTGCCTGGATTTGCAATTGATCCAATTCGTTTTTTGTGGGTGCATTTTGGGGTTTTACCGCAAGCATGGGGTGTACGGTTGAGCCGCATACAGGACAGGGAGTGCCGTGTACTAAAGTATCTGCAAGGATCCCGGCCTGTGCGTCAAGGTACGCTTTGTTTTGGTTTTGTAATTCTGTATCGGCAGCGGATGCAACATTAGCTTTTTCTTTATACTCCTGAACAGCGTCAAGGTAGGTTTTCTTTGCTGCTTTAAACGCAAGAATATCTTGTTGCAATGTTGTCAGATTATCGGATTGTGTCTTTAAGTCCTGTTTCTTATTTTCTAACCTAATCTTTTCTTCTCTGGCAGTTTGCAGCGTCGTTTCTTCTTCCGTCAGTGCCTTGATTTCCTTCGTGAGCGTTGAAATAAGATTATTTAATTCTTTTTCTTTTTGCATTGCAGTATTGATGAATGTATGGTTGTTATGAACCGTGTTTTGCTTTTCGGCAAGTTCATCATATTCCGGCAGTGTCGCTTTGATGTTGGCGATTTCTTCGCTTAGTGCTTTAATCTGAGGCTCTTTTGCTTTTTCATCGTCATAGGTTTTCTGGATAGAAGTTCTCTCTTTTGTTGCGTTCGCAAAGTCAGCTTCATTCTTATCCAAATCTTTTTTCGCCGCTGTGATGTCATTTGCTTTTGCAATCAGAGCTTTAATCTCGTCGAGTTCTTTTTGCAAATTCTCCTTTTGATCTGTCAGTGTCTTTTCCGCTTCCTCATCGTCCGAAATCAATTTCTCAATTAGCGCAACCGTATCCTCTGTTGTTAAATCGCCGTTTTTTGCTTTTTTAACTTCAAGCGAGACAACAGAATTCTCATCACACACAATGCCATTGATATATTGCGCGATGCTTCGCTTTATGGTTATACATTCGTCTGACAGTGCGCCGGATTCCTTTTTCAGCCTTTCCTGCAAATTTGAGAAAAGCTCTGTTTTGAAGATTTGTCGGAAGATTATTTTTCTTTCTGTTGTAGGAGCCAGCAGCAATTTCAGAAAATCGCCCTGGGCAATCATGGCAATTTGACAAAATTGTTTTTTGTCAATGCCGATTACGGATTTTACTGCGTTATCTACATCCTTAATCTTAGAAATTACTCTGCCATCGGGGTAGATGAACTCTGCATTGGCAGTTTGCTCTGTCATGCCAGAACCCTTCTTGCTGGCTCTTTCGTATGTAGGATTACGCTTTACGATATATTCTTTTCCATAATAACTGAACTTTAATTCGACTTCTGTCGGGGTAGATGCATCGGCGTATTTAGACCTAAGCATAGAAGCTTCACGATTGTCGCCGCTTGGATCGCCATACAGCGCATAGGTGATGGCATCAAAAATGGTTGTTTTTCCAGCACCGGTATCGCCGGTAATCAGGTATAATCCGCTGGTTCCGAGTTTCTTAAAATCAAATTCGGCGATACCTGCATAGGGCCCGAATGCCGATATTTTCAATTCCAGGGGTCTCATTCATTATCCCTCCCATATTTCTTCGATTAGGCGTGTCATAAACGCAACCTGCTCATCGTTCATACATTGTCCATTTTGCATTTCGTAAAACTCGCCAAAATGTTCAAGGGGTGTTTTGCTCTTAATATCCGATGCTGCGCTGATAGCGGTTGAATGGCGAGTGCGCAGATTATCATAATCCAGTTTCATGATATTTTTGTAGATTACGCGCAGTTTTGTCAATACATCCGGGATATCTTCTTCATCGGTCAGTGTGATGTGCATATAATCCTCTGCATAAGAAGTCCCGTCATAGAAGCTTTTCAGCGTAAGATCATTGTACGAGCCCTTGATTTCGACCAAATCACGCTTGGGAATAAGCGGACAAAATGACAGTTTTGTATCGCTCTTGGCATTTAGTTCCACAATTGTTACCGTTTTAGTGTCGTTTGCTTCGGAAAAAGAGTATTTCAGCGGTGTTCCGCTGTAACGAACAAAATCACTTCCGCACTTTTGCGCTCTATGAATATGCCCCAGAGCCACATAGTCAAAGTCTGCAAAAACACTGACATCCACATTATCTGTACCGCCGACCGAAATATCTTCCGAATCCGTGCGCACGGCACCGGTCGCGAATTGGTGCGTGATTAAAACATTACGCTTGGTGGCGTCAATGTTCATGTGGTCAACCACCACCTTAATCGCGTCGGTATAAGTTTCGATATTATCATCAGGATAAAACCTGCGAACATGTGATGGCTTTACAAATGGAAGCATGTAAAAGTTTATTTCTCCAAACTCATCTTTAAGAGTGATTGGTTCTACTTTTCCGTTAAATACGGGAGACATATAAATGCCGCTTTTGTCCATGAGCCGACCGCCGAACGCAATACGCTCGGCAGAATCGTGGTTGCCACTGATGACAAAGACTTTAAGGTTGCGCATGGACAGGTTAACCAGAAAATTGTCAAACAGTTCTACGGCTTCGGCAGAAGGTACTGATTTGTCATAAATATCACCGGCAATCACAACAGCGTGCGGGTTTTGTTCGTCAATGATATTGATTATTTTTGTTAGGATATATTCTTGATCTTCGAGCATGGAAAACTCATTTACACGTTTGCCCAAGTGAAGATCTGACAAGTGCATTATTTTCATTTGCGAACACTCCTTTCTATATTCCAACCGGAACGCAAATATTTTGCCAAGATGGGATGCCGGGACGCATCTTTTTTGGCAACGAGTAAGTCTTAATGTTTTTTTTGACAAACTCTCAGATATAGTATTTTTATAATATTTTGTTTATTGCAGAATTGTTCTGCCGATCATTTTATTGAACTGTGCTTCGGTGATGCGGCGGATGTTCAGTTTGACAGCCATTTTGTTTTTTTCCGTGCCGGAGTCCGGTGTGTTGGTGATGAGGTAATCAACGCCATAATTCATTTTCTCGGTCAGCGTTGCACCGCAGGCAGTCAGGCACTCTTTTAGTTCATCGCGGCTGGCAAAAGTTTTTAATTTGCCGGAGACAACAAAAGTTTTTCCCAGTAGCTTTTCTGTATTGGTCGTATCGAAAATGAAGTTAATAACATTTGTTTCCCGTTCATCTTTCTTTTTCTGCATCTTGGCTTTGTCTTTTGCAGATATGGAACGATGGCCGTACTCCAGAATAGCGGCAATTAACTCGGCGTTGCCGCTTTCCAGCACGGTTGCCGTTACAGCTTCCAGATTTTTGGCGGCAATCAGTTTTTCCCTAATCATCAGATAAAGCAGCG
The DNA here is from genome assembly GCA_964569265.1 of uncultured Peptococcaceae bacterium. Lineage (GTDB taxonomy): Bacteria > Bacillota > Dehalobacteriia > UBA4068 > UBA4997 > Avidehalobacter. The sequence continues at coordinate 1,455 of CAZMTO010000006.1, read as the reverse complement.
CCGGATGTGCAACAGCAACATTTGCCAGTTTGACGGCATTGGCTTTGATGTATTTTAGATACTGTTTGCCATTTTCATCCGTAAAATAGCGTTCGTCTTCGGCAAAGCCCACTGCGGCACCGGGGCGGAATTTAGTGCCTACGTTAGTAAGATTGTCAATGTGCAGAATTATTTTCTTCGACGGCAGATAGCTGTTCAGTTGTTTTGCCAGTGTGCAAGGCCATGTGACGCTTGTCAGGTTGTCACATTGCCAGAACGCGTTTTTGCCAATACTTGTGACGCTGTTTGGGATGGTGATGCTTGTCAGGCTGTCACATCCGCTGAATGCGTAATCGCCAATGCTTGTGACGCTGTTCGGTATGGTGATGCTTGTCAGGCTGTTACATAGACAGAACGCGTGATCACCGATGCTTGTGACACTGTTTGGGATGATCACGTCTCTGTCAGAGCCGGTAATTTTTTCAGTACGCCGTTTAAACTAATAAATACCGTTGTAGTGTTCATGTTTTACTCCTCTTAAATTTCATTCCGTTGTAGAACCGGTTTGATCGCTCACGATCGAACATTGGGGGGGGTATTATATTCATCATCAATCAGTACAAAGGCGGCAGCATAGTCCTGCTTTTTAGAAGGGAAGTCACTATAACCATCGGTGAAGTAGATTAACCCCTTCAGGTTAGCAAACTCACCCGCTTGGCGCAGTTTGTCCACTGCAAACACCGGGCGAAAATTCGTGCCGCCGAGATCGTGAATTTTCATGGTTTTCAGGTAACAAGAGTACTTTCTTTGCCGGTTTTTCTGTTTTTTCTTTCATGTTACACCTACCTGTTCAATTTTTCTTCCAGTGCATCTAAGTCGGCTTGAGAGAAATTGTTGGGATCAATGCCGCATTTGTAGCAATGATATTCAAACGTGCTGCGGTCAATCACAGCGAGATCGGTGGCGAGTAAGGACTCTGCCACACGGTCAATATGTTCGTCACTAATACCGTTATAACCGGCATCATCAATCGTTGCTAACTGCCAAGGTTCAAACATAAATATCACCTCCTAAATAAGCCAATTGTGCGGATAGTTCGTAAGTTGTGTAAAGATTCTGCTTGGCTCTTGTGGCAGCTACATAAAACAGTGTGCGTTCGTTTTCCGGATTACACTTGTATTTGTCATTATTTGTTTCAAAAACACCGCTTAAAATCTGTTTGATACAGAAGTCATTAAGAATCTTTTTCCTATAAAATTCTCGTATGGTATTTAACTTGGCGTAGGAGCCTGTTCTGCTACTATTTTATAAAAATTATACAAGATGCTGTTGGATTGGTCAATATATACGGAAAAACTCGAAAAAAGTTCTTTTTAAACCTTGTTTTGCTGTAAAATTTACATTGAAACGGACTTGTTTTTGCCGTGAGAGTTAGTCTGGCTCTTGATGCGTAACGCTGCCTCTCTGTATAAATTG
>CAZMTO010000005.1:63315-76289 GCA_964569265.1 uncultured Peptococcaceae bacterium | reverse complement strand
TACGCCGCTGAGCCAAGCAGACAACGAGCCTAAAGATAAGGTGCTATTGTCCCTTTTGGTGGGGTGCTGTTGCCGGTTAAGCACCAAAAGCCAAGGAAGTCCAAGAGTACCCCAGATGCAAGGAATAGAATTTCGAGTCGACAGAGGCGTACTAAAGTACGCCGACAAGCGAGAAATTATATGACACAGCAGATGGGGTGCTATTGGACTTCCAGTCCAATAACACCAACTAAACCACCTGCATAATATATCCCCAAACTCCCCACCACATCCCCGGATACAACCTTGTCGCGCTTGCCAAGGGTACGCCACGCCCACTGCACGCTTAAATCAGCCGGGGCAAAATCATGCGGCAAAGTCACCCAAAAATCAGCAGCCGCACAAACCGCCACCTGCGTTTTACTTTTTGCCACATAAATGCTGCCCAGCCGGGTGCCGCGCTTTATCAACAAAATATTAACATAATCGTTTATGCCGCTGTTAAGCAGCTTAAGACTATCGCCATAACGGTCGGCACTGTTTAGCACCACGGCAATAACACTGCGCCCGTCGGCCGCCATAGAGCTGACCAGACAGGCACCGGCGGCATTGGTGGTGCCGGTTTTTATCCCGGTTACGTTAGGATTGATGCCAAGCAGCTTGTTGGTGTTTTTTAAACTGCGGTTATAGCTGCCGCCCTCCATTTTGCCGTAAACACTGCCCACGCGCGTGCTAAATTCGCTGTTTTGCATAGCCGCCCGCGCCAACAAAGCCAAATCGTAGCAGCTCATAGTGTGGCCGTCAGCCGGCAGACCGTTGGTGTTTAACAGCACCGCAGCCCCCGCCCCCAAAGCATCGGCTTTAAGGTTCATCAGGCGCACAAACAATGGCTCGCTGCCCACCGCCGCCTCGGCAATGGCATAACAGGCATCGTTGGCAGACTTTAGCAGGGCCGCATTAAGCAGTTGGCTAACAGCAAATTCTTCTCCGGCTACAAGCCCCACATTGCTTTCGCCTACGGCTGCCGCTGCCGCCGATACCACCGCCTGCCGGTCAAGGGGGCAAATATCCAACGCCAGCAAAGCCGTTAAAATTTTGGTAGTGCTGGCCGGCGGCAACTGGGTATAACCCTGCTTTTCCTGCAACACCTGCCCGGTTTGCGCATCTAACAGCAGGGCGGCCTTAGCCGTTACCGATACTTCGGCTGCGGCAGCAGCATTGGGCATTAGCCACACTAATATGGCCAGGCACCCACCTAACACCGCCAAAATCCATCTAAAGCGGCATATGTTTGCCACCGCCACACAGATTTTGGTATAAAAATCTGCTATGCTTGCCACTATACACATATTATTCACCATCGGCTGTTACGGTTTTATCCACCGTGCAGCAGGCCAACCCCTTGGCGGCAAATTCCGGCAGCAAAACTTTAAGCGCCGCACAGGTTTTATCGCCCGGGCCCAGTGTTATAAAGCTGCCCGGCTCGATTTGGGCCAGCACCTTAGCAATAATATCCTCGGTAGCTTCAGCCTGCCAATCGCCGCTGTCTACGCTGCCCAGCACAAACATCAGCCCACTGTCCATAGCCGCACGGCGCGCCGCTTCTCCGGCCACACCACCTGCCGGCAGATACACCGAAGGTGCCGCCCCCACAGCATCGGCAATGGCAGCAGCAGTTTCATTCATTTCCGACAACGCCGCCGCATAATCCGCACCGTCGGCCCTGCCAAGCACGCCCAGCATATGCCCGCCGGCCTTTATTGACAGCAGGGTATCCGGGTTATCCGCCGCAAAGCCCCCACTGATAAAAAAAGTTGCCCGCGCCCCGTTATCGGCCAGCACAGCCAGCATTGCCGCCACCTCGTCGGCAGTGTTTTCATCCTCTACCGACACCAGCAAACTTACGGCATTGGCATTTTGCCCGCAGGAAATAACCGGGGAAAGCCCGCTGCTCCCGGCTGCTACCCACGCCGCCAGTTGTCGGTCGGTGGTTAAAAAACGTGCCGCCACTACCAATGCCGCCAACACAGCAAGCATAGAAACGGTTAATAATGGTCGACGCGGAATAAAATACATACGCATAAAAAAGCCCCCATAAACTGTTTACCACAGCTTATGAGAGCTTTTGTTTTTTTATGATACGTGCCTGTTGCCTTGGCAGGCAGCCCTGATTGAAAATTATATGAAACAGTAATTGTCAATTCCAGTCTACAGAGTAGCCTTGCGCGATAATTTAATTTTCCCCGCCGCATCAATATTAATAACCTTAACGGTAAGCATATCACCTTCGTTGCAAATATCCTCTACCTTGGCAACACGGCTCTTGTCCAGCTCAGATATATGAACCATACCCTCTTTACCCTTGCCGCCAAACACACCGGGGATAATTTCAACAAACGCGCCAAATTCTTTAACGCCGGTAACGCGGCCGGTATAAATCTGGCCAACCACCGGTTCGGCGCAAATAGCTTCTATAATGGCCTTAGCCTTTAAGCCGGCTTCCGAATCTACACTGGCAATAGAAACTACGCCGCTTTCTTCAATATCCACCTGAGCGCCGGTTTCTTCGACAATACGGCGAATAGTTTTGCCGCCGCTGCCAATAACCTCACGGATTTTATCGGGATGAATTTGCATAGACATAATGCGCGGTGCATTTTTAGAAATATCCGCTCTGGGTTCGGCAATGCAGGCCAGCATTTTGCCCAAAATAAACGCTCTGCCCTCTTTGGCCTGCGCCAAAGCTGCCGTTAAAATCTCCTTGTTAATGCCGGCAATCTTAATGTCCATCTGGATGGCGGTAACACCCTTGGGAGTACCGGCCACCTTAAAGTCCATATCGCCCAAAAAGTCTTCCATACCCTGAATATCCGTCAAAATGGTCATATTTTCGCCATCGCTGATAAGACCCATTGCACAGCCGGATACCGGTGCGGAAATCGGTACACCGGCAGCCATCAGGCTCATGGTAGAAGAACATACCGATGCCATAGAGGTAGAACCGTTGCTCTCAATAGCCTCGGATACCATACGGATAGCATAGGGGAATTCTTCTGCCGAAGGAATAACCGGCTCCAGCGCACGTTCTGCCAGCGCACCGTGACCAATCTCACGACGGCCGGGGCCGCGCATAGGTCTGGTTTCACCGGTGCTGTACGGCGGGAAGTTGTACTGGTGCATATAGCGCTTAGAAGTTTCCAGCCCCAAACCGTCCAAAGTCTGCGACTCGCTTAAAGTGCCCAGCGTACAAATGTTAAGCACCTGCGTTTGGCCACGTGTAAACAGCGACGACCCATGTACCTTGCCCAAAATATCTACCTCGCAGGTAATCGGGCGAACCTCGTTAAGGGCACGGCCGTCAATACGCAGCTTATCACGCGCAATCATGGTGCGGAAAACTTCTTTTTCCATTTTATCAATAAATTTGGCAATATTAGCCTGTTCGTCGGCATATTCTTCACCGGCAAAACGTTCGACAATAGCAGCCTTGGTAGCCTCCAGCAGCTCCTCGCGTTCCTCCTTGGGGAGCTTTTCGGTAGCGCACTTGTGTACGGCGGCTGCCAGCTCGTCTTTATATGCCATAATGGCGGCTTCCAGCTCCTCCGAGGGATGTTCTTCTACAAACACCTCTTTTTCCTTAGCCAGACCCATCGCCAAAGCCTCAGCGCGGAACTCCTCAATAAAGGCAACTATGCGCTTAATTTCCTCGTGAGCGGTTAAAATAGCATCCAGAATAGTTTCTTCCGGAATTTCCGCAGCACCGGCTTCTACCATCATAATAGCGTCTTTGGTGCCGGCTACGGCAATGTGCATAACGCTTCTTTCTTTTTGTGCTACGGTGGGGTTAATAACAAACTCACCGTCTACCATACCCATAATAACACCGGCAATGGGGCCGGCAAAGGGTGCGTGAGAAATATGCAGCGCCGCCGATGCACCGCACATAGCGGTAATTTCCGGCGGGCAATCGTGGTCTACCGAAAGTATAGTGGCAATAACCTGAACATCCTTGCGGTATGCCTTGGGGAACAGCGGACGCAGCGGGCGGTCAATAAGGCGGGCATTTAAAATTGCCTGATTGCTGGCACGGCCCTCGCGGCGAATAAAGCCACCGGGAATTTTGCCCACAGCGTACATTTTTTCTTCGTAATCAACAGTCAAGGGGAAGAAGTCAATACCGTCTTTAGCCTTAGCAGCAACGGTAGCAGTTGCCAAAACCGCTGTGTCACCGTAAGTTACAAAAACCGCACCGCTGGCCTGCTTGGCCATTCTGCCGGTTTCCAGGGTAAGCGTTCTTCCGCCTACTTCAATGCTTTTTCTTAAAATCTCTGTCATTGTAGCCTCCTGAATAATAAATTTTAACCCTTGATTTACCAAGTTTTTATTCGACAGATAGCAGAATAATCCTGCCCAAAGTACAATTTTTTCTGCCGATAGTTATGACTAACTTGACAAATACCCCCCTTTGGCGTTAAAATTTATAGGTATGCATATTATAAATAGGAGAACTTTTGTTTTATGAAAAAACTTTTTGCCATACTTGCTATGCTGGGGCTTTTATCGCTGGGGCTTTGCGCCTGCGGCGAAACACCTGCCGACAACCAAACCGCCGAAATTACGGTGGTTACCGATAATTTTGCTGCCTATGATTGGACAACCAATGTTATCGGTGACGTTAACACACAGGTAAATTTGCTGGGTGCCGATACCGGTGCGGATATGCACAGCTACCAGCCCATTGCCCGCGATTTTGTTATGATTTCCGACTGTGATTTGTTCATCTACATCGGCGGTGAATCTGACAGTTGGGTTACAAACGCCGTGGAGCAAACCGCTGCCACCGCCTATGCTATGCCCCTGTTAACAGTAATTGCCGACAATATGCCCCTGCTGACGGTTAACGACGAGAATGTTTCTGCCGACGACCACGACCACGAGCACGCCGATGAGCCGGAGCTTGATGAACACATCTGGCTGTCGTTGAAGAATGCGGTAATTTGCACCAACGCCATTGCCGAAAAGCTGGCAGAAATTGACCCCGATAATGCCGATACCTACCGCGCCAACGCCGCCGCCTACATAAACCGGCTTACCGCGCTGGACAGTGAATATCAAGCGGCAATAGATACCGCCGCTTATCAAACCATAATGGTAGCTGATCGTTTTCCGTTTGCGTATCTGGCAGAAGATTACCGCCTGAACTGGTATGCCGCCTACCCCGGCTGTTCAGCCGAAACTGCGGCATCGTTTGAAACCGTAAAATCCTTGTCGGACACGCTTGCAGACCTTAAGCTGCCCGCCGTGCTAACCTGCGAAAAATCGGATACTTCTCTGGCCGATACCGTTATAAGCACCGCGCAGCAACCAAACACCAAAATCATCGTTTTAGACTCTATGCAGTCTGTAACCACCGCCGATATTGCCGCCGGCACCACCTACCTTGGTGTTATGCAAAGCAATTTAGCGGCGCTGGTCAATGCGCTTAATTAACCGTAAACAGGAGGGCATTATGCCGCTGATAAACTGCCAAAATTTAACGCTGGGTTACGAAGGCAAGGCCATTTTAAGCGACCTTAGCTTTGCCGTAAACCGCGGCGATTACCTGTGCATTGTGGGCGAAAACGGATCCGGCAAAACCACGCTTACCAAAACGCTGCTGGGGCTAAAAGCACCGCTTGCCGGCAAAATAACCTTTGGCGATGGGCTTACGCAGCAGGATATTGGCTACCTGCCGCAGCAAACCTTTATACAAAGGGATTTTCCCGCCTCGGTGTGGGAAATCGTTCTCTCCGGCTGCCAAAGCCGCCTGGGGCTGCGCCCCTTTTACAGCCGCGCCGACAAAACCCGCGCCCACGAATCTATGCACCGTCTGGATATTTGCCATCTGGCTGACCGCAGCTACCGTGAGCTTTCCGGCGGTCAACAGCAGCGTGTGCTGCTGGCACGTGCCCTTGCGGCCACCAAAAGTCTGCTGCTGTTAGACGAACCCGTGGCCGGGTTAGACCCCTACGCCACCGCCGAACTGTACCGTCTGATAGCGGAGCTTAACACCAACGACAATATAACCGTAATTATGGTGCAGCACGATATGGCCGCCACCGCCAAGTATGCCAGCCACGTGCTGCACATTGGCGTTGAGCTGTTTTTCGGCGCCAAAGACGCCTACCTTGCCAGCCCTCTGGGCAAATTTTGGACGGGAGGTGAGTGCCAATGTTAGCCGAAAAACTGCTGATGTACGCCCAATACCCGTTCGTCTGGTATGCCTTTATTGTGGGCGTGCTTATTGCGCTGTGTTCGTCGCTGCTGGGCGTAACGCTGGTGCTAAAGCGCTTTTCCTTCATCGGTGACGGACTTTCTCACGTGGCATTTGGTGCGCTGGCTATAGCATCGGCGCTAAATTTAAGCAACGATATGCTGTTTGTGCTGCCGGCTACCATTTTTTGCGCGGTGCTGCTGCTGTGTGCCGGCCAAAAGGCCAAAATACGCGGCGACGCTGCCATTGCCATGCTGTCGGTAAGCGCGCTGGCCATTGGCTACCTGCTTATGAACGTGTTTGCCACCGGCCCCAACATTGCCGGTGACGTTTGCAACACGCTGTTTGGCTCTACCAGCATTTTAACCCTTACCGGCAACGAGGTTGGTTTGTCGGTGATTATGTCGCTGCTGGTTATTGTGCTGTTTGTGGCCTGCTACAACAAAATTTTTGCCGTAACCTTTGACGAAAGCTTTGCCCGTGCCTGCGGCACCCGCGCCGGCGCTTATAACCTGCTGATTGCCGTTGTTATTGCGGTTATTATTGTGCTGGCCATGAAGTTGGTCGGTTCGCTGCTTATTTCAGCTCTGGTCATCTTTCCGGCGCTGTCGGCAATGCGCCTGCTTAACAGCTTCCGCGCGGTAACAATTTGTTCCGCTGTAATATCGGTGTTTGCGGCGGCGGTCGGTATCATCCTTTCTATTCTGGCCGAAACCCCCGTGGGCGCCACCGTGGTTATCGTAAACCTGCTGATGTTTCTTATCTGCTCGGCTGTCGGCTTGCTTAAACGCCGCTGATTTACTGCAAAACAAACAAAAAAATCTTACCCTACAGCACGCAGGGTAAGATTTTTTTATGCAGCATCATCGGCCACGCGGTCACAAAAAACCGTAACGCGCGTCTGGCCGTCTTTAGTGCAGGTATACAGCACCAGATCATTGCCGCTGTAGCGCACAGCATCAACGTCGGTCGGGTCTAAGGTGGCGGTACGCACCACCGTGTAGCTTATCTGCTGCCCGTCCATATCGGTAAACAGCACGCTGTCCCCCACCGTCAGCCGCTTTAGGCGGCCAAAATGGTTGCGGTAGTTATGCGCGGCTATCACCAAATCATCGTCGGCCACCGACCCAAAATGGCGGCAGGGCGCAATTTTCAGGCGGTTTTCGTCCCAATCGTTTATCACCGGCAATGCCAGCTCCAGCGCAGGTATCTCCAAATACCCGGCATATTCAAAGCCATACGCCGACGGAAATTTTTCCTCGGTGTCATCATCGGCGGTTTGCTTTTGGGCCATTATCGACTCTACCTCGGCCAGCATTTCTTCGGCTTCTCTGCCGGCGCGGTCGTCTTCGTACCAATTATAAAGCAACAGGAGCAGCGCTGATAAAATCATCACTGCCCCGGCTGCTACAAATATAACGCCAAGTTTTTTAGGCATTGCTATGCTTCTTCTTAAACATCATGGCTAAGCCAGCCAGCATAAAGGCGGCGCCGAAACCACCCAGCACGGCAATGGGCCAGTTAAGCTGACCGGTTTTAAGCAGGGTTTCGGGGCTGTTGGCAATGTTGGTTACCGTAAGCACATTGCCGTTTAAGCTGTATGCAGCCTCGTAGCCGGCCAATTCGGTCTCTACAACCTGCCAGCGCTCGGTCATATCAAGGCCGGTCCAGGTATAAGTCCAGTTGTTCCATTCGCCCAGAGTAATTACGTCATAAGCAACGTCGTTCTGGTACAGGGTAAAGGTTGCCGATTCCGGACGTTTGCTGGCAGCGTCACCGCTCCAAACCTTGTTAACGGTAATGGTGTCGGTGTTGCCCATACTGCCGGGCTCGCCGGGGCCACCAGGTTCAGACGGGGTAGACGGGTCATCGCCGCCACCCGGAGGATTCGGAGGTGTCGGAGGGTTCGGAGGATTCGGCTTTTCATCGCCGCCACCGCCGCCGTCGTCAGTGTAGCCCTCTACGGTAATCACCCAGTCAACCTCACCGATCTTGTTGGCATATTCGTTGCCCATCTCTCTCGGCACCTGCAATTTTACCGTAATATCGCTGGTTTCGCCCTCTTTAAACTTACCAAGATAAATGTTGTCGGTTTTTAAATCGGCCAGTTTGCCCAGCTTAGCCTCGTAAATAAGCTGGTCAACATTGCCGGTGCCCTTATCGTTGTGATAAACCTGCATTTCAAGCTGGTTCAAAAAGGCCACCATATCATTAAAAGTGGTTTTGGCAGCCACGTTTTCATTCATCGGGTTGCCGGTCGGCGCAACAACGGTACCGTTATCGGTCAGCTCGCCGTCAGTCAGCTCGCCACCGGTCACAGTGTCGGTGTGCGGCACAACTCTCATATAAACCTTAACGTAGTCGAACTTTTTGGCACTGTTGGTAAACACAATCTGCTGCTCCAGATCATCGCCGGGCATAACGCCCTTAAAGCCGTCAAACAGGTCGGTAGCGGTGTATTCGCTGCCAAAGGCAAATTCCGTAGTGGTGCCGTTAAAGGTAATAGTCGGAGTTTCGGCGGCCAAAGCAACATTGGCCATGGCCAGCATGGCGATTAGCGCCAACATAAACGTGCAAAGCTTTTTAATTGACTTTATCATATCGCCACCCCCTTAATTACTTGTACTTTTCACCGGAGTAACCGTGCCATCTTGATTAACATTAACACCCCAAGCATTTCTTACAGCATCGCCGCAATCATCCGGTGCATTCTGGCCGGCCTGAATTCCTTCAGCCATAACCTCGATAACCTGCTTGCCGCCGTCAGCATCGGTATACTGTTGCAGCGTAATGCCATTTGCACCAACCAGCGACAGCGTGGTGGCACCGGGTTCAACCGGTGTGGTGTAATAGTAGCAATCGCCATATTTAACCCAACCTGTGCCAAGTGTAAAACTCGGTATAGTTGCCGTGCCGCCAATGTGGTTACCGGCGTCATCAACGCGGTAGGTTACCAGCTTTACACGCACATAGGCGTTAATATCGCCGGTGTTTGTAACGGTAATATTTTTCTTTACAGTACCGTCAAAGTCCTCATCAACATCAGTTGTAACTTTAGACGGATTAAAAATATTTACGATGGAATCGGTGTGGGTAACAATGTAGGCCATGGTGCCGCCCACAGTGAACATCGCCAAAATAAGCATGGTAAGCAGCAAGGTTAAAAGCTTGCCTTTAATAGATTCAGACATTTTTTTACCCCTCCTTACTTACTGCACACTCGTTGCGCCAAACACGTTTTTAACAATAGCGCTAAAGCCGTTCAGCCACTGCTTGGTAGTCAAGTTGTTGGTGCAAGTGATAGTATCACTTGTGTTAGTGGAACTCAACGTAGCACCGGTCTTGCTATAGCTCGGATTATAGCGCCAGCTCCAGTTGGTATCTTCCGCAACGGTGTAAGTGCCAACGGGCAGCTCGCTAATGGTTACGCTGCCGGGACCAGTAATAGTCAACTGGGTGTAAGCAACGCCGTCCTTTTTAACGTTAAACACAAAGTACTCATCAGAACCAATGGTCGTATCAGTACCCGCTGCCTTGGTAATAGTCAAGCTACAGGTTTTAACGTGCAACCAGAACTTGCCATCGGTAGGAGCAGCTTCGTCATCTTTACATTTGGTGTGATTAAACTTGGTTTTATCAGTTACGTCAGTAGTGTCAATTTTAACGGTTACGTCCACCGGGATATCGGATTTAACAGCAATCTTGCCGTCTTTTACGCCATTAGAATCCGGGGTGTAGGTCAAAGCCAGCGTGGGAGCAGTGCCGGTCATTGTAACGGTTGTAGCATCAGTTTCGCCGTGCTTCCAAACCTCAGCGGTTTTGTTGCCGGAATAATCCGTGGGGGCAGTATCGCCGTAGTAAACTGTGCTGTCCTTAAAGGTAAGCTCCGGTTTAAATACGTTAATTTTGCCGGTAGCGCTGTTGGTTTTTTCGGTTGCAACTGTGCCCTGATCAGTGGTAGAACCATTAGTTTTGGGGGCAACTTTTACCGTTACGGTGTAGGTTGTATCGTCTTGCAAATTGCTCACGTCGGTAATGGTGTTGCCACTCGCGTCCGTGTAGGTTACGGTAATGTCAACGTAGTCATTTTGCCAGGATTCCAAACCGTAGTTTTCAGCAGCTAAGTTGAGGGATACACCACCGCAAGTGGCAGTTGCGCCGGACTTAATCTCGTCCGCGGTGAGGCTGCCTAACAGGTAAACATTTTTGTCCGTTGCGGTTACGGCAACAGCGTTAATGGGCACGTTAACCGTGGGGCGATCGAAAGTCATAACGGGTTCGGTGGCGGTAGAATTTTCGTAGACGCCGGCAGAAGTGTTGGTATAAACATCGTTGCCGCCGAGGAAGCCGGGCTTAGTTTGTACGTTAAACTTGATGACCAGCTTGTTACCGTGAGGAGCGGACCCTTCCGAAGTAACATCGGTGCCGCACCAGTTTTCCTTAAAGTCGAAGCCGGTTACATCAACGTTGCCGGTTGTTGCGTTAACGGTTGCGGTAGCGCTCAGAGCGGTAGCGTTGGCAGTATTACTGAAAGTACGGTTACCATTGCCATCAACGCCGGTGCAAGCGTAGGTTTCCAGCGTAATGTTAGCGGCAGTTGCACCCTCCGGCAGTTGGAACTGCGGAGCGATAATATCCTTAATTACGGCAGAAGAGGTAAGCTCGGAGGAAGAACCACCGGTAGGCAGGCTAGCACCGATTTGGTTAAAAATCTGAAGCAAGGTATCTTGGTTGCTGGCAGAAAGATAATGAGATTTACCTTTTAGATCAGCAATTTGGCCATAAACATCCATGCTTTCAGCTTTAGGATAGTTGGAGGATAACAAATGCATAAACTTGTTAGCAACGGCACTTTCATCCCAATCTGTCTCGGTGGTTAAACTACTCGGGTTGCTGGCATCCGCGCCTGCAAAAACGCCGACAGTATAAACGGTAGCATTGTAAGTGTTTTTAGAGATATAAGTTTGTTCAATGGCACTGTTAGCATAGCTTTTTCTTGTAGAATCTGATGCATCGGTTTTAATGCCGGGCACACCGTCAGTAAAAATAACCACTACCTTTGCACGCTCACTGTTGCCTGCTTCGTTTTTGTAAGCCTCTAAAACACTATTCGCCATCTCTGCGCCCAAATTAGTAGCAGTACCACCAGCAGCAGCCAATTCGTCTATTGAATCTTTTGCATTTTGATAACCAGCATCAGTACTCATATCCTGCAAAGCATTTCCATACTGATTAGCTATTTGACCACCATCATAACCATACTCTTGGGAGCCGATAAACAACTCAGTATTTTGATAGCTAGTATTACCAGTTTCATCCGAAGCGAAACCAACAAAAGCAATACGATGATTAACTTTATCGGTTACTGCTTTGGTATGCACACTTTCCACAAAACTTTCTAAGGAAGTTTTGAGTGCCGATAGACGAGTTGTGCAGGCTTCATACGTAACGTATTCATAGAACTCCGTGCCGTTAGGGGCGGTAGTGGTTTTAGGTGTAATTTTATTAGCAGCAGTATGGCTGGAAGAGTCAGTGCTTGTATACCAACCGGCACCACCGGAACAATTATACGTATTAAAAATTAAACCATGCCAACCACTACAGTAATAAACCCTTACATAACCAGAACCTTGCTGTATATAGTAAGTACCCCAAGTGTTCACTTCTTTTACTGCCACATATTTAGGAGTAATTTCATGCCATCCATCTCCGCCACAAACTATGCAATCGTCCATAGAACCGGATTGGTCAAGTACCAAAACAACATCTACCGGTTTTGCTTTGCCCGGAATCAAAATAGTTTCGCCGGTAGCGTAGGCTTCCAGCGTAATTTGGTAAGTGCCGTCAGTGTTAAGTGTGGCGGTTTTGTTAATTTCCATGCCCTCGGTGGTGCCGCCGGGGGTTTCCTCAGGGGCTTCCTCAGCCAGGGCAACAGGTTGGTCGCCTGCGGTGGGGGTTTCGGCATCGGCAATGGCGGTAATGCTAAACGCCATAAGCGAGCAAACCAGCGCCACAAGCAGCAGCAGCGTAAAATTTTGCTTTAATTTTAGCGTTTTGTGCGCAATTTTTGCTTTCATCGTGGCACCTCCATTAATTTTCCGCATCTACCAGAGGCGCAACATCGGTAAAGTCTACAATGCCAAGTCGCTCGTCTTCGTAACTAACGGGTTCGTTGCTGGGATAGCTACCATTAGTAAGATAAAGGTAATGCGCCGCTAAAGAATCAAATTCTTCGCAGGTAAGATTAAGTTCATCTTCGGTCGCTGCGGCAGCAATAGCTTCAAAATCAGCAGCGGTAGTGGTAGCAATAAGCTTGTTGTAAAGTTCGCCGGCGTTTTCAAGCGGTGCCGGAACATCCTGCTTAGGGGTGGTTTCGGCGGTCAGCGCGGCGATTTTAGCCTCGATATCAAGCTTTTGCTGGGCGGTAAGGGCGTTATACTCGTCCTCGGTCATAGCGTCCAGCACAAGGTAAAGCTCGTCGATAGTGGTGCACGCCATTGCCTTGCTATATACAGTGTACTCAGCAACTACTTTATCTATAGTGGGGGTTGCAGCAGGAGTGGTAGGCTCAGCGGTTTCACCCTCGGTAGGAGTGGTAGGCTCAGCGGTTTCACCCTCGGTAGGAGTGGTAGGCTCAGCGGTTTCACCCTCGGTAGGAGTGGTAGGCTCAGCGGTTTCACCCTCGGTAGGAGTGGTAGGCTCAGCGGTTTCACCCTCGGTAGGAGTGGTAGGCTCAGCGGTT
>CAZMTO010000005.1:54699-63215 GCA_964569265.1 uncultured Peptococcaceae bacterium | reverse complement strand
AGGCTCAGCGGTTTCACCCTCGGTAGGAGTGGCAGGCTCAGCGGTTTCACCCTCGGTAGGAGTGGCAGGCTCAGCGGTTTCACCCTCGGTAGGAGTTTCTGCGGGGGTTTCTATAGCAAAGTCAGATGTTGATGTTTCGCTGTCTTCGCCAAAGGCCAGCATACCGGGCACACAGATACTAACCAGCATAAGCACAGCAACAATCAGCGCAAATATTTTTTTGTTCTTCATAATGTTGCCTCCTTATTCTAAAGTTCCGGCTCAACCGGGGCCACAGGTTCAACGGGTTCGGTCGGCGCGGTCGGTTCGGCAGGTTCAACAACCTCCGATTCACTTACCGACGGTGTCAGCGGTTTATCCGGTGCCGGTTTAGCGTCGGTCGGGCGGCCGGGCTTAGGATCATCTACCGTGCCGGCCCAATCAATGTCTTCGGACGAATCAGCGGGCCAACCCTTGGCTTCAAAAACGTCGTCACCATTGTTGGCATACTGCACGGCCTGCGCGTAGACACTTACGGCAGCGGTACTGTTCTGGTACATATTGCCCATAGTTTTATCAAACGTAACCTTGGTAAAAACGGGTTCGGTCACCTCGCCGGGTTTAAGCGGCGTATTATAATAGAAGAAACCGTCTTTATAAGTCCAGTCGGTATCGTTGCAATTTACGTTAATAAGGCTTAAATCGGGGTTACCGGGGCCTTTTAGGCTTATGGCTTTTTTAACCTTTACGCGCACCCAGGCGTCCGATTCGCCGGTATTTTTAACCTCGACAATTTTGGTGACTTTAGCGCCGGGCATAATACCGGTTTGCTTTTTGTTGTAAACCTCGGTTTTATCCTCGTTGGCCCATTCGTTCAGGGTAATATCCACCCCGCCGCTGGTAATAACATTGTGCGCGGTACTTTCTACCGAAAAGTACGCTAAAGTTCCGGCTGCATATGTAGCCAAGCATATAGCCAGAACCGACAGAATTAAAAGTTTTCGCTTCATTCTGCACAACCTCCTTAAAAAGTTTAATAGACCTTTTTTGTATGGACTGCAAACAGACCATACGGAGAAACCCAGCCCCGCGGCCGGATACCTCCGTATGGCCATGCACCCGCGCGGGGTGCATAACCATATGTTAAACGGCTAAACCGTTAATTGTTTGTGGAAAATTACTGCCAGTTGGTAACAGCGCCGCCCCACGGATTGTACTGAGCGCCAAATGCATCTGTAACAGCAGCATTAGCATTGTCAAAGCCGGCAGCCTGTACAGCTACTGCAACTACGGGGCACTTTACAGCGCTCCAGTTCCAACCCTGATCCAGAGTCAGCTCAGAGCCAAATGCGTAGTACTTAGTGCTCTTGCCATTCTGAGTAGTTACAGTTTCAGCGTCAAAGGTCTTGTCCAGATATACGCCATTGAGCAAACGCTCGGTGGTAGCACCGGCACCAACGGTGGTATAATAGTCAGCAAAGTATACGTTGTACTTAATGCCTTCGATAGTGGTTTCATAGTAGTTCCACTTGCCGTTAGCCTGCTTCCACAGCCATTCAACACCATCGGTGCTAACAGGCGCACCGTCTACCATCTTGGTACCAAAGTTGAAGTGCAGTACGTTCTTGCCGGCGTTAAAGGTTTCATAGCCATCGTCCAGTGCGGAGGGGATAGCAAAGTAAGCGCGGATGTAAGCAGCTTCAGTACCGGTGTTTTTAACGGTAACTACCTTGTCTACGTAGTTTTTAGCGGTAGGCAGGCCAAAGCTGTCCTTTTCGCCCTGAGCGGAACCAACGATCGGGTACAGCTTCTTGCCCTGTTCAAAGTCTACCAGAGTTTGCTGACCGTCTTCCAAGCCACGTTCCTGCTCAATCAGGTCGATGGTAACGTTACCAACGGTAAAGGTGTTGGTTTCGCTGTCGGTATCAGTGAAGTATGCCAAAGATCCGCCGATCATTGCGCAAGCTGCAAAAGCTGCGCAAGTAGCAATAGACAAAATCTTCTTTTTCATGATTAAATCTCCTTTAGAATTTGTTGTTTGGGGGGATACGCGCAAATTTTTGCGCTGTTAAAGGGGTTGTGCCGCATACGCAGCACATTGGTTTTGCTTACTCGTCAACTTCGGGAGTCTCGGTAGTGGGCTGAACGTTCTGCCAAGCCTCGTAAGGAGTAAACGTTTCAGTCTGGTTCTTGTTATACTGAGAAGCATAAGCGGTAACGGTCAAGGTAAGGCTATTATTGCCAAGGGCATCCATTTCGGCATTGCCGAGATTACTTCTAACAGTAACCTTATTGTCTTGTATTACGGCAAACTCCTGATCAGCAGTTGAGGCATCAACTACACGGTAGTAAACATTGGGAACTTTCTTCCCTGTTAATTGTCCATTTTCATCTACCGGACCATCATACAAGGCATTCCAATCTGTTACCATACTGTAATCCAGGTAACTACCAAACTCTTTATCAGTCGGGGCGCCCGCTTCTACTACCTTAACGAACAAGTAGCATTTTTCGGAATTTTTCAGAACAGTAACCTTCGGGTCCTTAGAATACACATAACCGGGCACCATTTTTGCCTGCCAAGCATCGGCTTTCTGGTCATTATTAGTATCGGTGTTCCAAGTTTCAGCCAAGGTAATATCAATGCCACTGGTGGTAAAGGTGTTCTTAACATCACCGGTGGTATCGGTTAACCACGCCAAAGACCCGCTAACAACACCAACAACCAACAGTGCCATAGCTGCAACCAGCGCTAAACTCTTTTTCTTCATATTATATCACCTCCTTATCAATTAATAAAGAATTTTTTGCAAAATTCAAGTTTATATATTCGGGTTTACACCCGGATATAACGTAAATTATTCAGCAGGATCTACAGGCTCAGGAACTACAGGAGTAGTAGCCGGGAAAGCTGCGTCCCAAATCTGGGCAGCGGTCTTGCCCTCAAAACCGTCCTTCTGTACTGCATAAGCGGTTACAGTAATGGTCTTGTTTGCATAGCCAGCCAAAGTGGTGTTATCAACAGTGCCGGCAACCTTAATCTTTTCAAATACAGTTACGTTAGAGCCTGCGGTAACAGCCAGCGGTGCAGTTGCGCCGGCAGCGGTGCCAACATAAACGTAAACGCCGTCCTTGCCGTCTACAGCCTTCCAACCCTTAGCAGCCATCTGGCTGGCAACGGTGTTGGTAGAATCTTCGATAGCAGTAATTTCGTTTACTACCTTAACAAACAGGTAGCTGTCTTCACTGGTAGAATCAACATGTACAATCGGGTCTTTGTCGTACTCGTGGCCGGGCATCAGTTTGTAGCCGTTGTTATCAACACGGGCAGCGCTCTGGCCGGTAAGGGCCTTGCCATCATTACCAACCTTTGCTTCGTCCAACGTAATGGCAACCTTACCAACAGTAAACGTGTTAGTAACCGTATCAGAGCTGGTCAGGTACGCCATCGTCCCCATAACAGATGCTGCACAAATAAGCACCGCGCACAAGGACAACAGTAAAGCTTTGTTTCTTGTTTTCATACAGAAAACCTCCTTAAAAATAAAATATTTTTTATGGTTAGCCTTGCGGCGTTGCCACCTTGTTTGGCCCCTTAGCTTTGGGGCTCGTCGGTCGGTTCATCATCCGGCCGGCCTTTTTTCTTCTTCTTTTTATCTTTAGGTTCTTCTTCGGCAAAAATATCCGGCAAAAATACCAGCAGCAGCAACACTGCCCCCGCCGATATCGCTACATACATACCCGGCGGCCGCTGAATATAATCCGCCAAATAGCCAAGCTGCGGTATGGTAAACACCGGCGTGCCTATAACATTTTTATAATGCACCAGGCCGCCATCTTCCGCATTATTAGCATCACCCTTGGTTCTAAACCGCACCACCGTCGGGTCATTTTCATCCGGCACAATGCCTACCACACGGTGCGTGGCAATGGTATCTTCACTAAGCATAAAGGTTATGGGCATACCAACTTCAATATCTTCGGTATCTATACTTTTTACGTATATTAAAGACCCCGTATGGTATGTAGGCTCCATAGACCCGGAAAGCACCGTGAACACCTGCAAGCCAACCAGCCTTACGCCTACCAGCATAATGGCCAAAATTACTACGGCTGCCACCAGTATGCCACTTACAATATCCCACACTTTTTTAACAGTTTGCATTAACATTCTCCTTGTAAAAACTCGGGCCGCACATTTGGTGCCACAAAATTAAATATCTGATCAAAAACCCAAGTCATAGTTTCGTCATTATTCGGCAGTTCACCGCTTGTCACCCGCAAGCCATAAAACAACATTGTGCTAAATATCTGGTGAACAAGCATTTCCATATAAGTGCCCGGCTTAAATGAACCTTCTACCATTTTTATCACCGGGCGATAAATCTCTAAATGCTGCCTGTATGCGTGCATCATACAGCTTGCGGAATAATAATACCGGATATAAAACAAAAAGTCGTCTTTCTCCTCCAGAATAAAATCCCAGCTTTTGCGCCATATAACATAGGCGCGCTGCTTCCACCCGCAGTTTTTTTCACGCTCTTGCAGCAGCATATCGTGCAGCAATTCCGCAAAATTGCAATCTTCTACCAAAAGCGCCGTGCTAAGCAGCTCATCTTTGCCGCTAAAGCACTTGTATATGTAAGCTTCGTTTAATTTGGCCTCGGCAGCAATAGCCTTGGTTGTAGCGTTTTCTAACCCTTTTTGTGCCACAACCCGCACAGCACCGCGTATAAAAGCCTGCTTTATGCTGGTTTCGTCCAAACAAACACCCCGTTTACAAAATAAGTGCCCACTTATTTGTTGGGCCATTTTTTGGCAGACCCACTTTTTACGTTTGCCAAAGCCTGATCTGCCGTGTTATTTTTATTACTTTTTTACAATTATTTGACAGCTTTGGCTCAAACGCCAAATTTCTATAGAAAAATTATACTACGATATATTTGTCAAGTCAATAGGCGCAAATTCAAAAAAAAAAAAAACAGCTTAAATTACAAAAAACATCGTTTTCAGTGACAATTTTCGTCGTTTATGGACATCAAAAAATTTTTTTGCCAACGTGTTTCTTCTTATATAATGAAAATCGCCCCCCCAAACACCCCTGTTTTAATGGTATCCATTTTGTATACAATTCGACAAAATTCTATTTTTGGCCAAAAATATACAAAAAGCGGCAGACAAAGCGCCTGCCGCCCAATTTATTTTGCGTTATACGCTCAAAATATCCTTTTCCTTCTTTTTCAAGGTTTCGTCAATTTTTTTAATGCAATCGTCAGTCTGCTTCTGCGATTTATCCAGCGCCTTTTTAACCTCGTCCTCCGACACATCGGTCTGTTTTTCCAGCGCTTTCAGCCTATCGTTTACATCGCGGCGAATATTGCGCACGGCAACCTTAGCTTCTTCGGCGCGTTTGCCACAGGTTTTAACCAGCTCTTTGCGGCGTTCCTCGGTCAGCGGCGGCACCGACAATCTAATCATCTGGCCGTCGTTAGCGGGGTTAATACCCAGGTCAGAATTTAAAATTGCCTTTTCAATAGCCTTAATCATACTGCGATCCCACGGCGTAATAGTAAGCATACGAGCGTCCGGCACGGCAATATTAGCCATTTGGCCAATGGGCGTAGGCGCACCGTAATAATCAACAACAATTTTATCCAAAATAGCCGGGTCTGCTCTGCCCACACGCATCACCGAAAAATCGTGGCACATAGCCTCGTAGGTTTTTTGCATTTTTTCTTCTGCTGTTTTCAAAATCTCATTGGTCGGCATTATTTTTTCCCTCCTACAATTGTTCCTATATGTTCACCTTTTACTACACGCATAATATTGCCGGGCTCCTCTAAATTAAATACCACCAGCGGTATGCCGTTATCCATACAAAGCGATGCCGCGGTAGAATCCATAACCTGCAAGCCCTTGTTAAGCACCTCTAAAAAGTCCAGCGTTTCATACTTTTTAGCATCGGGGTTAAGCTTCGGATCACTGTCGTAAACGCCGTCTACGCCTTTTTTAGCCATCAGTATGGCATCGGCTTCCATTTCGGCAGCACGCAGCGCTGCCGTGGTATCCGTCGAAAAATAAGGGTTGCCGGTGCCCGCAGCAAAAATAACCACGCGGCCTTTTTCCAAATGACGAATAGCCCTGCGGCGAATGTAAGGCTCGGCAAACTGGCGCATTTCTACCGCCGACTGCACACGGGTTACCACCCCAATGTTTTCCAGCGCATCCTGCAAGGCAAGAGCGTTCATAGCGGTGGCCAGCATACCCATATAGTCGGCCGTAGCTCTGTCCATACCCTTGTTAGCGCCGCTGGCACCGCGCCAGATATTACCGCCGCCAACCACCAGGGCAGTTTCCAGCCCAAGCTCGCAAACCTCTTTTATCTGCATCGCAATCGACTGAATAGTAATAGGGTCTATGCCAAAGCCCTGTGTACCGGCCAGCGCTTCACCCGACAGCTTTAAAACCACTCTTTTGTATTTTAACATTTAGCATCCTCCACTCAATCAACATTAGCAACAACTTGGTAAATAACATACTTTAATACATTATATTATACATTACTGCCCGGTTGTTTGCAAGGTGCAAAACCAATATACTGCCGCCGGGCGCCAAATTTTTTAGCAGCGCCCCGCAAAAAAACACCGCACATCCCAGCGGAACGTGCGGTGCTGTTTTTACTAAAAAAGCCTGTGCAAAGCTTATTTCGCGGTCATCTTGGCAACCTCGGCAGCCAAATCGTCAACCTTCTTTTCAATACCTTCGCCAACTTCGTAACGAACAAATGCCTTTACGGTAACTTCGGCACCGGCAGCCTTGCTAATCTGCTTAACAAATTCTGCAACGTTAATATCGCCGTTCTTAACAAACTTCTGCTCCAGCAGGCAGGTTTCCTTCAGTTCCTTCTTCAGGCGGCCCATAACCATTTTTTCAACGATCTCAGCGGGTTTGCCTTCACCCAGAGCCTGCTGTACCAAAATCTTCTTTTCGTGTTCCAGATATTCCGGATCAACAGCGCTTTCGTCAACAAACTGGGGGTTCATAGATGCAACCTGCATAGCAACGTCGCGGCCCATAGTCTTAACAACTTCAACATCAGCGCCAGCAGCAGCAAATTCTACCAAAACGCCGATTTTGCCGTTGCCGTGAACATAGCCTGCACAAACGCTGTCAGCGTCGGCATACTTAACAAAACGACGAATGTTCATATTTTCACCGATTTTAGCAATCTTAGCGGTCAGCTCGCTGCTAACAGTGCCGTCGCCCAATTCAGCGGCCAACAGTTCTTCAACAGAAGCATAGTCACCTTCCAGCGCAACGTTAACAAAGGAATTTACCATATCAACAAATTCCTGGTTTTTAGCAACAAAGTCAGTCTCCGAATTTACTTCGATGATAGCGCCCTGTTTGCCGTCAGCAGAATAACCGATAGCAACAATACCTTCGGCCGCAATACGACCGGATTTTTTAGCAGCCTGAGAAAGGCCCTTTTCACGCAGGTAATCGATAGCAGCTTCGATATCGCCGTTGGTCTCCGACAAAGCTTTTTTGCAGTCCATCATACCGGCGCCGGTTCTTTCACGCAGATCTTTTACCATAGATGCAGTAATAGCCATTTGTGTGTCCTCCTTAAAACAAGGTAATTTTATTATTTTTACAGATTTTACAAAAAAGGAGCAAGAGGCAAGCCCCCTGCCCCTTTTAAAAAGGTCAGTGTATCAAAAGATAACGCCTGATTGCCGATTATTCAGCCTCTACAGCTTCTACCTCGGCAGCTTCTTCAACAGGAGCTTCGGCCATAGATACGCCCTGGTTGCCTTCGATAACTGCATCAGCCATTTTGCCGGTAAGCAGACGAACAGCACGGATAGCATCATCATTGCCGGGGATGGGATAATCGATCTCATCGGGGTCGCAGTTGGTGTCTACAATTGCGATGATCGGAATATGCAGGCGCTTAGCTTCGGCAACAGCAATGCGTTCCTTTTTGGGGTCTACAATAAACATTGCACCGGGCTGACGCTTCATATCCTTAATGCCGCCCAAAAAGCGCTCCAGCTTTTCCATTTCGTTGTTAAGCATAGCAACTTCTTTTTTGGGGAGCTTATCAAAGGTACCGTCCTCCTGCATCTTTTCCAGCTCTCTCAAGCGGCGGATACGGGTTTGGATGGTTTTGAAGTTGGTGAGCATACCGCCCAGCCAACGTTCGTTTACATAGAACATACCGCAGCGCAGAGCTTCGTCTTTAATAGCCTCCTGCGCCTGCTTTTTGGTGCCTACAAACAAGATATCCTTGCCTTCGGCGGCAACGGACTTAACAAAGTTGTAAGCCTCGTCTACCTTGTGAACGGTTTTCTGCAAGTCGATAATGTAGATACCGTTACGTTCGGTAAAGATGAAACGGGACATTTTAGGGTTCCATCTTCTGGTTTGGTGGCCAAAGTGTACACCGGCCTCCAGCAGTTGCTTCATAGAAATTACTGCCATTTTATTTTTCCTCCTTTTGTTTAGCCTCCGGCGGGCTCTAAAGCTGCGCA
>CAZMTO010000005.1:8471-54689 GCA_964569265.1 uncultured Peptococcaceae bacterium | reverse complement strand
GCACCCAAGGTTTTGGGCACCGGCGCGGCTCATCCTCCGCCGTGATTATTTTTAAGCCGTTTGCTATTATACCACAAAAAAAGCTGCACCGCAAGTGTTTTTTTGCTTTAGATGCAGCTTTTTATATATTATTTGGTTTTAAAGTCGTCTGTAAGCCGGCCGGTAATGTGGCCGCCCTTATATTTAAGCAGATAGTGCCACGGGTCGGCCTCGCCGTTAGCGGTTTTTATCAGGGCATTAATTATCAGCACGGTTTGGCTGTCACTGTCGACAAAATATGCCGCCGGCTCGTAGCTTACCCATTTATACTCCACACCGTCGGCAGCAAGCTCGTTGGTGCAGTATTCCTTTAAGGCTTTGTCCAGGTTATCGTCACCGCCGCCGCCCATCGACCACGCCAGTGCTTCATCAACCTCACCCTTAGTTATTTTGTTCCAAACATAAGCAGTGGCAGCGCCATCGGTACCATAGGCAGGTTCTTCAGCTTCGTACAGCACCACACTCAGGTAGCTGTCGGTATCCATAACCAGCGGCACCAATTCGCTCGTCATACCATCAGCCAGCTTGTATTCGTTTGCTTTAGCCTGCAAGCGTGCGTTTATTGCCGCCAGTTCGGCGTTATCGTCAACGTTTGCAAACTGCGGCACCTGCACGATGCAGCCGTTTTGCACCTCATCCAAAATAAGCTCCAAACCGTCGGTATCGGCCACCGTCTGCCAATCCGTAAGGGCCAAATAGCTTGTTGCCTGCTGCTGCTGTGTGCCGCCACAGCCGCACAGGGCCGCCAGCGTTACAGCCAGCATTGCACAGACCGCCAAAATTTTATGTGATTTTTGCATAACGTCCTCCTTTAAATCCGCCATTTAAATCCGCCACTTGCGCTGTTACAAAATATATCTGCTCAAATCTTCGTTTTCTGCCAAGGCCGAAAGCTTGTTTTCTACATAAGGCCGGTCAATTATCACCTTGTCCAGCGAGGCATCGGGGGCAATAAACAGCAGATCCTCCAGCACCTTTTCCAGCACGGTATGCAGGCGGCGCGCGCCAATATCTTCGGTAGTGGTGTTAACCTGATAAGAAAATTCGGCCAGTGCATCTATGCCGCTTTCATCAAACTTAATTTCCACACCGTCGGCCTGCAACAGGGCTTCGTACTGTTTTACCAGAGAATTTTGCGGTTCGGACAAAATACGCTTAAAATCGTCCTGAGTCAGACTGTCAAGCTCCACGCGGATGGGAAAACGCCCCTGCAACTCCGGTATCAAGTCCGACGGTTTGCTCATAGAAAACGCACCCGCCGCAATAAACAGAATAAAATCGGTTTTTACCTGCCCATACTTGGTCATTACGGTGCTGCCCTCAACTATCGGCAAAATATCACGCTGCACACCGTCACGCGCCACATCAGCCGTAGAATTGCCGCGCCCGGTAATTTTGTCAATTTCGTCAATAAACACAATACCGCTTTGCTCGGCGCGTTCAATCGCCATACTGGTAACATCGTCCATATCCACCAGCTTGGCACATTCTTCCTGCGTTAAAATTTTGCGGGCTTCGCTTACGGCCAGCTTGCGCTTATGCGTTTTTTTCGGCATTATATTGCCCAGCATATCCTGCAGGTTTATGCCCATTTCGTCCATAGAACCGGGCTGCATCGGCGGCTGTTCCTCCACCTCAATTTCCACCAGATGATCTTCCATTTCTCCCATGGCCAGCATACGGCGCACCTGTTCGCGGCGGGCCTTGTTATCCTCAAGATACTGACGGTCTTCTTCGGTAGGCTGCTCAGGCTCGGTATTGCCGAAAAACATCTCCATCGGGTTTTTTACCTTGCGCTCACGTTTGGTGGGTGCCAACAGCTCCAGCAGGCGCTCCTCGGCGGCAGCTTCGCCCTGAGAACGTACCTTTTCCATCTGTTCGGCTTTTACCATACGCACGGCAGTTTCGGTCAAATCGCGGATAATACCCTCAACATCGCGGCCAACGTAGCCAACCTCGGTATACTTGGTGGCTTCCACCTTAATAAACGGCGCGCGCACCAGCTTGGCCAAACGGCGGGCAATTTCGGTTTTGCCCACACCCGTCGGCCCAATCATTAAAATATTTTTGGGCATAATTTCATCCTGAATAGCCGCGCCCAGCATTTTACGGCGATACCGGTTACGCAGGGCCACCGCCACACTTTTTTTGGCTGCAAGCTGCCCGATAATATATTTATCCAGCTCGGCAACAATTTGTCTGGGGGTTAACTCAAACATTTTTACGCCTCCTCTACAATAATGTTTTTATTGGTAAATACACAAATATCCGATGCAATATCAATAGCCTGCCGCGCAACCTCGGCTGCCGAAAGATCAGTATGGCGTATCATGGCACGGGCCGCCGCCAAAGCATAAGCACCGCCGCTGCCAATGGCCGCAATACCGTCATCCGGCTCAATAACCTCGCCGTTACCCGAAAGTATCAGCAGATCTTCGCCGCCGGCCACCACCATCATCGCCTCTAAATTACGCAAAACCTTGTCGGTGCGCCATTCTTTGGCCAAAGATACCGCCGCCCGTGTTAAATTACCGTGAAACTCCTCTAAATAGCCCTCAAATTTTTCGCTCAGGGTAAAGGCATCGGCCACCGAACCGGCAAACCCGATAACCACCTGATTTTTATATAAACGCCTTACTTTTTTGGCGCCGTTTTTCATCACTATGCTTTGTCCCAGTGTCACCTGACCGTCTCCGGCCACGGCCACCTTACCGTTGCGCTTTATGCCGCAAATTGTTGTACCGCGCAATTCTACCATATCAATTTACCTCCTTATTATCAAAACCTACACCAACGGGCTGTTTTCATCTAACCACGCCAGGGCACGTTCGGCAATTTTGGTATTTTTAAGCTGTTTGGCCTGCTTACCACGCACCTTGTAGCCCAGTGGGTCTATAAGCCCAAAGGTAACGTTCATCGGCTGAAAATCGGCAGCAGGGGTTTGCAAATGCCGCAGCAAACCGCCAAGGGCCGTTTCGCCGCTCCAGATAAACGGCTGCTGCCCAACTGCCGCCATGGCAGCGTTATAACCGGCCGCCAGCCCACAGGCCGCACTTTCCACATAACCTTCCACACCGGTTATCTGCCCGGCAAAATATATGCGTTTATCCGCCGCAAGGCTTAAATCGGCATTAAGCAACTGCGGTGAATTTATAAAGGTGTTGCGGTGCATAACGCCGTAGCGCAAAAATTCGGCATTTTGCAGGCCGGGTATCAGCCGAAACACCCGCTTTTGTTCACCCCAGGTAAGCCGCGTTTGAAACCCCACCAGATTAAACATACTACCAGCGGCGTTATCCTGCCTAAGCTGCACCACAGCATAAGCTTCGCGCCCTTCATCGTGGGGGTTGGGCAGGCCAACCGGCTTCATAGGGCCAAAACGTATGGTATCTTCGCCGCGGCGTGCCATACTTTCTATCGGCATACAGCCTTCAAAATCTTTTTCTGTTTCAAAATCGTGCAGGGGCACACGTTCAGCCGCTATAAGCTCACTGTAAAAATGCAGGTATTCGTCGCGGGTAAACGGGCAGTTTATATAATCTCCCTGCTCGCTTTCTCCCTTGCCCCAGCGCGATGCCCAATAGGCTTTGGTCATATCAACGGTGCTGCCGTCTACAATCGGCGCCACAGCATCGTGAAAATGCAGGTAGCTTGCCCCCAAACGGCTTTGCAGGTCAGCAGCCAGCGCCTCACTCATCAGCGGGCCGGCAGCCACTATCACTATCGATTCTTCGTCCAGCAGCTCATCAAGCTGCAGAATCTCCCGCCGGCATATCTGCACATTGGCCATAGCCGACAGTTTTTCCGTCACCATACGGGCAAAACCCTCGCGGTCTACCGCCAGCGCCCCGCCGGCCGGCACCCGTGTAGCATCGGCGCATTGCATTATCAGCGACCCCTGACGGCGCATTTCTTCTTTAAGCAGGCCCACCGCATTGGTAACACCTGCCGCCCGCAGAGAATTACTGCATACAAGCTCGGCAAAATCGCTGCTTTTGTGTACCGGCGTGTTATTATGCGGGCGCATTTCAAACAGGGTAACATCGGCACCCTGCTTAGCCGCCTGCCAGGCAGCTTCGGCCCCGGCAAGCCCGGCACCGATAATTTTAATTTTCTTCATATATCTGTATAAAATATCCTTATTTTAAAATAATTGCCAAATATTATCTGTAAAAATATTTACTGCTTTTTAACTTTTTTGGCTGCTTTTTTAGCTGCCTGCTGCATTGCCGCATCTGCCGATTTAGCCTTGGTACGCTTGGTTTTGGGGTTAGTCGGGCAATCGGCGTTGGGGCAAAGCTTGTGGGTTTCACCGTTACGCTGCTTTTTTTCAGCCATTTGGGTGCCGCAAACCGGGCATTTTTCCTCTATCGGTTTATCCCACGATACATACTTACATTCCGGATAATTGGTGCAGCCGTAAAAAATACGTCCGCCGCGGCTTTTACGCTGAATAATATCACCGCCGCAGGCCAGGCATTTTACCCCTGCCGGTATAACAATAGCCTTGGTATTATGACATTCCGGAAAACCGGAGCAGGCCAAAAACTTGCCGTAGCGCCCCAGCTTGTATACCATAGGCTTGCCGCACAGTTCGCAGTTATCGCCGCTGTATTCCGGGGTAAGGTTTACTTTTTCCAGTTCTTCTTCGGCAACTGCCAACTCCTTGGCAAAAGGCTCGTAAACCTCGGCCACCACGCTGTCCCATTCGCGGTTGCCCAGCTCCACTTCGTCAAGGTTAGCCTCTAAGCTGGCCGTAAAGTCAATATCAATAATATCCGGAAAACTCTCCTTAAGCATATCTACCACCACAGCGCCCAGCTCGGTAGAATAAAAATGCTTATCTTCCCTCACCACATAGCCGCGGCCCAAAATAGTATCTACAATAGGCGCATAGGTACTGGGGCGGCCGATGCCGTTTTCTTCCATGGTTTTTACCAGCATAGCATCGGTGTAGCGCGGCGGCGGCTGGGTAAAGTGCTGTTTGGGGTCTAACTTTGTGCATTGCAGAGAAGTCCCCAGCTCCAGCTCCGGCAGCAGCGCCAGATCATCCTTTTCTCCCTCGTCATCGCGGCCTTCTATATACACCTGCATAAAACCCGGGAACCTTATTACCGACCCTTTGGCGCGGAATACGTAAGGTTCGGCCAGCAGCTCTAACGTGGTGGTATCAAAAATTGCCGATGCCATCTGGCTGGCCACAAAACGTTCCCAAATAAGCTTATACAGCTTGTATTGCTGCGGCGTAAGATACTGTTTAATTTCCGACGGTCTGCGGTTTACATCGGTGGGGCGTATAGCCTCGTGGGCGTCCTGAATTTTACCCTTGCCGTGATAAACACGCGGCTTGTCCGGCAAATATTCCGGGCCGTACTGTTCCTTAATAAAATCACGGGCAGCAGCCTCAGCCTCGGGCGATACACGCATCGAGTCGGTACGCATATAGGTTATAAGGCCCTGCACACCGGCCTTGCCCAGCTCAATACCTTCAAAAAGCTGCTGTGCAAGCTGCATGGTTTTTTTTGTCAAAATACCGTGCTTGCGGTAGGCTTCCTGCTGCATACTGCTGGTGGTAAACGGCGCCACGGGGTTTTTGGCGCGCTCGCGCTTGTTAATATCCCCCACGGTATAGGTTTTATCTGCCAAATCTGCCATAATCTGCTTTACGGCAGCTTCGTCGTCTATTTTGGCTTTTTTGTCGTTAATTTTTACAAGCTGTGCGCTAAGCGGCCCGCCCGGTGTTTGCAGCAGGGCATCCAGCGTCCAGTATTCTTCGGGCTGAAAGGCGTTGATTTCCGCCTCACGGTCACATATCATACGTATGGCCACCGACTGCACGCGCCCGGCCGACAGGCCTTTTTTAATTTTTACCCACAGCAGCGGAGAAAGCTTGTAGCCCACCAGTCTGTCTAACACGCGGCGTGCCTGCTGAGCCTTAATTTTATCCATATCTAATGGGCGGGGGTGCTTTACCGCTTTTTTAACGGTATCCTTGGTAATTTCGTGGAACTCCACCCGGCAATTTTCACTTACATTATCCAAATAGCCCTTTAAATGATACGCTATCATTTCACCTTCGCGGTCAGGGTCGCTTGCCAGCAAAACACGGTCAGCCTTTTTAGCTTCGTCTTTTAATCCCTTAATAATGTTGCCTTTGCCGCGTATGGTAATATAATGCGGCTCAAAATTCTGCTCAACATCAACGCCCAGGGTGCTTTTCGGCAGGTCTCGCACGTGCCCCATAGAAGGCATTACCACATAATTGCTGCCCAAAAAGCGGGCAATGGTTTTAGCCTTGGTCGGCGACTCTACAATAACCAGAGTTTTTCCCATAATGATCATACACCTCAAACATAAATATTTTTTTACCGCAGCAGCCAAACATCAGGTTTGGCTTTTAATATAATATTGACCGTCCAACCGCTTTATAAACCCGCCTAATTCCATCAGCGTAAGGGTTCCGGCCAATTCAGCAGCATTTATATCAAGCTCACGGGCGATATCGTTAAAATGCCGCTGTTCCGTTACAAATTCTAATATATTGCGTTCAAGCTCACTCTCCGGCAGGGGTTTTGCCGCCATCGCCGGCATTTCAAACAACAACTGACACGGCTCGGTAACGCTCCGCCCCATATCTTCGGTAAGCTCTGTCAAAATATCCCCGGCACTCGCTGCCAGCTCTGCCTTGCCGGTTTTTATAAGGTCTAAGGTACCGGTGCTGGCCGGGCTGAATACACTGCCGGGTACGGCAAAAATGCGGCGGTTTTGGGCATCGGCATAATTTACCGTTATTTGCGTACCGCTTTTGGCACCGGCTTCTACCACCAGCACCGCGCGGCTTAAACCGCTTATTACCCGGTTACGCATCGGAAAATTGCGCGATAACGGCCGCATACCCAGTGGGTATTCACTGATGATACAGCCGTTGGCCGCTGCTTCGGCATAAAGGGTGCGGTTTTCCGGCGGGTAAACAATATCTATACCGCAGCCCAGCACGCCCACGGTTTTGCCGCCGGCATCAATGGCCGCCTGATGTGCCGCACTGTCTATGCCGCGCGCCATACCGCCTACCACCCAAGCCCCTGCCGCAGCTAAGCCACGGGCAAAATAAGCCGCAGCCTCTTTGCCGTAGGCAGTTGCCCGGCGAGAACCCACTATAGCCACCGTCAGCGCATCGGCACCGGGCAGTTCTCCACGATAAAACAGCACATAGGGCGGTTCGGCAATATCCTTTAGCAGGCGCGGATACATAGGGTCATCCATAGTAACTACTTTGGCATCCGACAGCAAAAACTTTTCATAAAGCTGCGGCAAATCCATAGCCCGCCATTCCTGACGCAGGGCAGCATAATCTACCCCGCCGCCGGTGTTGCCGATAACGCCCGGCCATTCATCAAAATTAAGCCATGCATCCTCATAATCGCCGTAATATGCCATTAAGGCCGCCAGCCGCGCCGAACCTATTTTAGAAAGGCTGTGCAGCCCCAGCAAATGCATAAGTCCCAAACAGTATCACCCCCTGCCGCCGCCGTGTTTTCAGGCTTTGGTGCCGCCTTTGGCAAACCCGGCCAAAATATTGGTGTCGTAAGAAAAAGTAAGCTTATCCTTAGCCCGTTGACGCTTTAAGGCCGCCTCAACCAGCTTATCTATCAGGGCTGCAAAATCAAGCCCATCGGCCTGCCACAAATAAAACGACAACGACCCGGGAATGGTATTTATTTCGTTGATATAAATTTTATCGTCGCGGTTGTCTATCATCACATCAATGCGCGCCACACCGCAGCCGTCCAGTGCGGTAAATGCACGCTTGCTCAGCCGCTGTATTTCGGCCGCCGCTGCCGTGGGTATATCTGCCGGCACCTGCCGCTTAGATGAGCCCATACCGGCCTTGGCACCGCCGGCCTTGCTGCCGCCAACCTTGGTGCCCAGCTTGCCGCCCTTAGCCGATTTTCCGCCGCTTAAATATTTATCCTGATACGTTAAAAAGGCGTTGTCCGTCAGCGGTTCTTCACATACGCTGGCCATAGTGTCGGCACCGTAGCCCAGCACCGAACAGTTTATTTCACGCCGGTCATCAAGGCAGGGCTCCAGCAATATGCGCCCGCTAAAGCCCGCCGCCTCGTTAATGGCAGCTATCAGCGCATTTTTGTCCGCAGCCCGCGCAATACCCACACTGCTGCCCAAATTGGCCGGTTTAACTATCATCGGGTAGCCCAGCTCGGCTTCGGCCTTAGCCAGTGTATCGGCCTGCCCGGCGTACCATTCTTCGGCACAAAACCACACACCCGGCAACACCGGCAAACCATTGGCCGCCAGCACGTTCTTCATCATAATTTTATCCATACCGACAGCCGCCGCCAACACGCCCGGCCCCGCATAAGGTATGTTCAGCAGCTCTAAAAAGCCCTGCAAACAGCCGTCCTCGCCGTGTGCGCCGTGCATAACCGGCAGCATAACATCAAGGGCAATTTCTTCATCTTTGGCAAAAAAGCCCTTGCCCTTGGCTATCAGCATATGTGCGCCGCGGTCTGCCTTCATATACACGCGCTTACAGCGGCTTTTTAAGCCCGCAAGGTCGGCATAAGCGGCCATATCCTTTAATTCCTCGCCGGTATACCAAAGGCCGTCTTTACTGATGTATATCGGTATCACCTGATATTTTTCCGCATCTGCCGCCGCCATGGCCTGCACTGCCGAAATTATCGCAATCTCGTGTTCTACCGACGGGCCGCCGTAAATAACGCCCAACCGAATTTTCTGCATTTGTTACCTCCTTTTATCCACACTTATTATCACTTATTATCTCTGTTATCACACACAAACTGCTACAAACTGCACTGCCGGCCTACAAATAGCTGTCCGGCAGGTCATTTTCAAACAAAACATAATCACCGGGGCGCACCCAGCCGCGCATAAACGCCGCAGCTTCATTAAGGTTGGCCGCCACCATATAACGGTTGGCCGGCAAACCTGCTGCCTGCACACCCTGCAACAAGGGGCCGCTTTGGCGTTTGCCCACAATAACCACAAAATCAAGCTTTTTAGCAGCAAATTCCGCAAATTCACGGTTTAAACGTTCCTGCTCGCTTCCCAGCTCTACCATACCGGGGGTAATAATCATCTTGCGGCCGCCCGGCATTGCCGCCAGCACCTCTACCGCGGCGTGCGCACCGGCAGGGTTAGCATTAAAAGCATCGTCAATTATTGTAAAGCCGCCGGCGTTTTTAGCCGCCAAACGGTGTTCTACCGGGGGCACCTGCGCCACAGCACGCGCCACCACCGCCATATCTATACCCAAATGGCCGGCCACCGCTGCCGCCGCCAAAATATTATACACATTATGCCGCCCCAGCAGGCGCGTATGCATCGGCTGTTCTTGGGTGGGCGTAACCAGCACAAAGCTCATACCCTGCGGCCCAAATTCAATATCACGTGCCGTATAAGCTGCCGCCTTATTATCCAGCGCGTAGGTTGCCTGCGGCACCGCCAGCTTTTTGGCGCGTTCGGCAATTATCGGGTCATCAATATTAAGCACCGCCAAACCGTCAGCCGGCAGGCTGTCTATAAGCTCAAACTTGGTATCGGCCACGGTTTCTATGTTACCAAAGGTTTCTAAATGCTGCGGGCCGATAGCCGTTAAAATGCCTATCTGCGGCTGCACAATATCACACAGCTCTTTAATATCACCCTTTTGGCGCGCACCCATTTCGGCCACAAACACCTGATGAATCGGCTTTAGCATATTACGCACGGTAATGGTTATGCCCATAGGTGTGTTATAACTGTCCGGTGTTACCAGGGTATGGCGTGCTTCGGACAACACCCGCCCCAAAATTACCTTGCTGCTGGTTTTGCCGTAGCTGCCGGTTATGCCTATACGCACCAGGCCGGGCATCTCTTTGATTATCCGCGCCGCATCGTCTACAAACTTTTGGTTACGGGCGTTTTCAAACGGTTGACGTGCCGCCGTTGCCGGCCACATTATCAGGGGTAGCCAGCACAGCGCAAATGCCGTAATTGATACCGGCAGGGTTATGGCCTGCGCATATATACCGCACACCCCACCGCCGATAAGCAGCACCAGCACCGGCACATAAGCCGCAGCGTACAGGCGTTTGGCTCTGTCCGTCCACACCAGAGCTTTTTTTACCGGCGGGCGCTTCCACGTAAGCAACTGCACCAGTGCCATTATCGGTGCCGCATAAAGCACCCAATTCGCCCTGGTAAGTGCCAGCGCCGGCAGCAAAATGGCCGCCACATAGTCCACAATGCGGTAATCGGCACGCTGCCGCCCATTCAGCCAGCGCATATAACGTTCCGGTCGGTAGCTGTTTTGCTGCGCCATATGCAAAAAATATTCCAAACGACGCGCCGCATATACCGCCCATATAACCACCAATAACGTATACATCAAATATTCTGTCATCTTTATGTTATTCCCCCTGCTTTTCTGCCTTAAACAGGCTGTCGGCTATCGCCAAAAACTCCGGCAAAAATTCTATAAACGCAAAATGTGTGCCGCCTTTTTTTACAATAAGTGCTGCGTCCTGCATTTTGGCGGCCATAGTTTCGCCATCCGTCAGCGGCGTAGCGGTATCATTTTCTCCCCAAAACAGCAGGGTCGGCGCCGCAATCTTCGGCAAATTTGCCGTTTGATCTTCATTAACGGTTTTAACAAACACCGCGCGCATAACCTCGCTGGCATTGCGGTAATCCTCCGAACCGCTTTTGGCCTTGGCCGAATTAAGCAGTTCTTCTCGCTTTTTGCCAAAGCCCGGCAGGCTAAGCAGCTTTTTTGCCGCCTTATAAGAATATACCTTGGCGTAATAATCCATACCGCGCTTGGGCGGCAACCCGGCGCAACCGGTAAGCAGCAGCTTTTTGGGTATACCCTTGGCCCCCAGCCTGAGCGCCAGCCGCCCCCCAAAGGAATGACCGACGATAAGCGGCTTTTGGCCGTTGCATTTTTCTTCGATAAAAGCCGCCAGCATATCGGCGTAGGCAACGGTATCCCAGGCTGCGGCAGGCTCCGGGCTTAAACCAAAGCCGGGCAGGTCAAAATTATATACCCGGTAATGCGCACACAAATGGTTAAACACCGGCTGCATAGTCTGGCTGGAACACCCCCAGCCGTGCAGCAACAAAACCGGGTAGCCGCTGCCGCCCGCCAAATAAAAAACCTCTTGCGGGGCAGCACCCTTTGCCCGATAAATATATTTTTCCACGATCGGCTCGGTATTTGCCGCCAATG
Organism: uncultured Peptococcaceae bacterium; assembly: GCA_964569265.1. Classification (GTDB taxonomy): domain Bacteria; phylum Bacillota; class Dehalobacteriia; order UBA4068; family UBA4997; genus Avidehalobacter. Next base: position 43,399 of record CAZMTO010000005.1, on the reverse strand, counting down.
TACTCCAACCCCTTTTTTACATATGTCCAAAAACATATTAGTTTCTACTTATATCAAATTTACGCAGTAAATCAGTTTTTATTATATACAAAGTTTGCCGCCATTGCAACCACCTTTATAAAATATTCCTGTGCGGCGGCATATAAAACCCGCAAACAGCAAACGACACAGCGCAGGCCGTGTCGTTTTGGAAAAAATATGCTGTTTTGGCAATGTCAGTTATCTTCTTGGGCATTATACACCGCTTCGGCGCCATACATTTCTATACGGTTTACCATTTCCGGCGTAACGCGGGCCAGCGCTGCTTCGGCTTCGGTGGCAGGCTTAGCCGTGTGGTCACTGTCGTTGGCCGGCCCGTTAACGGCAGCCCATTTTACCCCCGGCCTAAGGGGCACACCATCGGCACGGTAGGGTGCGGTGCTTTTGTTTACGGCACGTTCCAAATTGTGCATAAGCTCGTTTTCTTTGTTAGTATCCATAATTTTTCCTCCGAATATAATCTGTAAAAAGGCGGCCGCTGTTTTTTACTGTCGGCAATTTTCGGCAATTTTAATATTTTTTTGACCAACCATTGGCCGCATATTTATTATTTGCCCATAAAAATTGCCTTATGCACATAATATAAGGGCAAAAGCTGGCAGCCGTAAAAAGGATTTACCGATATTTTGTAGAAATATTACAAAACTGTCTGTTTGGCGGGAGGATATTTTGCCTGCGCCGCCGCTAAAGTGTATAGCAATGTGCCATAAAGTGAGGATACCATAATGAACAAAAAAATTTTTACCAAAGCATCTGCTGCGGCGTTAATGCTTTTTACCGCAGCACAGCCGGCCGCTGCCGCCGATATTGCCATAACCGTAAACGGCAGCCCGCTGGCCGCCGATGTACCGCCGACTGTTATTAACAGCCGGGTTATGCTGCCGCTGCGCGCCTGTGCCGAAGCTTTGAATGCTGCCGTTAATTACGATGCTGCCACCGGGCAGATAGATGTTTTTGCCGGTGCCGACAAAATTGAGCTTATGCTTAATTCAGCGGTGGCCACTGTTAACGGGCAAGCCGCCCAAATGGATGTTGAACCGCAGATTGTTAACAGCCGCACGCTGGTGCCGCTGCGCTTTTTGGGAGAAGCCCTGAACGCGCAGGTAGAATGGCAGGCGCAAACCAACACCGTAGCTATCACCGCCGCTGTATCGGCCAACACCGAACCGGCTGAAATACCTTCGATGGCTACCGTTGCCAACCAGGCTTTGCAGCAGATAAACAGTGTGCGTCTGCAAAAGGGCCTTAATTCTCTGGTGTCGGCAACCGAGCTTAGTGATATGGCCGCTGCCCACAGCCAAAGTATGTGTGCTGCCGACCTTTTGGCCAACAAGCTGCCTGGCGGCAAATCTTTAAACAGTCGCGCCGAACAGCAGGGCATTGCCACACCCAACGAGCTTATTGCCTGCATTGATTACAGCCGGGAAAACGTTTATCAGGCGGTTAGTGCGTGGTTTACTGCCGAACCTGCCCGCTCTATGCTGTTAGATGCTTCAGCCGGGTACATTGGTATTGCTGCCAGCCGTGACGAAAACAGCTCTACGGTGTATTTAACAGCCGAGGTTATGCCCTACCGCGCTTATTTTATCGGCCTGCCGCTTAACAGCACCACCGCCGATGCCGCTTTGGCAGTGCGCGGGCGTACTTCTCGCCTTAGTCAGGATGTTATTGTGTACCGCATAGCCCCCGACAATGCTCATATGTATACCGATAAAACAACCCAAACCCTAAGCGGTGACGGTTCTTATTTCAGCACCACGCTTAAATTTGACAACCCCGGCACCTATGTTATCGAGGCCGACGGCTGTATGGTGCGCGTAACCTACAAGCCCTAATCTAACTTATAAGGAGGCGCAATCTTTGCTGCAATCCCTGCTTAATTTGTTATCCAGAGTAGATGTTTTCTTTTTTAATTTGTTTAATAAAAGCCTAAAATGCCGCTTTTTAGACTTTATAATGCCATTTTTTACACACCTTGCCGGTTTTGCTTCGGTGGTGGGCATATGCCTGTTTTTAACGCTGTTTCTGCCGTCTATACCCGGCAAAAACATTTTAGGCGCGGTGTTTTTTGCACAGGTAGCCGCCCAAAGCCTTAAATTTTTGGTAAAGCGGCTGCGCCCGCACATAAAGCTGCCCAACGTTAATATTTTTCAAACCCTTATGCAGTATGACCCTTCTTTTCCCAGTGCGCACACGGCCACCATTGTGGCGCTAAGCGGCGTAATTGCCACTATGCAGCCCCAGTTTGAAAATCTTTTGGCCGGTGTTTGCATTATGGTTGGCGTATCACGCATTTATTTGGGCCAGCATTACCCCGGAGACGTTATAGTCGGGGCGTTTATCGGTATGCTGGCGGCACAGCTTTCGTGCTATATTTTTGTTTAATTTTAAGCCCAATACGCATACAAAAAGGCTGCCCACCTGTCGGGCAGCCTTTTTTGTGTATTTAATATGTCAACGCCCCAGCAGCGTGCCCATAGTACCCCATTCTCCGTAACAACTAATCGTAAGGTTGGCATTGCCCCGAGGTAACCCCAGCACATCTTCTGCCAGCTTCAACGCAGCTTCGGCAAAACGTTTTTTATCGTCAAAACCCATAGCGCCGGAAAATTTAGCATCAATAAAGGCAAAATCTCCTACTTCACCGCGATAAAACATCGTCTGATTGCCGCAAAGTTCCACCATCAGTTTGCCTTCCGTCTTACCGGGGATAAGCTCCACCGCCCGCGCCAACCCGGCTTTCAGCTCCCAAGCCTGCGCCGCGTCAATTTTTGCACTTGTTGATAGTCTGATGTATGGCATAATATCCTCCTAAAAGTTGCGCTGCAAATAAAATTCGGCAATGGCCGCCAGCAGTTCACCCTTATCGCCCAGCGGCGCCAAAGCTGCCACCGCTTCGTCGGTAACCTGCCGTGCCGCCTGCTTGGCCTGCGGCAACCCCAACAGGCTTACATAGGTTACCTTGTGGTTAGCGGCATCGCTGCCCACGGGTTTGCCCAACAGCTTAGCATCGCCCACCGTGTCCAAAATATCGTCCACAATTTGAAAAGCCAGCCCAAACGCCAAACCAAACTGCTCCAAAGCCTGCTGTTCGCCCTTATCGGCACCGCCCAAAATACCGCCGCAAACCACCGCCGCCGCCAGCAGGGCACCGGTTTTGGCACGGTGAATTTGCTTTAGCTGTGCAAGGTCTATGCTTTTACCCTCGGCGGCAATATCCAGCGTTTGGCCGGCCACCATACCGTAAACCCCGGCATTGGCGGCAAAATAGCCCATGGCCGCCACCAGACGTGCAGGGTCGCATTTGACCGCCGCCATTTGGGCAAAGCAATGTGTCAGCAGACCATCTCCGGCCAAAATTGCCGTAGCTTCGTCAAACTGTTTATGACAGCTTGGCCGCCCACGCCGCATATCGTCGTTATCCATAGCCGGCAGGTCATCGTGAATAAGAGAATACGTATGCAGCATTTCTATACCCAACGCAAACGGCAGATAATCTGCTATTTGCTGCTCGTTCGGCTTGGCAAAGCCCTCTAAGGCCGCCAGCAGCAGCAACGGGCGCAAACGCTTGCCACCGGCCATCAGGCTGTATTCCATCGCCGCAAACAGGCGCTCTGCCCCGGGATACACCGGCTGCAAGGCTCCGGGCAGCGCGGCTTCTATCAGCTTGTGTCGGGCGTTTATATATTCATCAATAGCTATTTTACCGGTAGGCATTGTTGCCACCCCCTGTTTTATTTTTTAATGACGCATTTTTTGCCAGGCTTTTTGCGCCGTATTTTCGTTTTCAAATTCGCGGTAGGCTGCCAACCCTGCCGGCGGCAGCACCGCACCGTCTAACAGCGCCAACTTAGCCGGTTTGTCAGCAAATTCGGCACCGTTAGTCAGCACATCAGCATAGGCCGGCAATTTAGCCGCCATTTCGGCCCGCAGCACCGCCAGATTTTGCGCCTTGGGCATACGGTCTACATTGTTTAACAGCTCGGCCAGCAACTGCCAGTTTTCTACCCCCTGATACGGGTTAATGGCAGCTTTTACCTGACGTGCGCGGCCTTCAAAGTTAATATAGGTGCCGCTTATAGCCCCAAAGCCGGAAAGCGGCAGCAGCGCCTTGGCATACGGATAAGCACGCCCGTAATTGGCATCGGCTGCAAACACAAATTCCACCTGTTCCGCCAAAAGCGCCGGCAGGTCTACGCCAAACAGCAGCATAGCTTTAAGCTTGCCGTCCTCAATATCTGCCTTTAACCGGTGCAGGTCACGCACAATGCCCAGCTCCTGTATCATCCGGCTGCCCACGCCGTTTTGCAGTTGCAGCACCCCGGCATTATATTTTACTGCCATAGCCGCCAAAACCGCCTGTGCCGGCACATCTAACCGGCTGGCATCGTATACCAGCACCCCTTTGGCAGCAGCGCTCAGCGCCGCATTTACAGCCGCAGCAGCATCGTCTGCCGCCCCCTGATAAACCGACAGCAGCAGGTCAATTTTATTATCCAGCGGGTATACCTCGGCATAGTGCGCCAAAGCACCGGGGTCATCAGCCAGCAGCAACAGGCGCGCGCCGCCCTTAGCAGCCTTTACCAGCCGTGCCGCCGCCAGCGGGTAACTTTCAAACAGGCGATTACCAACCGCCAGCACCACATCGGCCTGTTCAACATCATCAAGCACTGCGGTAGAACAGCCAACACCGGTCATCAGCTTTAAGCCCGATACCCCGGCATTGGGTGCGTAAATATTTTCGGTACCAATACCTTCAACCGCCAGCTTATGCGCCAAATACAGTTCCTCTGCCGACAATTCATCGCCTACCGCCACACCGATAACATCAGCACCAACAGATTCCCGCAGCGAATTTACCGCCGCTGCCACTGCCTTTACCGCGCTCATCGATGCTACCTGCATCATACCCTCGCCGTAATCAATGCCCGCGCTGGGTTTGCCGGTAGACGTCATAGCATAGGGGTAGCCAAAACGCCCGTCCTGACACAGACAGTCGCCGTCAGTCGGCGTTACCTTGGTTATATAATCTCCCTTGTGGTGTACCTTTAGCTTGCAGGCATTGCCGCACATAGTACAAACGCTGTCATCAGCCACGGTATTAAGCGGCACCGGCTTCATCCACGGCTGTTTTTCCTGCAGGGCACCGGTGGGGCAAACCGCCGCACACTGGCCACAGCTTACGCAACTGCTGCTGCCCAGCGGCAAACCAAAATCGGCATTAACAGTGGTGTCAAAGCCGCGGCCCAGCAGGCCAATGGTGCCCATACCGCAAACTTCTTCACAGGCGCGTACACAGTTGCCGCACAAAATACACTTGTCGGGGTCTCGCACAATATACGGATGAGAAGTGTCCTTGGGGCTGTGCTTTACTTCACCGGCAAATTTTTGCGGCTCCACATTATATTGCTGCGCATATTTAAGCAGCTTACATTCATAAACATCTCCGCAGCCACATTCCAAGCAACGGCTGGCCTCGTAAATAGCCTCCTCGGGGTCATATCCCTTGGTTACCTCGGTAAAACTGGATTTGCGGAATTCCGGGTGTAAAAAGCTGATAGATACCCGGTTAACCCGTACCTTGGCGGCAAATTCTTCCGGGGCAGGTTCGCCGGTAGCCGAATAATAGGGCTTGCTAACCGGCTGCATATCACCCTTTAAATAGCTGTCAATAACCGCGGCACATTCCTTGGCGTGTGCCACTGCCTGCACGGCAATACCGGGCCCATCGTTTATGGCATCACCGCCGGCAAACACGCCGGGTATAGATGTTGCATAGGTTCCGGCTTCGGCAGCAATGGTACGCCACGCCGTATATTTAAGCTTGTCAGTGGCATCACCCAAGTCAAGAGGCAGCACCTTTTGCCCAATGGCCGCAATAACGGTATCCACCGGCAGCACCTCTAAGCCGCCTTCTACCGGCACCGGGCGTCTGCGCCCGCTTTCGTCTGGCTCACCCAGCTCCATCTGCTGCAATTCAATGCCTATTACACGCCCGTCAACACCGGCAATACGGGTGGGCGCTACCAAAAATTTAAACTGCACGCCTTCTTCGGCAGCCTCACGAATTTCCGTCATTTCCGCCGGCATTTCCGCTTCGGTACGGCGATACAAAATATAAACCTCGCTGGCACCAAGGCGCACGGCAGTACGGCAGGCATCCATAGCGGTATTGCCGCCGCCCACAACAGCCACACGGCCGCTAAGGCGCGTTAAATTACCCAGCGCTACATTGCCCAAAAAGTCAATGCCGCCTACCACGCCCTGCAAATCTTCGCCGGGGATATTTAAGCCGGCACTTTGCCACGCACCGCAAGCCAAATACACCGCATCATAGTGGCGCTGTAAATCAGCAAATTGCAGGTTGCCGCCCAAACGCTGACCGCAGTAAATTTCTACACCCAGGCGCTTTATCTGCTTTATTTCCAAATCCAAAATATTTTTCGGCAGGCGATATTCCGGTATACCGTAACGCAGCATACCGCCGGGCTGGGGCATCATTTCAAAAATTTCGGCTTTATGCCCTTTTAGCGCCAAAAAATACGCCATAGTAAGCCCGGCCGGGCCACTGCCCACAATAGCCACACGTTTGCCGGTAGCAGGTTCTGGCACCGGCAGATAAGGTTCGCCGCTGTTTAAGTCCATATCGGCGGCAAACTGCTTTAAACGCGCCAGATTAAGCGGATGTTCCACCTTGGCACGGCGGCAGGCAGCCTCGCAGGGGTGCGGGCATATGCGCCCCAGTGATGCCCCCAGCGGATAGCTTTCTTTAATTACCTGTGCAGCCTCGGCAAAGCGGTTGTTGGCAATAAGCCCCACATAAGCCTGACAATCGCTGCCAGCCGGGCAAGCCGCCCTACAGGGGGCAATACAATCTCCCCGATGATTGGAAAGCAGCAGCTCAAGCGCGGTTTGGCGGGCCTTTTTAACCTCGTCGGTATCGGTATAAATAACCTGACCTTCTGCCACCACCGTAGCACAGGCACGCAGCAGTTTATTGCTGCCCTGTACCGCTACCACGCAAAGGCCGCACGCCCCATAAGGCGCCAAGCCATCGTCGTGGCAAAGGGTGGGGATTTCTATGTTATGCCGCCGTGCCGCCTGCAAAATAGTTTCGCCGGGGTTGGCTGCAATTTGTTGTCCGTTTATGGTGATATTGATTTGTATCATTAAAAGCACTCCTTTATTTAAACCGCTATCTGCGCTCAACCGCACCAAAGCGGCAGGCTGCCGCACATTGGCCGCATTTTATGCATTTATCCTGATCAATAACAAATACCTCACGCAGCTCGCCGTCTATAGCACCCACCGGGCATTTACGCGCACACAGCGAACATCCGCGGCAATCGGCAGGCTTAATATAATAGCTTACCAGCTTGCTGCAAGCCTTGGCGGGGCAGCGGTGTTCTTCAATATGCGCCTTATATTCATCCATAAAATAACGCACCGTGCTAAGCGCCGGGTTGGGCGCCGATGCCCCCAAGCCGCACAGAGCGCCGCTTTTAATGGCCTCGCCCAGCTCGCAAAGCAGCTCAATGTCGCCGGGTTTGCCCTCACCGTCGGTAATGCGGGTCAAAATTTCCAGCATACGTTTGGTACCAATGCGGCATTGCACACATTTGCCGCAGCTTTCCTTTTGCGTAAAATCCAAAAAGAACCGCGCCATATCCACCATACAGGTAGTATCGTCCATAATTATCATACCGCCGCTGCCCATAATAGCACCGGTAGCGTTAATACTTTCGTAATCAATAGGGGTATCCAGCAGCCCGGCCGGTATGCACCCGCCCGACGGGCCGCCCATTTGCACCGCTTTAAAGGCAGCATCATTTTTAATACCGCCGCCGATGTCAAAAATAACCTCGCGCAGGGTAAGCCCCATAGGTACTTCTACCAGGCCGCCGCGTTTAATTTTGCCTGCCAGCGCAAACACCTTGGTACCGTGACTGGTTTGCGTGCCCAGCTTGGCAAACTGCCTGCCGCCGTGGTTTATTATCCACGCTACGTTGGCAAGGGTTTCTACATTGTTGATATTGGAAGGCTTTTGCCAAAAACCCTTTTCCGCCGGAAACGGCGGTTTAAGCCGCGGCATACCGCGTTCACCCTCCAGCGATGCCAGCAGTGCCGTTTCTTCACCGCAGACAAAAGCACCGGCGCCCGCCTTAATATAAATATCAAAGCTCCAGCCACTGCCCATAATGTTTTGGCCCAAAAAGCCACGCTCGCGCGCTGCCGCCATAGCAATTTCCAGCCGCTGAATAGAAAGCGGATATTCGGCCCGCACATAGATAACGCCCTGTGTACAGCCAATGGCCCGCGCCGCAATAGCCATACCCTCTATAACCGCGTGGGGGTCACTTTCCAGCACGCTTCTGTCCATAAAAGCGCCGGGGTCGCCCTCGTCGGCATTACAGATAATATACTTTTCGTCACCGGCAGCCTTGCGGCAGGCATCCCATTTAAACCAGGTAGGGAACCCTGCCCCACCGCGCCCCCGCAGGCCGGCTGTTTTTATTTCCTCGATTATTTCGTCGGCGGTCATATCGACAATAGCCTTTTTAAGTGCCGCATAACCACCGTGTGCCACATAGTCATCAATACTTTCAGGGTCTATAACGCCGCAGTTTTTAAGCACTATACGCTGCTGGCGCTGCAAAAAACGCATTTCATCGGCGCTAAGCAGCAACTCGGCTACCGGGGTGCCGCCCACAATATGTTCTGCCACTATTTTGGCAGCAGCGGCTTCATCTACCCGGCCATAAAACCAGTTGTTTGTACCGTCGCTAACCTCTACCAGCGGCTCGGCAAAGCACAAGCCAATACAACCCACGCGCCCGGCTTCAACATTAAGCCCGGCCTGTTTGCAGGCAGCATCAAGCGCCGCCCGTGTTTTTAAAGCACCGGCAGCAATACCACAGCTACCCAAGCCAATTTTTATCTGCCAGTCAGTTGCCAATGTTTTCGCCCTCCTTTGCCAGCCCGCGCAGCACAGCACGCACGGTGTCGGCTGTTAAATTGCCGTAAACCTTATCGTTTATCATCATAGCCGGTGCCAAAGAACAACACCCCAGACAGGCCACATATTTAAGCGTAAACAGGCCGTCTGCCGTGGTTTCACCGTCTTTAATGCCCAGTTCGCTGCTTATGGTATCGCCTATAACATCTGACCCATTAACGTGGCAGGCAGTGCCCTGACACAGCATTATAAGGTATTTGCCCACAGGGTTTAGCCTAAACTGCGTGTAAAAAGTTGCAACACCCATAATTTTGGCCGGGCTTATGCCGGTTGCACGGCTAATTTCGGTCAGCGCCGCCGCCGGCAAATAACCGTAAATATCCTGGGTTTGCTGCAAAATGGTAATCAGCGCCCCGGGGACATCCTTATATTTTGCCAACACCGGTGCAAGCTGCTTAACATCAATGTTTTGTTCAGTCGCCATAAAAATTTCTCCTATTACCCAATAAACCGCCCACCCCTGGCGGCCTTGCTTTAACATCTATACATATTTTATCATCGGCGCAAAAATTACACAAACGCAATATTTGCAATTATAAGTAAAAGCCGGAAGTTTTAACAATAATCTCCCGGCTTTTACCAAATTTTGCCTGATAATTTTAGATCTCAACCTCACCGGTAAACAGCTTTTCGGCACTGCCCGTCATGGTTATTTTTTCACCGTCGTAGCTTATTATAAGATCGCCGCCCAACTGCTTAACGGTAATATCTTCTCCTTTGGCGCAGTAGCCGTTAAGCACCGCCGCTACCACTGCCGCACAAGACCCCGTACCGCAGGCATAGGTATAACCGTTGCCGCGTTCCCAAACGCGCATTTCCAAAATATTTTTGTCAAACACACGTACAAATTCTACATTTACGCGCTCCGGGAACCACTCGTGATGTTCAAAATAATGCCCGATTTTTTCCAGCGGCACCTGCTCCGGATTATCACAGAAGATAACCATATGCGGGTTGCCTACCGAAAGACAGGTAGCCATATATTCTACGCCCTGCACGGTTATCGGCCGGTTAATAAAGCTGTCGCCGTCGGCAAGCATCGGCAGGCTGGCAGGCTCCAGGCTCGGCTTGCCCATATCTACCGCCGCGCCCCAAACCCGGCCGTTGCGCTTAATAAGCTTAAGCTCTTTTACACCAAAATCGGTTTCTATAGCAATATCGTCCTTTTGTACAATACCGTGGTCATACAGGTATTTGCCCACACAGCGTATAGCGTTGCCGCCAATGCCGCCGTTAGAACCGTCTACGTTATAAACCTTTACATAAACGTCGGCCACTTCCGAAGGATAGATAACCACTACACCGTCGCCGCCCACACCGTTATGACGGTTGCACAGGCGCACTGCCAAACCGGCAGGGTTATCAACGTGCTGCTCCAGGCAGTTAAAGTAGATGTAGTCGTTGCCGCAGCTTTGCATTTTGGTAAATTGCAGCTTTTCCGGCTCGCGGCGCAGGTTGTTAATATCTACCAGACCAACACTGTCCTGCGTATACAGGCTTTGCAGGCTGTCGGCCAAAACGTTGGCAGTATCAATGGCTGTAAGGCAGGGTATACCGCGTTCTACAGCCTTGCGGCGGGTAATAACACTGTCTTTGTTGGGGTTGCGGCCTTTAGCCGATGTAGAGATAACAAAGCTTATTTTGCCCTCCTCCATCAGTTTAAGCGCATTGTTTTCACCCTGATGAATTTTTTCAACAAACTGTGAGCTGATACCGGCATCGGCCAGCACCTTTTGCGTACCGCCGGTAGCATAAATATCAAAGCCCATATCGGCAAACTTTTTAACAATATGTACAATTTCCGCCTTATCACGGTCGTTTACCGTAACAAACAGGCCGCCGCGCTTGTCCAGATTATAACCGGCAGCCACCAGCCCCTTGTAGATAGCTTCTTCAAAGCTAAGCCCAAGGCCCAAAACCTCACCGGTACTCTTCATTTCCGGCCCAAGCTGGTTATCTACGTTCAGCAGCTTTTCAAAGCTGAACACCGGCACCTTTACCGCGCAGTAAATAGGCGTAGGATACAGCCCGGTGCCATAGCCCATATCGGCCAGCTTATCGCCCAGCATAGCACGGGTTGCCAAATCTACCATCGGCACACCGGTAACCTTGGAAAGATACGGGATAGTACGCGACGAACGCGGGTTAACCTCGATAACATACAGGCGGTTATCCTTTATCAGGTACTGAATATTTACCAGACCGCGGGTTTCCAGCTCTACTGCCAGCTTGCGGGTAGTTTCTACAATGGTTTGCACCATATCGTCGTTAATATTAAAGGTGGGGTATACGGCAATCGAGTCACCGGAGTGTACACCGGCGCGTTCAATATGCTCCATAATGCCGGGGATAAGAATATCCTCGCCGTCGCATATAGCGTCAATCTCCAGCTCTATACCCTGCAAATATTTATCAATAAGCACCAGATTATTGGCGTTTTGCTCCAAAATAATGGCCATATACTCTTTAATATCGTCATCATTAAAGGCAATAATCATATTTTGGCCGCCCAACACATAAGAAGGACGCATTAACACCGGGTAGCCTACATCTGCCGCCGCCGCCAAAGCTTCTTCGGTGGTGCGCACGGTTTCGCCCTTGGGGCGTTCAATGTTCAGCTTGGTCAGCAGCTCATCAAAACGGCCTCTGTCCTCGGCACGGTCAATGCTGTCGGCCGATGTACCCAAAATGCGGATGCCGTTTTTATCCAAAAAGTTAGTAAGCTTAATAGCCGTTTGGCCGCCAAAAGCCACCACCACGCCAAAGGGCTGTTCGGTAGCAATAATGTTAGATACATCTTCCTCGGTCAAAGGCTCAAAGTACAAACGGTCGGCGGTATCAAAGTCAGTCGAAACAGTTTCGGGGTTATTATTTACGATAACAACCTCGTATCCGGCTTTTTGCAGTGCCCATACACAGTGTACCGATGCATAGTCAAATTCTATGCCCTGACCGATACGTATAGGCCCGCTGCCCAGTACCATAATAGTCGGCCGCGGCACTTTTCGCTCGTTCAAAAATTCTTCGGCTTCGTTTTCTTCATCATAGGTAGAATAGAAGTACGGTGTTTCGGCAGCAAATTCGGCAGCGCAGGTGTCAACCATTTTATAAACAGCGCGGCGCGGGTTGGTTACCTGCTGCCCGGAAAGCTTGGTAATAACCTTGTCCGGGAAGCCCAAACGCTTGGCCGCCAGATATTTTTCATCATCAAAGCCCTCGCGCAGGCTGGCCTCCATATTGGCAATATTTTGCAGCTTGCTTAAAAACCACATATCAATTTTGGTAATATCATTGATTTCCTGCAGGGGCACACCGCGTTTAATAGCCTGATAAACCACAAACAGGCGCTCGTCAGTGCAATGATGCAGGGCCGCCTTAATTTCTTCGTCGCTCATTTCCATCTGGCGGTGAGCATTAAGGTCGGCAAGACCGATTTCCGCACCGCGTACAGCCTTCATCAAAGCCTGTTCAAAGCCAGTGCCAATGGCCATAACCTCGCCGGTGGCCTTCATCTGGGTGCCTAAATCACGCTTGGCATAAACAAATTTATCAAACGGCCACTTGGGGAATTTTACTACAACATAGTCGATAGAAGGTTCGAACGCCGCCGCAGTTTTGCCGGTAACAGCGTTTTTAATTTCGCTGAGGGTGTAGCCGATAGCAATTTTGGTAGCAACCTTGGCAATGGGGTAACCCGTTGCCTTAGATGCCAGCGCCGACGAACGGGATACACGGGGGTTAACCTCAATAACGGCGTATTCAAAGCTGTTGGGATTAAGCGCAAACTGACAGTTGCAGCCGCCCTCTACTTTAAGCTCGTTAATAATATCCAGCGCCGCAGTACGCAGCATCTGGTATTCTTTATCCGACAATGTTACTGCCGGGGCAATTACGATAGAATCGCCGGTGTGTACGCCAACCGGGTCAAGGTTTTCCATAGAACAAATGGTAATGTTATTACCGGCGCTGTCGCGCATAACCTCAAACTCAATTTCCTTCCAGCCGGCCACCGATTTTTCCAGCAAAATCTGATGTATAGGCGACAAACGCAAGCCGTTATCGGCAATTTCGCGCAGTTCTTCTTCGTTATTAACAATGCCGCCGCCGCTGCCGCCCAAGGTAAAGGCCGGGCGCACAATAACCGGGTAGCCAAGCTTTTCGGCCAACACCACAGCATCATCTACCGTGTTTACAATATCCGACGGGATACACGGCTGGCCGATTTTTTCCATAGCTTCTTTAAACAGTTGTCTGTCTTCGGCACGCTCAATGGTATCGGGGCGCGCACCCAACAGGCGCACATTGTGCTTTTCCAAAAAGCCCTCTTTAGCCAACTGCATAGAAAGTGTAAGGCCGGTTTGCCCACCCAGGGTAGACAAAATACTGTCCGGCTTTTCGGTTTCTATAATACGGCGCAGCACCGGCAGGGTCAGCGGTTCAATATAAATTTTGTCCGCCATGGCGCTGTCGGTCATAATGGTAGCCGGGTTAGAATTTACCAGCACCACCTCCAGTCCGTCCTGCTTTAAAGCACGGCAGGCCTGGGTGCCGGCGTAGTCAAATTCGGCAGCCTGGCCAATAACAATGGGGCCGCTGCCAATAACCATAACCTTTTTAATTCCGGGATTTAACGGCATTTTAGTTTTCCTCCTTTGCCTGCTTATGCTCATCCATCAGGTTCATAAATCTGTCAAACAAAAAGCCGGTATCCAGCGGGCCGCTGGCAGCTTCGGGATGAAACTGCACCGAAAACGCCGGCTTGTCCAAATAATCAATACCCTCGCAGGTGCCGTCGTTGGCGTTTATGTAGCGCTGCTTGGCACAGTCGGGCAGGGTATCGGCCAGCACCGCATAGCCGTGGTTTTGGCTGGTAACCGACACATAACCGGTTTCAATATCTATAACCGGCTGGTTAGCGCCGCGGTGGCCATAATGCAGCTTGCAGGTTTTGGCACCATGCGCCAGCGCCAACAGTTGATGCCCCATACAAATGCCAAAAATCGGCACGCCGGCAGTCATCACCTTTTGCAGCTCAGCCACAATGCTCATATTATCCATAGGGTCGCCAGGCCCGTTAGAAAGCATAATGCCATCCGGGTTTTGCGCCAAAATTTCTTCAGCGGTACTTTCTGCCGGCATATTTATAACCATACAGCCGCGTTTCAGCAGGTTTTCGGCAATTTTAGCCTTGGCACCAAAATCCCACAGCACCACACGGCGGCCCTCGCCAACCGTCGGCTCGTTGTGGCGGGTAACACTGCCGATAGAATTTTCTACTTTATAAGCAGCGATTTTTGCCAGCAGCTCGTCGCTAACCTCGGGGCTGTCACTTATGTAAGCGTTCATAACACCGTGTTCACGGATAACACGTGTAAGCGCGCGGGTATCTACACCGCAAATGCCTACCACCTTGTTATCGCGCAAAAAGCTGTCCAAATCACCCTCAGATCTAAAGTTAGACGGTGCATCGCAAACTTCTCTTACCACATAGGCTTTAAGCTGAGGCTGTTTGCTTTCAAAATCTGTCGGTATAATGCCATAATTGCCGATAAGCGGAAAGGTCTGCACCACGATTTGGCCGTAATAGCTGGGGTCGGTAAGGGTTTCCAAATACCCTACCATCCCGGTGGTAAACACCAATTCACCGCAAAGCTCGGCCGTGTAGCCAAAGGGTTTGCCCTTAAACACGCGGCCATTTTCCAAAATCAGATAACGCTCCTGCACAAAAACTCACTCCTATCTATAAATTTACATCTACAGCGCATAATAATAAACTGCAACCTTTAAACATCCGCAAAACCTACAGGCTTAAAGCTGATATCCAAATTAATTAATTTTACCACAATACTGTATAGTAAATCAATAGGTTTTGCTGTATAAAAAAACCTCCGCCAAAAATTTTTCAGCGGAGGTTTGGGTTTTATTTATCATCGTCAGTGGGTGCGGTAATTACAATTTCCTTGCTGGCATTGTTGTAGGTACACTTGCAGCCAAGCTTTTCACTGACATAACGGATGGGCACAAAGGTGGTGTCAGCCTTTACTTCGGGCGCAACATCAAAGTCTTTAATGGTTTTACCGATATCCATATAAATACGTTCGGTGCCCACATTGATAGTTATCTGCTTAGCCGTGGGGTTATAATTTACACCTGCCCCCAAGGCTTCGGCAACCACACGCAGCGGCACCTGGGCGCGGCTCGATGTGATATAAGGCGCGGCAGCCAGCTTTTTGCTCTTGCCGTTATCAATGTAGGTAACGTTACCCACACGGAAAACTACCTTAAAGTTTTCATCAATAACCACCTTGTTGGTGTTACTACCGGTGTTATTGGTATTACCGGTGTTGTTATTGTTGTTGGTATTGTCGGTGCTGCCTGCCGTGGCAGAACGTGTAATTGTTAAACGGTAGGTGTTAGACGTACCGTCTTCGGCAGTTACCACAACAGGCACATTGGTAAAGCTGTTGCCTATGGAATATTCGTCAGACGTTCTGCCGCTTTTTATCTCATCACCCATAACGGTAATTGTCGATGTCGATTCTTCGGCAGTGGGGGTAACGGTAAATACATCGGCATTTTTGCCGACTGTAGCGGTATAGGCATAGGTACGGTCATCAAACGCAGGTTTAAGGTTAACCGCCACACCGTCTACATAAAGCACCAGTTTATCCAGATAAGCGTTAGAATCCAGCTTGCGGCCTTCTACATCAAAGCTGTAGTCGGTATAATTTTCGTAGCTGGGGCTATAAACACGGATTTTTACCGTGTCATCAGCCTCTAACTGCAATGCCGAAGAATAGGTGTTATCCTCTAACATCGTAATGGTATCGCCATCACTAAACAGCGCCAGACAATCACTGTCACAAAGCTGTGCGCGGAAGCTGAAGTAAGCCGAATCGGTGCCGGCAGTTAAATCATAATGCTCGGTGTATTCGTCAAATTCCGGGCTAAGGTCAATTTCCTTCATATTGCTTTCGCTCTTGGTGGTGCCGCGCTTTACCCGTAACTTTTCAATAGTGGCCGAACTGCCGCTGTTGCGGTTAGCTCTTATCAAAGTTATTGAATAATCGTGGGTATCGCCGTCTTCATCGGTAACGCGCACGGTATAGGTGCTGCCGCCGGTGGTAACGCTAAGCGATCCGCTTTCATTGCCGGAGCGCACGGTTTTGTTGTTTACCTTTACCGATTCGGCATCACTGCCAAGGGTGGGTATTATAACCGCATTGCGAACATCCGACGGGAAGCATACGTAATACTCGGTAGTGGCATTGTTAAAGGCCGGGAAGAGATCATAAGCCTTGCCATCGGTGCTTTTTACTTTAAGCTTATCCAGCAGCTCCAAAGTGGTGCCGGAATTTTCCGCATCGGCACTGCGGCTTATTTCAAATTCATAAGATGCAACTTCTTCATCATCGCTGTTATACAGCACCAGCTCTACCGTTACGGTTTTGTTTTTAGGTACCGAAATATCCCAGGTGTTCTTCTTGGATGTGCTGCCGTTGCACTCTAACGTATAATCTTCATTTTCCGGGTAGGCTTTTAAGCGCAGCTCAGTTTCGCTCATAGGTATCAGCAGTTCGTTGGTGGTTTTAATTTTGGTTACGGTTTTTTCGTAATCATCACCGGTAAAAACTACCTTTTCCAAACCCGTGCCGCCGCGGGTAAGCTCCAGATAATAGCGCTTTTGGCGTTTATCGTTGTCATCGTAAATGGCAATGGTAACGCTGGTGCTTTCGCCTTCATCCAGGGTAACGTAATATTCATCATCACTGTTTTGCTTTACATTATCACCGCTTATTCTAACCTCGCCGTTTGATATGCGCGGGGTTATAAGCACACGCCGCCATTCAACACTCTGCTCCATATTGGTCTTAATGTCGTCCGACGAAATACGCACGCGCTCTACCCGGTTAGAATATTCGTACAAATCAACACGGGTAAGCTCGTAGGTTGTTGCTGCCGCAGCCACCGAGGCAAACGCCAAAAACATTGTTGCCGCCAACAGCATAAAAGACAATAAATGCAGCTTCTTTTTTAACATAAGCATCCTCCTTGTTCTCCCCAGTGTTTGTGCCGGGGCATATTACACAACTGTACAATACATTTTGCGGCACCTTATATGCGGCTGTGCCGTTGCCTACATTGTACCATATACCACAGTAATACTCAACTACATTTTTTTGTTTTTTACATATTAAAATATATTAAGCCGGCAGCTTCAGTCCAGCTCAAAGGGGTGCGGCAGCAAATCGTGCAGGCGGTAGGCCGCAAACGACGGTTCGACAAACACATCGTCATCATTAGGTGCAGCCGGTATAAATATGGGCAAATCACCGCCGGCAAATTCGCTTAAAACCTGCAAACACATAGCACAGGGCATTGCCGTCACCGCCAAGGCAACCGGCGGCTTATCGGCAGACAACTTGCCCGCCGCCACTGCCGACCACACGGCAACACGTTCAGCGCAAACCGTAGCCCCAAAAGAAGCATTTTCTACATTGCAGCCACGGCTTATTGTGCCGTCGGCCAGCAGCAGGGCAGCCCCCACCTTAAACTTGGAATACGGCGCGTGTGCATTTTGTGCCGCCAGCTCCGCCTGACGCAGCAGCTCTGCCGCATACATCGGCAGGGCGTTTTCGGTATCCGTCCAGTTGGGGCGGTTTTTATCTACAGTATGGCTCATCAAAGCTCCCCCTTTTTATCAAATTATCAAAACGCATAAATATTCGTTTCCCAGCCCGGCACATACGGGTGATGCCTTAAATACAGCCTGTATGCCGGTGCCAACTGTTTAAGCAGCAACGGCAGGCGGTAAATATCTTCGGTACGGTGATAACACGATAATGCCAGCTTAGGGCGATATTTGGCCAGCAGGGCCGCACCGCCGTGCAAAGCCGCCTCCTCGGCACCTTCTACATCAAACTTGATAAACGTTGGCGGGCAGCCGGTTTCGGCCAGCAAATCGTCCAGCGTAACAGCCGCCACACTTTGCACTTTTTTAGCCGCCGCCTCTGCCACCGCCGAATTTCTCCCAGCTTTACCGGCAAAATCCAGCGTGCCGCCTGTATGCCACACCGCATAGGGCAAAGCCTGCGCACGGGGTATATCGGCCAGCGCCGCCCTTAGCTTTTTGCAGTTTTTTTCGTCCGGCTCCACCGCCACAATTTGTCTGTAGCGGCCATCTACCAGGCGCATAAAATCGGCCACCGTATCACCATCATAAGCACCCAGATCCCAAAACACCTCGTCGGCACCCGGGTTTAGCAGCCGCCAAGCCGCCTCGCGCGGGGATTCTACAGCCTGCAAATTGCTTATATTTCCGCTCCACATATAAGCCAAATAGCTGCGGTACACCACCTTAGAGGCTTCGTCGGCCCAAAGCTCGTCCACCGCCAAAAGCTCGTCTTTATGTACCGCCACAAAATTTTCATCAAACAAAGCATCGCCAAAAAGCGGCAAATGCGGCGCAAAGGTTTTATGCCGTGCCGCAATGCTGTATATCCGCGCCAAAACCGCCGGGTCTTCGGTGCCAAAGCTTACCAGCACGCACATATCGCCAAAGCACTGTTCGGCCTGCGCCAGCGTTAACACCTTATGCCCGGCAAAGCTTTGCCCGCGCACAAACTCATCGCTGGCAAAAACACCGTCGGGCTTGCGCCCTATAGCCGCCAGCCGCGCTATCAGCTTGTCGGCGCCGTCACCCATACCGTACAGCACCAGCGGCTGCTCGGTATGCGCCAACTGCCGCCACAGAGAAGGCTCTTTGGCAAAGGCCAGTGCATTATTTTCCATTTTGGTGCCCCCTTTTATATTTTCGGCATAGATGCCGCAATTTGGGCATCAATACGTAACAAAAGCTTCCTCTATCTCATCACTGTTCATATTTACCGCCAGACACAGCATAAGCAGCAGGCGCGCCTTTTGCGGTGAAAAATCGGCGCCGGCAATTAAACCGGGCAGCACAGTGCGGGCATAGCCGGTTTGGCAGCGCGACGTTATAACGCAGGTAACGCCCATATCCTGTATATCGCGCAGGCGGTCGGCCACCGCGTCAGAAAAAGTACCGTTACCAAAGGCCGCCACTACCACACCGCTGGCACCCATATCGGCCATAGCATTAAGCAGGCGGGCATCGGCCCCAGCAGACATATAAAAAATATCTACCGGCGGCAAATCGTGAATATCCGCCAGCCGTATTTTACTGTTAAAGGTGTGGCGCTGGCAGGGCGCCGACACAAAGCGCACATTACCGGCCAAAACATAACCAAGTGTGCCAAAATCGCCGCCGCCCATAGTATTTAAACGTGATGTATCCTGCTTGCAAACGCCGCGTGCCGAAATTATGGTGTCGTTCATAACCACCAGCACGCCCTTTTGCGCCGCCGCCTTAGATGCAGCCACCGCCACCGCATTATACAAATTTACCGGGCCGTCTGCCCCATATGCCGAAAGCGGACGCATTGCCCCCACTACCACCACCGGCTTTTGTGTATTTAACGTAAGGTTTAAAAAGTAAGCCAGCTCCTCCAGCGTATCGGTACCCGATGTTACCACCAACCCGTCAACATCTGCCTCGGCCAATATATCTTCGGCGCGGCGTGCCAAATTAAGCCACAGCTCCGGCGTAGCATTTTCACTGCCAATGCCGCAAAAATCCTCGGTGGTCACATTAGCCAAATCGTTTATTTCCGGTATGCTGTTCATCAGGGCATTTATATCTGCTGCCCCGGCCGTGTAGCCCATAAAATCCACCGGTGATTCCGCCAGACCGGCAATAGTACCGCCGCTGGCCAAAATATATACGTTGGGCAAAGTGTTCACTGTCATAAAAAATCTCCTGTCCTTCCTGTATGTATACATATGTGTGCATAGGTGTGCCCGGCGGCACACCCTGCTTATTTTAAATAATTTATCGCCGCAGCCGCCGCCACAGCACCGTCTGCCGCCGCCGTAACCAACTGCCGCAGCGGCTTTACACGGCAATCACCTGCCGCAAACAGGCCCGGCACCGCCGTAAGACAATCTTCGGCAGCCGTAACATAACCGTCGGCATCTAAAGGCGTGTAAGCTGCCAGCAGAGAATTTTCCGGCTGCTTACCAACCGCCAAAAACAACCCTGCAACCGGCAGCTCCACTGCACCGGCTGGGGTATTTACCGCCAGCAGCAAATTGCCGCTTGCGCCGTTTATGGCGGCCACACTGCTGCCAAACCACAGCTTTATATTAGCTTTGGCCTGCACCTGCCGCACCAATGCCTGCTCGGCCCTAAAGGTGTCACGGCGATGCAGCAAATGCACCTGTTCGCAAATATCCGCCAAAAACAGGGCTTCTTCCAGCGCGGTATTGCCGCCGCCCACCACCGCCACTGTTTTATGGCGATACAGCGGCCCGTCGCAGGTAGCGCAAAAAGATACCCCACGCCCCAAAAGCTGTTCTTCTCCGGGAATATTTAACCGCTTGGGCGTAACACCTGCCGCCCAAATAAGCGCCGGCGCAGTATATTCCGCCTTGGCAGTTTGCACGGTTTTTATGCCATCGGCAATTTTAAGCCCCACCGCCTGCTGATATTTAAGGGTAAACGCTGCCCCACCGGCCGCCTTTACCTGCGCCAGCAGCCGCTGAGCAAAATCGGCACCGGCCACACCGGCCAAAGCCGGGTAATTTTCTACATGGGGGCTGGGCACAATCTGTCCGCCGGGTGCCGCAGCTTCTAACAGCAGCACCTTTAAACCGCCGCGCAGGGCATAAAGTGCCGCCGTAAGCCCGGCTGTGCCGCCGCCCACAATTATCACATCATACTGCAAAATTTAAGCCTCCTGCTTATCAAAATGCACATCAAGCTGTGGGTAAGGTATTTCAATATTTTCTGCCGCAAAACGCCGCAAAACTTCTTCCTGCAAATAGTAAAATGTCGGCCAGTAATTATCGGTAGCGCACCAAACCCTATAGTCCAGCACCACGGCACTGTCTCCGTGCGATGCCACACCCACAAAGGGCGCCGGGTCAGCAAGAGCCAGCGGGGTATCTTCGGCAATTTTAAGCAGCACCGCCCGCGTTTTATCAATATCACCGGCATAGCTTATGGCCACTTTTAAATCTACGCGCCGTTTATCGGCGTAAGAATAATTGACTATAACCCCGCCGATAAGCGTATTGTTGGGTATAACCACAAATTTATTGTCCAGCGTATGCAGACGGCAATTAAACAGATGAATTTCGTCTACCACACCGGTTACCGATGCCGATTCAATAAAATCACCGGCTACAAAGGGTTTGTTAACGATAATTAAAATACCGGCCGCCAGATTGGAAAGGCTGTTTTGCAAAGCCAGAGCTACCGCCGCTGCCGCTGCCGACAACAACGCCACCAGCGATACTACCGATACCCCCAACGCCGAAAGCACAATTACCACCAACGTTATCATAAGCAGCGCCTTTACGCAGATAATAAGATAGTTGGCCACTATTTTATCCAGCCGGGTGCGGTTAATAAACTTGCTTACCAGCATAACCACAAGTTCGTAAGCAATTAGCCCCACAATAAAAATAAGCGCTGCCGTAACAATTTTTTCGCCTACGGTTTCCAGCTTGCTTTGCAAAAAGCTTACTTCAGTTACAGCAGTTGTAACAGCAGTTTCCATAAATCGTCCTCCGTATTACTATGCCCCAAATCGGGCGCAAAAATCCTTAAAACAACGGCACAGGCAAAGGTAAGCGCCCGGCCTGCCAAAGCTCCTCGTCAACAGTTAAACGCCAGCCGCCGCCGTTGGGTGTCATAAAATCGTAATAGCTGCCGTTGGTATAGCTGCTTAAAACAGCCATGGCCGTACCGCCGTGCGCCACAATAACCGCGCGCTCCGGTTTGGCCGCCAGTATCAGCCGCATAGCCTGTACAAACCCACGGCAAACACGCGCACAAAATTCGGCACGCCCCTCGCCACCGGGAAAAGCCGTTAGACCACCGGCATCTATCCAGGCCTGATAAGCCGCGTTTTCTGCTAAATCAAGGTAGTTTTTATTTTCAAATTCACCAAAGTCACATTCGACCAAATCATCTATCAACCGCGGCACCAGCTGTGGGTATATAAGCTGCGCAGTTTGCCGACAACGCAGCATAGGGCTTGCCAGCAGCATATCTGCCGCCGGATACACACCCTGCCGCACCAGCTCACTTATGCGTGCCGCCCCCTCCGCCGAAAGCGGTTCGTCGGTGCGGCCAATATAATTTTTGCGTTTGTTACCGGCAGTTTCACCGTGGCGCACCAAAATAAGCTCCGTCATAGCATTTACCTATTTAAGCTGCTGCCCAAGGCCGCAGAAAACCCGCCAAACAGCATCGGCCTTAGCCGCCATATCGCAGCACACCCGGCCCACCAGCTCACGGTATTCGCGCCCGGCCTGGTCTATCGGCACCAGCCCCAGGCCAACTTCATCACAAATAACCACAAAATCCTGCGGCAATGCCAACAAAGCCGCCTTCAGCGCCGCCTGCTCGTCCGGCTGCCAGCAGCTTGCCTGCTCCAGCAGCGCCTGCAACCCATAAAGCGCCTTAAACCCTGCCAGCTCCGGTGCCTCGCCGGGAGTCAGCAGCATTTTAGTTCCGTCGGCAATATCATCTGCGGCCAAACCAAACTGCTGCATTGCCCAGTTGCGCTTGCCCTGTTCGGTGCCGCCAATAACCAAAATCATCGTTATTCTCCTTAAATATACACTTACCGATTTTACAATGCCAGCTTTTGCAAAACAAGCAGCAATATCAGCCAGCCAAGCTCCAATATCTGTAAAAACCACCCGGCCAAATCGCCGTTTATGCCGCCAAATTTGCTGTAAGCCGTGTATCGGTAATAAGCAAAGCAAGCTGCCGCCACCAACATACCGCAAACCGCCCAAACAACATCTTGCGCCAGCAAAAACAGGGAAATTACCGCCAACCACAGCACCAGCACCACCGAAACCCCGCGGCGATGTGCATTGTTGGCAAAGGTGGCCACCAAGCCGCTGGTTTTGGCACAGCGCAGGTTGGCTATGCCCCAGCCGGATATTGCCCGGCACAGTGGGTATACCGCCGCCATAAACATAACACTTTTGGTATTTACTTCAATTTCCGTCCATACGGCAAAATATGCCAAAACATAGCACGTAAGGCAAATAAGCGCAAACGCCCCAATGTGAGAATCCTTTAAAATTTCCAACCGGCGTTCCCTGGTTTGCCACGATGATAAAGCATCCGACACGTCACACCAGCCATCAAGGTGTATGCCCCCGGTGATAATTACCGGCACCAGCGTAGCCCCGGCAGCAAACAGCACCTTGCCAAACGCCAGCTTTGCCGCCAGCCAGCACCACGCCACCAGCCCAACACTTACCAGCAAACCCACCAGCGGAAAAAACGCCAGCGCATAACCGAGGGTTTTTTTGTTCCATTCTACCTGCGGCACCGGCACTTTAGAATACAGCGCCACCGCCGCCAGCATACTGCGTAATATATTCATTATTGCTTCTCCAAAAGGCTTTGCGCCAGCGCCGCCCCTTTATGATACACGGGCAAGCCGCAAACCACCTCTGTAACTACATCAGCTAGGGCGGCAATTTGGCAGTTTAAGCGCCCCAAATGCTGCAAATAAGTAGTCATTTCGGGCGTATGCTCACCACCCTCGCCAAAAACATCATTAGACACCACCACTAAACTAAGCCCCTGTGCCAACAGGCTTTGCACCCCGGCAAAAATTGCCTCGGCCGTAGCCTCGCCAGCACCGCCGGGCAGGCACAGTTCGTTACCCACCAGCGTTGATGCACATTCTAACAGCGCCACACCGTTGGTATGCGCTATTTTTAAACCGTCAAGGGCCAATGTACGTTCTACCGTGGCAAAGCCTTTATCGCGCCGCATTGCCCTATGGCGCTGCACCCGGCGCTCACTTTCGGCATCATAAACCTGCATAGTGGCAATATAATAGCGCTCTGCCGCCATACACATAGCCAACTGCTCGGCAAATTCCGACTTACCGCTGGCCGCACCACCCAAAACTAACGCCAACATAGCTTAATCCTTTTCTTCCAGTTCAATATAATTATCAATGTTCGCTTCGGCATAGGTGCCCATTTCATAATAAACCGTTAACGCCAACTGCAAAACCGGCAAAAAGGCCACCGCCCCGGTACCTTCGCCCAAACACATATCGGCTTGCAGGGGCGCGCGCAGCTCAAGGGCCTGCAACACAAGCTGCCCTGCCGGTTCATACGAACAATGGCTGGCCAGCATATAATCACCGGCTGCCGGGCACAGGCGCTTGGCTAACAATGCCGCCGTTGCCGATATAACACCATCGATAAGCACCGGCACATGGTAAATTGCCCCGCCCAAAAATACACCGCACAGGCCGGCAATATCCAGACCGCCCACCTTAGCCAAAACATCCAGCGGATCCTGCGGGTTGGGCTTGTTAACCTGTATGGCACGGGTTATGGCCGCTTTTTTGCGCTCCATACCGGCTTTGGTCAATCCAGAGCCTTTACCTGTCATCCGCTCCACCGGTTGGTCAAGCAGCACCGCCAAAACCGCACTGCTGGTGGTGGTGTTGCCAATACCCATTTCACCGGTAGCCAAAATATCACAGCCCTGCTGCACACATTTGGCAACCATTTGTATACCCACGCCGATAGCACGTTCGGCCTCGGCTTTGGTCATTGCCGGCTGCTGCACCATATTTTTGGTACCCATTGCCACCTTGCAGTTATAAAGCCCGGGGCAATCAAGCTTAGCATTTACACCAATATCCACCGGATACAGGGTAACACCGGCACGTTTGGCCATAACCGCCACGCTGGTGCCGCCGGTGGTAAAATTTTTGGTAACCGATGCCGTAACATCCTGCCCCACCTGGCTTACACCTTCGGCCACCACGCCGTTATCCGCACACATTATCACCAAACCGGGCTTGTTGGCGGTAACGCGCCAATCACCCTTTACCGCCGCCATACGGCTTACGGTTTTTTCTAACAGGCCAAGGCTGTAAAGCGGCTTACCAAGGCTGTTCCAGTGGTCGCACGCCGCCTGATACGCCAACGCATCGGCCGGCTGTATCTGCTTTAAGGCTTCGTATAAATCAAAATTTTCCTGATCAAAATCCAGCGTTGTATCCATCAAAGCGCCCTCCCATAAATGCGTATGCTATCATTATAATGCCTAACGGCGCAAATTTCCAGCCATTTGTAAAATTTTGTACGCCCAATGCATATTTTGCACATAAAAAAGCAGAAGGCTCACCACCTTCTGCCTGTTAAGCAATTATTTTACGGCAGCACCCCGGTCAAATCAAAAGCCGGTATATGCTCGCAGCCGCTGGCATCCGGCTCCTGCAAATAACCGTCCCGCCAACCGCGCTCCAGCAAATAAGCCGCCGCATCGGCATATTCGGCATTACACAGCGGCTCGGTCAGCTCCGGCCAACGCTGCAAATCACCGCAGGGCGTATACTGCCCCATCAGGCTGAACATTACCTCGCCGGGCGCAAAATTTTCGGTCAGCCAGTCTATCACGTGGCGTGTATTGTCCCAACTGCCCGGCAACACCAAATGGCGTATAAGCACACCGCGCTGCATTATACCCTGCCCGTCAAGCACATAAGGCCCCGTTTGCCGATACATCTCTTTTATCGCCGCTGCCGCCACCGTCGGGTAATCTGCCGCCGCCGAATACCTTGCAGCCGGTTCGCGGTCGGCATACTTATAGTCCGGCAGATACACCTGCACCTTACCTTCTAACTGCGCCAGCGCCTCAACACTTTCATATCCACCGCAGTTATACACCACCGGCACAGGCAAAGGCTCGTCCAGCGCTTGGGCTATAGCCGCCGTAAAATGCGTAGGGTTTACCAAATTTATGTTATGCACACCCTCGTCTATCAGGCGCAAAAAAATTTTACGCAGGTCGGACACACTAACCTCGCGGCCAAAGCAGCCGCGGCTTATTTGCATATTTTGACAAAAAACGCACTTTAAAGCGCACCCGCTAAAAAACACCGCCCCACTGCCCCGCGTACCGCTAATGCACGGTTCTTCGCCAAAATGTGCCGCCGCACGGGCCAGCACCGGCAACAAACCGCAGCGGCAGGCCCCCGCCGCCGTGCCCGGCAGGCAGCTTTGGGGCCGCAAAACAGAGCAGCGGCGCGGACAGCCTCTGCAAATCACCTGCTGTTCCACACCGCTCGCCTCACTTTTATAAGCCTAAGCTATTTTATTTAAGCATACCCCTTATCTTCATAGCCGCCATTATCATATCAGCCGCCTGTTCAAAGGTAATTTCTGCCGTATTTATGGTCAAATCATAGTTGCAGGCATCCTCCATATCCAGCCCGCCGGTATAATATTTATAGTACCTGCGGCGGTTGGCATCGGCCTGCGTTATAACCTTGCGGGCTTCATCTGCCGAAAACCCGTAACGCTGCTGTGCATTGGCCACGCAATTTTCCATAGGTGCATGAACATACACGCTCAGCAAATTGGGTTTACCTTTTAGCACAAAGCCCGAACATCTGCCGATAATAATGCAGTTTTCATGTTCGGCCAAATCGCTGATAACCCGGGCCTGCAACCTGAACAGGTTATCATCGGAAACAAACTTTTCATCGTCCGGAGAAAGCACCGCCTTTAAATCTGCCGGGCTGTATTTGCGAAACAACCGGCTGCGCACATTTTGGTCAAACTGCACAAACAGACGTTCGTCAATACCGCTAAACTCCGAGCTTAACCGACTTAAATCGCGGTCGTAATATTCTACTCCAAGGCGTTCGGCCAAAATTACACCAACAGTTTTGCCGCCGCTGCCAAAGCCGCGTTCAATCGTAATACAAAATTTTCCCTGCGTAGTTTCGCTCATAATGTATCACTCCCCTGTATAGCTTATAAATAATATGCCAAAAACAGACAATTATTCGCCCAAATAAGCCTTTTTAACCGAATCATCATTAAGCAGATCAGCCGCTCTGCCCGACAGTTTGATCTTGCCGGTTTCCAAAACATAGGCGCGGTCTGCAATAGAAAGCACCTTTTTAGCGTTCTGCTCTACAATAAGCACCGTAGTGCCCGCTTTGTTAATCTCCTGAATAATATCAAAAATTTCGCTTACAAACAACGGTGACAAGCCCATTGAAGGCTCGTCCATCAAAATAATGTCTGGTTTGCTCATCAGCGCACGGCCAATAGCCAGCATCTGCTGCTCGCCGCCCGAAAGCGTACCGGCCACCTGCTTTTTACGTTCCTCCAACCGCGGAAAACGCTCGTAAACCATAGCCAGCGTTTCGGCAATTTCTGCTTTATCGCGGCGCGTAAAGGCGCCCATTTGCAGGTTTTCGTACACCGTAAGCTCCTGAAAAATCCGTCGGCCTTCCGGCACGTGAGCCATACCCATAGAAACAATTTTATGCGACGGCGTTTTTAACAAATCGGTATCATTATACATAATTTTGCCGCTTTTTGCCGGCACCAGGCCGGTAACTGTATGCAAAATGGTGGTTTTGCCGGCACCGTTAGCACCGATAAGCGCCACGATTTCGCCTTTGTTTACCTCGAACGAAATACCCTTAACGGCCTGAATAACACCGTAAAACACCTGTAAATCTTCTACCTGAAGCAATGCCATATTCAAGCCACCCCCTATTCGCCCAGATAAGCTACAATAACCTTTTTATCGTTAAGCACGTCGGCAGGCTTGCCCTGCGCCAGCACCTGACCAAAGTTAAGCACCGTAAGCTCCTCACAAATACCGGATACCAGCTTCATATCGTGTTCAATCAGCAAAACCGTCATCCCAAATTCTTCACGCACAAAATGTATGGTTTCCATCAGTTCGGCGGTTTCATTGGGGTTCATACCGGCAGCAGGCTCATCCAGCAACAGCAGCTTAGGGTCGGTAGCCAAAGCACGGGCAATTTCTAACTTGCGCTGCTTGCCATACGGCAGGTTAGATGCCAGAAAATCCTTTTCGGAATAAAGGTCAAACACATTAAGCAGCTCTTTGGCGCGCTCGTTTAAATAGGCTTCATCTTTAAAATATGCCGGCAAACGGAAAATACCGGCACCAATGCCGTATTTTACCTGATTATGCAGACCAACCTTTACATTGTCCAGCACCGTCATTTTATTAAACAGACGAATATTCTGGAAGGTACGCGCAATGCCCTTATGAGCAATTTCCAGCGTGCTTTTGCCGGCCAGATTTTCACCGTCCAGCGCAAAGGTGCCCATAGTGGGCTTATACACACCGGTAAGCAGGTTAAACACCGTGGTTTTACCGGCACCGTTGGGGCCAATAAGGCCATACAGCTCGCCTTTTTCAATAGTAAGATTAAAATTATCAACGGCACGCAGGCCGCCAAAGGAAATACCTAAATTTTTAACTTCCAGCAAGGCCATATTATTCGACCTCCTTTGCCGGGGCTGCGCCCTTTTTAGCTGCCTTTTTGCTAAAAAGCTGTGCCTTAAAATTATTAAACTTGGCGTTGTTGTTAAGCAGCATCATAGCAATAAGTACAACTGCATAAATAAGCATACGGTAATCGGCCAGACTACGCAGCAGCTCGGGCAGCACCGTAATTACAATAGCTGCAATAATACTGCCCGGTATGTTGCCCATACCGCCCATAACTACCATAACCAAAATTTCAATAGACTTGTTAAAGTCGAAGGTGCTGGGCTTTAAAATACCCAGATTATGGCCGTAAAGCACACCGGCAATACCGGCAAAAAACGCCGCAACCACAAACGCCAGCAGCTTGTAATATACCACCGGTATACCCATAGCCTCCGACGCAATAATGTTATCGCGGATGGAGCAGATAGCACGGCCATGGCGCGATTTTACCAGGTTGGCAATAACAATAATGGTGATAACCGCCATAACATAAACTATGGTGTAGTTAGAATACCGCGGAATACCGTTTAAACCGCCGCTGCCGCCCACAATAGACAAATTGTTAAGCACCGAACGGATAATTTCACCGGCGGCCAAAGTAACAATGGCCAAATAGTCACCCTTTAAACGCAGCGCCGGTATACCGATAATTAAGCCGAAAATACCGGCTACAATACCGCCTACCAGCATAGCAATGGGAAATTCAGCCCAAACCGGCATATCAAGGTAAATAGTTGTCATACAACCGGCATAAGCGCCCACCGACATAAAACCGGCGTGGCCAAGCGATAATTCTCCCAAAAAGCCAACCATAAGGTTAAGCGAAACCGCCAGCATTACGTTAATACCGATAGGTACCAGCAGTGCCTTGGTTTGTCGGTTAAATAAACCCATACTGTCGCAGGCAGCCAGCACAACATAAATGGCAATTATCAACAGCAGGGCTGCCATATTCTTTTTTGTTAAAAGTTTTTTCATTGCAAAATCTCCGCCTTTTGTTGATCAAACCTTTTCCATTCTCTTTTTGCCCAAAAGACCGGTGGGCTTTACCAGCAGCACAATAATCAACACGCTGAACACAATAGCATCAGCCAACTGAGTAGAAATGTACGCTTTGGAAAGGCTTTCGATAACGCCGAGCAATATACCGCCCAGCATAGCACCCGGCACCGAACCGATGCCGCCCAAAACCGCCGCTACAAATGCCTTAATGCCGGGCATTTGGCCGGTGTAGGGGCCAACAAAGCCATAAGATGATACAAACAACACACCGGCAACGGCAGCCAAAGCCGAGCCGATTAAAAAGGTTACGGCAATGGTGCGGTTTACGTTTACACCCATCAACTGGGCAGCACCTTTATCCTCTGACACTGCCAGCATTGCCTTACCCGTCATAGTATGGTTAATAAACCAGTTTAAGCCAATCATCAACACAATAGTAACAACCAGCGTTACTATGGCATTGCCGCCAATGGTAAGCTCGCCAAACTGCACCGAAGACACATCAATAGCCGACTCTACCTTGCGCTGATTAGAGCCGAACAGCAGCAGGGCCAGGCTTTGCAAAAAGTAGCTTACGCCAATAGCGGTAATTAAAACCGCCAGCGGCGAAGCGTTACGCAAAGGCTTGTAGGCCACACGCTCAATAATAACACCGAGCAGTGCGCACACCACCATACTTACCAATATAGCAACAAAAGGCGGCAGGTGCAGGGTTGCCATTGCAATAGAAAGCATATAAGCACCCACCATAATAACATCACCGTGTGCAAAGTTCAGCATTTTACAAATGCCGTAAACCATGGTGTAGCCAAGGGCTATCAGCGCATAAATACTGCCCAGGCTAAGCCCGTTTATCATTTGTGCCAAAAATCCCAAATAAATCACCTCATTAAACCTAAGCTATGGCATTTTAGCATAGGCTTTTGCATACTATTTAGATATTATAACACAAACCACCCGCTAAAGACAATTGTTTTTTTTAGTTAGACGCCAAAATATACAAAATTTTTTGCATTTATTTTTTTACGCAAAAAAAACTGCGGCATACTGTGCGCCACCAATTAAAAAGAGGCTCTCTTGCGAGAGCCCCCTTAGATGTTAAAAGCTTATTCGGCAGGAACAACTGCACCGTTCTGAATCTTGGCCAGAATAGCGCCCTTGTCAGCATCGCCGTTTTCGTCCCAAGTCATGGTACCGGTAACGCCGGCCAGCTCAATTTCGTGCATTGCAGCAACCAGAGCAGCGTTGTCAGTGGTGCCGGCCTTTTCCAAAGCCTTAGCTACAGCGTAAACTGCATCGTAGCCGTCAGCAGCAAACTGATCCGGAACAGCACCGTAAGCATCCTTGTACAGGGTTACAAAGTTTACGGTAGCTTCATCAGTGCCGTCAGCAAAGAAGGGAGTCAGGAATACAGCACCTTCTACCAAAGAGGTGTCGCCGCCCAACTGCTTAATAACGCCGTCCCAGCCATCGCAGCCAAACAGGGGCAGATCCAAACCTACATCAACACTCTGGTTAGCAACATAAGCAACCTCGGTGTAGTAGAAGGGCAAGAACAGAGCGTCAGCGCCGGAGTTCTTGATAGAGGTCAACTGAGTCTTAAAGTCTACATCGCCGGTAGCAAAAGATTCAGCAGCAGCTACAGTGCCGCCCAAAGCGGTGTAAGCTTCTACAAAAGCATTGTAAATACCGGAGGAATAAGCGTCGGAAACATCATACATTACAGCGCAGTTGGTAAAGCCCTGGCCGTAGATGTAATCTGCCATATGCTGGCCCTGCTGAGGGTCGGTAAAGCAGATACGGAAGCAGTTATCATACTGAGCGCACTTTTCGGCAGAGCCGGAGGGAGTGATTTGCAGCAAACCGTCTTCCTTGGAAACTTCGGTAACAGCTACACAGGGAACAGAGGTTACAGCGCCAACCAGAGCGTTCATACCCTGATCCATCAGGTTGCCGTAAGCGTTAACAGCCTTTTCGGCATCGTGCTGGTCATCGGCAACCAACAGGTTAAAGGTATAACCGTTTACGCCGCCGTTAGCATTGATCTCGTTAATAGCGGTTTCTACACCCTGACGAACCGAATTGCCGTAGCTGGAAGCAGCACCGGTCATCGGGCCAATGCAGCCAATGTTAAATACCTGTGCGTCGGTACTAACATCACCCTGCTGGGTATCGCCGCCGCCGCAACCGGCCAGGCCAACCAAAGACATTGCAGCTACCATAGAACCTGCCAGCAGCTTTAAAAACTTCTTTTTCATAAAACAACCACCTTTTCTTTTTATACTATTTTATCCATCAATATACAGCCGATATACATTTTATAAAGGCCCATATCAAAAGATAGCTAAATTATACGCTTACAATTTAGGCTTGTCAATAGGCTTGGCAAAAATTTACTATTGTATACATAAAATATGCAAAATGTATTATCTATCATTTTGTATACATATTTTGTATACAAAAATTTTTGCAAATAAAAAACCCTGCGCTCATTACGCAGGGTAATTTTTACATAAATTTGATTAGCGACGCAGGCCAAGCTCGGTAACGATCTTGCGGTAACGGTCAAAGTCCTGAGCTTTGATGTAAGCCAGGAAACGACGACGCTGACCAACCAACTGCAACAAACCGCGACGAGAATGGAAATCCTTCGGGTGCTGCTTCATATGCTCGGTCAAGTCCAAAATGCGCTGGGTAAGCAGAGCAACCTGAACCTCCGGAGAACCGGTGTCACCTTCGTGCTGCTGGAACTTAGCAATAATTTCCGCTTTTTTAGCAGTAGATAACGGCATAGCAAAAACCTCCTTATAAATTTATGTGCCTACAGCCCAGATAAGGTCGGAGTGTCCACATCCGCGCTGTGGTAGCGTAACTAAAAAGTCACTTAGAATATTATACAACAAACAGCCCGGCAATGCAAGCAATTTTTACAAAAGAATTTTTTGTGCCGCCAGTTTATCGGCAGCAATTTGCGCCGCCAGCTCGTCTAAGCCGGCAAACTTTTGTTCGCGCCGTATTTCGGCCACAAATTGCACCTGCATATCAGCTCCGTAAATGTCAATATCCTCTACATCCAGCAAATGAGCTTCTACCGTAGGGGCGGCAAAATCACCTACCGTTGGCTGCACACCAATATTTACCACCGCCGGGTGCTGTTTGCCGCCAACTGTTGCCCAAGCCGCATAAACACCGTAAGCCGGCAGGCAAAGCCCCTTTACCGCCGCCATATTAGCCGTGGCAAAGCCCAGCTTTTTGCCAAGCTGCTTACCGTGTATAACCCGGCCGCACAGCGCAAAGCAACGCCCCAGCAAGCGGTTAGCCGCCCGCATTTGCCCGGCGGCCAGCAGGCTGCGTATATGGCTGGAGCTTACCGGCTCACCGTCGATTTCGTAAGAGGGCAGCACCAGCGTTTGCATATCAAACAGCTTATCAAGGCTTTTCAGCGACGCTGCATTGCCCATCCCCCTGGCCCCAAAGTGAAAATTAAAGCCAACCGCCAGCATATTGGCCCGCAAACGGTCGTGTAAAATATCCTGCACAAAATCTTCCGGCCGCAAAGCAGCCAAGTCACGGTTAAAGGACAGCTCCAGCAAATAATCTACGCCCAGCTCCGCCGCCAGCCGGTGCTTTTCCTCGCGGCTGCACAACAGTGGCGGCGCACCCTCCCCGATTATGCTCATCGGATGCGGCCAAAATGTCAGCATAAGCAGCTTACCGCCGTGTTCGTCGGCACCCGCCTTAGCCCTTGCCAGCAATTCCCGGTGCGCCAAATGTAAACCGTCAAAATTGCCCATTGCCACCGCCAAATATTCGCTTGACGGCTTAAATTCATCAGCAGAACCAAATATCTTCATATATATTACCGCCTTACAAAGCTGCTTCAGCCAGCAGCTTATCTATTTTAAGCAGCAGCATTTCGTTACAGGCACAGCCCTGCGCCTCGTAGCGGGTTTCACCAATACCCAGCAGCCGCCCCTGATAATACACGCTCACCGCTGTTGCCTCCGGCTCCGAAAGCCCCAGCACAACCTCTCGCCCGTGTATAATATGGTCATAATCACGTTCGTCCTGCAAGTCTACCCGCGGCAAATGGCCTATAGCGGTATCTAACGGCAGCATTGCCGAAAAATCACCGTCTGTCAGCATTTGTTCGGCCACCCGCAGCGGCACGGCATTATCACAGGTAAAGTCACCCACCGCCTGCCTTTCCAGCGCCGACATATAACCGAAAACGCCCAGTTTCTCACCAATATCATGGCACAGGCTGCGTACATAGGTGCCGCCGGAACAGGTTATCTTTAGCTGCACCCGCGGCAGCTCCATAGCCACCACCTCTATAGCCATTATCTGCACACTGCGAGAAGGCCGTTCTATTTCTATGCCCTTATGCGCCAGCTTATACAGCTTTTGGCCGTTTATTTTTACAGCGCTCATCATAGGCGGCACCTGCTGTATATGGCCGATAAACTGCGGCAGCACAGCGTTAACATCGTTTTGTGTAACGGCAGCCAGGCGATCTTTATCGGCAGTGGCCACCACCTTGCCCCACACATCATAGGTATCGGTAGCGGCGCCCAATGTAAGCTCCGCCAAATATACCTTGCTAAGCGGCTTAAAATATTCCGCCAGCCGGGTAGCCTTGCCGATACATATGGGCAGCACACCGGTGGCCTGGGGGTCTAACGTGCCGGTATGGCCAACCTTGGTTTTCTTTGGCAAATGCCGCCTTAAAACCGCCACCACATCGTGCGATGTAAAGTCCTGCGGCTTATAAATATTTAAAAAACCGGCTACATTTTCCGTCATATTAAATCTCCTGTTGTTCCGTATCAATTATCAACTGTTCGGCCATAGCCAGCACCTGCGGCATAACATCGGCCACCGTGCCCGGCACCGTGCAGCCACTGGCCGCCATATGGCCGCCGCCGCCAAACTGCGCCGCCAGGGCACCCACATTATAGCCGTTGCGCCCGCGGAAGGATATTTTTACCACGTCCTCACCGTCGGCATTGGTACGCTGGTCAAAAAATACACCTACCTTAACGCCCTCCACCATCATCGTCTGGCCGGCAATGCTGTCGGTATCGCCGGGCAAAGCGCCAAGCTGTTCCTTAGTCTGCTTATCCATCGCCGTCCATACCAGCTTTTTATCGGCACTTTGCTGCATATTTACCATAGCCACACCCATCATTTTAAGGTTGGGCAGGCTGCGGGATTCAAACAACTGTATGCGCATTTCTTCTAAGCTGACACCAACCGCCCGCAGCTTAGCGGCAATTTCAAAGGTATGCACCCGTGTGTTGGTAAACCTGAAGCCGCCGGTATCGGTGTTTATGGCCGTGTAAATGCAGCGGGCAATGTCAAGGTCAGGCTCCACACCCAGCGCCTCGGCCAGCCAATACACCAGCTCGGCAGTGGCCGCCAGCTTAGGGTCTATAAGCGAGGTTGCCGGTATATCAT
>CAZMTO010000005.1:5517-8461 GCA_964569265.1 uncultured Peptococcaceae bacterium | reverse complement strand
CACGCAGCGCATGATGATCCAGTATCAGCAGAGGAGCAGTGCCAAGGTAGGCTTCAAACCAGCCATTGCCGGTACGGCTTAGGGCTGCGCAATCCACCAGCACCAGCAAATCGGGTGTATCATGCAGCTCGTCAGGCTTTTTAATTTCGTCAATACCCGGCAAAAAACGCAAATACTGCGGTATATCATCCTGAAAAACCACCTGCGGCTGTTTGCCCAGCTTGCGCAAAATATGCCACAGGGCCAGCGTGCTGCCCACGGTATCACCGTCCGGAGATATATGCCCGGCCAACAGAATTTTATCGGCGGCATTAAGCAGCTTTACCGCCGGGGCAAAATCATAGTCCGCAAACCCACTCATAGCAATTCATCCTCCGGCGGGGTAACCACCGGCCGGCCGGCAGCAGTGCGTTCGCGCTCATATTCTTCCAGCATTTCGGTAATTTTAAAGCCGGCCTCAATGCTGTGATCATCCACAAACACCAGCTCCGGCACAGTGCGCGTTTTTAGGCGCTTGGCCAGTTCGCTGCGAATATAGCCCGCCGCTTTTTTAAGGGCGGCAATGGTTTCGTCCTGCTCGTCTTTGGTAAAATGGCTTACATAAACCTTGGCGCGGTCAAGCTCGTTATCTACCTGCACCGCCAGCACCGATGCCATTTGCAGACGAGGGTCCTTCATATGCCTGATAATATCGGCGATTTCTTTTTTCAGTTCTTCGGCCAAACGCCGATTACGATATTGTGCCATAATGTCCTCCTGTTATTTTACAGCAAAACCCCTTAGTAGTTTGCTGCCAAGGGGTCTCACTTATACTGTATCCGAGCCGCTTACAGCTCTTCGCGCAATGTTTCTTCCATAACAAAGGCTTCAATAATGTCGCCTTCTTTAAGGTCGTTATAATTTTCAATGCCAATGCCACATTCAAAGCCCTGCATAACCTCTTTAACGTCATCTTTAAAGCGTTTTAAGGATGCCAGCTTGCCCTGGAAGATGATTATGCCGTCGCGGATAATGCGTACCTCAGAGTTACGGGTAATTTTACCCTCTAACACATAGCCGCCGGCAACCAAACCGACTTTGGGCACGCGGAAGGTGCTTCTAACCTCTACCTGACCAAGCCAGGTTTCCTTATACTCAGGCTCTAACAGGCCCAGCATAGCCTTTTTAACATCTTCAATAGCATCGTAAATAACGCTGTACAGGCGCATATCTACCATAGCCAGTTCGGCAGCCTTTCTGGTCTGCGTGTTGGGGCGCACATTAAAGCCGATAATAATGGCATTGCTGGCATCAGCCAGGGTAACGTCAGATTCGTTGATGGCACCTACACCCACGTGGATAATACGTACCTTTACTTCGTCGGTCGAAAGTTTTTCCAGCGACTGACTGATAGCTTCTACCGAACCGCGAACGTCGGCCTTGATGATGATGTTAAGCTCTTTAATATCGCCCTCGGATATTTTGGCGAACAAATCATCCAACGATACCTTGGCCGACTTGCGCATTTCTTCTTCACGCTTTTTAATAGCCTGAATTTGCGCGGCATAACGGGCGTCACGCTCATCTTTAATGGCAATAAAGGTCTCGCCGGCCTCCGGCACTTCGGCAAAGCCCAAAATTTCCACCGGCTGAGAAGGCCCGGCAGCGTGGATGGTTTTGCCCACATCATCGTTCATGGCGCGCACCTTACCGAACACACTGCCCGCCACAATGGTTTCACCTATTTTTAAGGTACCCTTTTGTACCAGCAGGGTAGCCACAGGGCCGCGGTTTTTATCCAGCTTGGCTTCTATAATAGTACCGCGTGCCTGGCGTTTGGGGTTAGCCTTAAGCTCGGCAACCTCGGCCACCAGCAGCACCATCTCCAGCAGGTTTTCTATACCCATATTCTGCTTGGCAGATACCGGCACCATAATGGTATCGCCGCCGTATTCTTCACCAACCAGCTCGTATTCCATCAACTGCTGTTTAACTTTGTCTATATTGGCGCCGGGCTTATCAATCTTGTTAATAGCCACAATAATCGGTACTTCGGCAGCCTTGGCGTGGTTAATAGCCTCTACCGTCTGCGGCATAATACCGTCATCGGCAGCAACCACCAAAATTACAATATCGGTAACCTGGGCACCGCGCGCACGCATAGCGGTAAATGCTTCGTGGCCGGGGGTATCCAAAAAGGTTATCTTTTTACCCGAAATTTCTACCTGATAAGCACCGATATGCTGGGTAATACCGCCGGCCTCGGTGGTGGTAACACGGGTGTTGCGTATAGCATCAAGCAAGCTGGTTTTACCGTGGTCAACGTGGCCCATAACAGTAACAACCGCCGGGCGTTCCTTCAAATCGCGCGGGTTATCAATGTCATCCTCCAAAATCTCCACAATTTTTTCCTGCTTAACTTCAATTTCTACGCCAAATTCATCGGCCAGCAAAATTGCGGTATCACTGTCTAAGCTTTGGTTAATGGTAGCCATAATGCCCATTTCAAACAGCTTTTTAATCAGCTCGCTGGCGGTTTTGTGCATACTCTTTGCCAGCTCCGACAAAATAATGGTTTCGCCGATAACTACCTTTTTAGGCGTTGCCGGTGCAATTTCTACCTTTTGGCGCTTTTGCTCTTTATACTTGTTACGCGGACGGTTTTTGTTGCTTGTTTTATCCATACGGCCAAAATTATCGTTAAAGCGCTGGTCACGCTGATCCTTTTTCTTTTTATCGGGACGACGGCTGTCGGGCTTGGTCAGCGCTGCCGGGGGCGTATAAACCACTTCGGGTGCTGCCGGGCGGCTCTGATAGCCGTTGTTGCGGTTATCACGATTGTCGCGGTTCTGGTTGTTACGGTTATCGCGGTTATCGCGGTTCTGGCCGTTGCGGTTTTCGCGGTTATCGCGGTTTTGGCCGTTACGGTTGTCGCGGTTATCGCGGTTTTGGCCGTTACGGTTGT
>CAZMTO010000005.1:0-5417 GCA_964569265.1 uncultured Peptococcaceae bacterium | reverse complement strand
CGGTTTTGGCCGTTACGGTTGTCGCGGTTATCGCGGTTTTGGCCGTTACGGTTGTCGCGGTTATCACGGTTTTGGCCGTTGCGGTTATCGCGGTTATCACGGTTTTGGCCGTTACGGTTGTCGCGGTTATCACGGTTCTGGTTGTTGCGGTTATCACGCGGCTGGTCATTCTGTTTTTCGCGCTCTACGCGTTCAACCTTAGCCGGTTGCGGTTTTACTTCCATTTTAACAGCCTCTTCTTTAACAGCTTCTTCGGTCTTTTTCACCGTTGTCTGCTCGGATTGGGAGCGTGCAGGCTCCGGCGTTTTTGCCGCTTCTGCCGGTGCGGCAGCAACCGGTTTTTCTTCCTTGGGCGCAACGGGGGCAGCCACAGGCGCAGCCTTTTCGGCAGGTTTTTCTGCCTTAACCTCTGCGGGCTTTTCTGCCACGGCAGGCGCAGGGGCAACAACCTCAGCGGGCTGTTTTTCGGCACCCTCGGCAGCTTCGTGCAGGGCGCGTTCGGCCTCTACAACCTCTTTTTTAATGCGCTTTACCACCGGATGAAAACCGCTGTCCTGGGCAACATCTTCTTTTTTAATGCGCTTAACTGCCGGCTGGTTAGCCTTGGGCGCGCCAAACTGACGACGCACGGCAGCTTCTCCGGCCTCGTCCAAAACACTCATATGGCTTTTTACCGCAAAACCCTGCTGCTGCAAAAATTCTACCACACGCTTGCTTTCTGTATTCAACTCTTTTGCCAACTCATATATTTTTACTTTTCCCAATCAAAACAACTCCTTTAGTAACCGTCTAAAACCAAACCGATCCCCTGTATTTTAAATTTTACAATATTTTTACCAAATTAAATAATTTTATATAAATGCTTACTTTTTAGCTTTAAGCTCAGCATCAAGCGGCACAGCCAGCCCAGCGGTTGCCACAACAGCAAGCTTTTGGGCCATACCGGCGGCAAAATTATCATCACACACCGCCCAAACACCGCGCGGCGGCTTACCGGCAGCCATCGCCAAATCTGCCTTGGTGCCAAAACGCCAGACTTTTAGAGACGCCAGCGTTTTTTTATCTGATTGCGCCACAGCCAAACGCAGCTTCTTCTGCGAATTTTCACTCAGGTCATCTGCTACCAACAGCAGGCGCACCTGCCCGGCAGCCAAAGCCTTTATTACAGCATCGCCGCCGCTTATAAGCCGCCCGGCCCTTTGGCAAAAGCCCAACAGGCTGTAAATGCCCTGCTGCGCTTTAAGCAGCTTAAGCTCATCAGGCTTCGCCGTATTTTTGCAGCAGTTCATTTTTAACTTCCTCACTAAGCGTTATCTTCAGCGCTCTTTCTAAAGCGCGGGTTTTAAGTGCCTTTTTAAGGCAGGCAGCATCTCGGCAGATATATGCACCGCGCCCATTAAGCCGCCCGGTATCATCCAGCTTAACCTCACCGTTTGGCGTGCGCACAATGCGGTTAAGCTCGTGCTTATTAAAGCCCTGCCGGCACGCAATGCAGGTGCGCTGCAATTTTACTCGTTCCGTCAACCGCCATCACCTCTGTAAAGCCGGCCTTATTCTCCGGCAAAAATTTCTTCTTCCTGGGCAGCAGCCATAACTGCCATCTGAGATTCACTCTTAATATCTATTTTGCAGTTGGTAAGACGCACTGCCAGGCGTGCATTTTGACCACTGCGGCCAATAGCCAGCGACAACTGATTGTCGGCCACCAACACACGCGCACTGCGGTTTTCTTCATCTACAGTTACATTAAGCGCCTTGGCCGGGCTTATGGCGTTGCGGATAAATACCGCCAAATCCTCGGCCCATTCTACAATTTCCAGCTTTTCGCCCGAAAGTTCTTCAACAATATTTTGTACACGCATACCGCGAGAACCAACGCAGGCGCCAACAGCATCAACGTCAGGGTCGTGGCTGACAACGGCAATTTTAGCACGGCTGCCGGGGTCACGCACAACGGCCTTAATTTCTACCACGCCGTCAAAAATCTCCGGTACTTCCTGTTCTAACAGGCGGCTTAAAAAGCCGGGCTGAGTACGGCTGATCATAATGCGGGTGCCGCGGGTGCCCTTAGAAACTTCTTCAACATAAACACGTATAGGCTCACCGATAATATAGCGTTCGCCCGGTATCTGGTCAGACGGCAACAGCACCGATTCCGTTTTGCCGATATCCACAATAACGTTGCGGCCTTCGATACGCACAATGGTACCCTTAACAATTTCGCCCTGCGCTTTGGCATAGGCATCATAAATAACGTTGCGTTCGGCTTCTCGGATACGCTGCACAATAACCTGCTTGGCGGTTTGTGCAGCAATGCGGCCAAAAGATCGCGGTGTTACTTCCGATTCAAACATATCACCGACTTCAAATTCCGGATCATACATTCTGGCTTCTTCCAGCGACATTTCCACCTTATCGTTTTCTACCTCGGCAACAACTTCTTTGCGGTAATAAACGTGAATTTCGCCGGTATCGCGGTTAATTTCTACCCGCACATTTTGAGAAGAACCGTAGTTCTTTTTGTAAGCAGATATCAAAGCATCCTCTAATGCTTCAATCAAGATATCCATTTTAATGCCCTTGGTGCGCTCCAGCTCGGCCAAAGCGTCTAAAAACTCCTTGTTGACAAATTCCTCTGCCATTGTGTCACCCCTAAAAATTTTCAATAATGCTAATCTTAAAACTTAAAAACCAAATGCGCCTTGGCAATATCAGCCGGAGGAAAAACCATTTCTTCGCCGGTATCGCACAAAAGCTTAACACCTTCGGCCGCCGCGTAGCCCTGCAAAGTGCCGGTAAATTCTTTTTTGCCGCCCCTGGCCGCAAACAGGCGTATAGCCGCCGGTTGCCCGGCAAACCGCTGAAAATCTGCCGGCTTTAGCAACGGACGTTCCAGCCCGGGTGAGCTTACCTCTAAATTGTAGGCCGGTTCAATAAAATCAAGCGTATCCAGCGCATCACTTACTGCCCGGCTGACATCAGCACAAAGCTCGTGCCCAACGCCGCCCTCGGCATCAATATACAGCGCCAAACGCCAGGTTTTGCCGCATTTTTGCCATTCTACCGCCACCAGCTCCGCCGAAAGCTCGGCACACAAAGGTTCAGCCAGTTTAAAAACGCGGGTTTCAATATCGTTTGCCATAAGCGCACCCCTTGCCTTGTAAATTACCCATTTTGGGCCGCATACCATAAAAAAATAGCATACCCATAAGGTATACTAAAGGTTGCGGTGTTCTATCTATAAATAATATAGCAGGTGTTGGGCGGTTTGTCAAGCAGGTTTGGCAAATTTAGGGTGTGTGCCCCACGTACCGGCAAACTCAATCAAGGCCGGATAAGCGTTTATCTATTCCCACCCACCGCCCTATATACGCCCTGCGGCGCGGCTTTTTAGCAAAGGGTTAATCACCTAAAATCAAGGAATTGCAAGAATGGTACAGATACCTCGGTCAGAATACCGGAAGGGCAAATGTGCGCCAGATGCAAGGAGTGATTGTATTTTATCGAGCAAGCTGCACTGATAGTGCGCGTCGCAAGAAAAATGCAAGCACGACACAGCAGATGGTGTGCAGTTGTCCCTTCTGGGGACAAATCGCCGGAGGCGTACTTATAGTACGCCGACAAGCGAAAAATTATATGACACAGCAGATGGGGTGCTATTGGACTTCCGCTTTATAGGATGCTGTCATCAATCTCGTCTAATATCAACTTCCTATCATCATACACCGGTATAGACGAGCGAATTTTGCCCATACGGCTGTAATCCAGTTCGGCCAGCAACACACCGGGTTCTTTAGCCTCGGGGCCGCCGCAAAGCACCTTGCCCAAAGCATCTACCGCCACCGAACACCCCGGATATTTACCCAACTGATCGTGGCCGGTACGATTGCAGGCCAGCACAAACGCCTGATTTTCTATAGCCCGTGCCTGAGAAAGCAAATACCAGTGGTCGGCACGCACAGTGGGCCATTGCGCCGATATCACAAAGGTTTCGGCACCGCGCAGCGCCAAATTCTGCATAGTAGCCTGAAAACGCAAATCGTAGCAAACCGCCAGACCAAAGCGCCCCCAGGGGGTATCCACCAGACCCCATTCATCGCCCGGCTCAAAATATTTATCTTCGGCCAAACCATTGGGGAACAAATGTATTTTGCGGTATTTTTTTATAAGCTCGCCTTTATCGTTATACACCAGCGCTGTGTTGTAATACTTACCGCCGCGTTTTTCGGCTATGGTGCCGCCAAAAATATACATCTTATATTCTTTAGCCAAACGTGCCAGCAAACGGGCACTGGTACCCTGCATATCCTGCGCCAGATCCGCCAGATGCGGCAAATCGTAGCCAATGTTCCAAAGCTCCGGCAGCACCGCCATTTCGGCACCCAGCTCGGCGCTTTTTATCAGCAGACGTTCGGCAGTAGCCTCGTTTAGTCTTACCTCACCGGGATGAATATCAAACTGTACCAAAGCGGCCTTTAAGGTTTGCCGCCGCCCATTTTGCAAATCAGTCATTGTTTTCCTCCATATTTTTTATCAGCCGGCCAACCTGCGGCAGACTGTGCGCTACCATATAATCGCCCACCAGCTCAACACGTTCAAATTCCCAGGTATCGGTAAGCTCTACCTTTATGGCCTTGGCACCCACCGCCAACGCCGGGGCGATGTCACTTTTGGCACTGTCACCGACTACAACGGTCTGCTGCGGCAAAAACCCCTGGCGCTGTATAACCTCGCGCAGAACCTGCGGGCCTTTTTTGTCCACCACAATTATTTCGTCAAAAAATTCGTTAAAGTGGTGCTGTTCCACCTTAAAACGCTGTTCATCGTAGCCGCCCTGCGTAAGCATAACCAAACGGTGCCCGACATCGGCCAATTCGTCCAACAGAGGCTTGGCACCATCAATCATCTTGTATTCGGCATCCTTAAAGCCCCAACCAAGCTGCTCAAGCTCATCAGCAATTTCTTCACTGTAGGGCACAAAATCTTTGTCACAGTAAAATTCGTAGGTTTTGCGCATAGCCAGAGGAAAGGCCCACGGCACATAGGCATTATGCTCCTCTACAGTGTCCTGATTATAGGTATCCAGCGTGTAGTAGACGT
Source organism: uncultured Peptococcaceae bacterium (assembly GCA_964569265.1). Taxonomy (GTDB): domain Bacteria; phylum Bacillota; class Dehalobacteriia; order UBA4068; family UBA4997; genus Avidehalobacter. Next base: position 317 of record CAZMTO010000005.1, on the reverse strand, counting down.
TTTCGTCATCAAAACCAAGCGCCGCCATACGCTGCAAAAATTCTTCGGTAAGCTCTAAAAATACCCGATGTGTGTGAATAAGGGTATCATCCAGATCAATGATCACCAGCAAAGTAGTATCCTCCCCTGTTATGTAGTGTTTTATAGCAATTTTTCCCAATATTTTTAATGATGTTTGCCGCACTGTACGCCCGGCGGCGCGGCTTTTGTAGGTTTTTTCAATCAAGGCCGGATAAATGCTTATCTATTCCCGCCCACCGCCCTACATACGCCGTGCGGCGCGGCTTTTTTGCAAAGCTTGATAAAAACCTTTGTTA
>CAZMTO010000004.1:0-78935 GCA_964569265.1 uncultured Peptococcaceae bacterium | reverse complement strand
GTAGGACGCCGCCAGATTTTTTTTGCTTATTTTTAAGCCACCCTTTAGCAAAGCACGCTATTGGGTGGCTTTTTTGTTTTGTGGGGCGGAGGCGGCTATAGTGCTTTTATGGGGTGGCGTATGACGGTTTTTAGCTTGCTTTGCGTGGTTCTTCAGGGGTCAGATAGGTAGATTTCGTGGTGGGTGCGGGTGCTGCTGAAGTCGTTAATGCAGCCGTTGGCAGCCAAAAAGTTATCCATCAGGGCAACCCGGTTCATCGTCAAACGGGCCTATGTGCATCATTTGAACGCACAGCCCTTCTTCTATAGTGATAAATTGCGCGGCTGGATAGTCCTGCTTATTTTGGCAGTGGCGGTGTCCACGGCTCGTTGGAAATCAGCCATGGTTATAAAATTGGGCAGACGGATAACGGATAGCCGGGGGTGTTGGCCTGCCACCAAAAGCCCTCTGGGGGAGGCACAACATATTCAAAGAAGCCGGCAATGTTGTGGCCGGTTTTGTAGCTCATTTTGAGCGAGCAGGCACGCTATACAGCACGTTTATGGCCTGCTGATAGGGGCCGCCGGGGATGTTTGGGTCGGCCCCGACCGCTGATGGCAATGAAGTTGGCAGCACGCACATTTACGATTGGCGGCGGGGCTTTGGGCGCATACAGGTCTTTATATTCTTTCTTAAAATCAAAAGACATAGTTACCTTTGGTGGGTTAATATAGGACGGCAAATTTAAACGTTGCGTATGGCTACTTTTGGCGCTGTAAACAGGCGTAAAAAAGCAGGCCGTGCAATTTGCACAGCCTGCTATATTTTAGTGTGGTTTATTTTACGTAGCTTATGGGGTTTACCTGCGAGCCGTTGATCATAACCTCGAAATGCAGGTGGCTGCCGGTGCTTTTGCCGGTCGAGCCTTCTTCGCCAATCTGTTCGCCGATCTCAACCTCGTCACCGGCGCTTACGCAAACGCTTTGCAGGTGGGCGTATCTGGTAGAAAGGCTATCACCGTGATCAATAACAACCTCTAACCCGTAGGTGCCGTTGTAGCCGGCCGATTTAACCGTGCCGCTTTTGGCTGCCCAAACCGGGTCGCCGTAATCACCGTCGATATCTACACCGGAATGACCGCGGCGTGCGCCATAGCCGGAGCTTATGCGGGTGGCCGTAGTGGGCCAAATCATACCGGCATCGGTTATATAGGTGGTAGAACGTGCGGCGGTTTTAACGATAGCGCCCTGAATAACGATCTGGTCAACAGCCTCTACAAGGGTGTTAGAGCTGATTTCCTGGCGGGCGGTTTCTACACCGTTGGTTTGTACCAACTGCAAGGTAACCTCACGTTCGCCGTCTACACCGGGCTGCTTGGTTTTGGTATCACCGTAACGCATAGCGCTGTCGGTTTCATACACAATATCAAACGGAACGACTTCGGTGCGGGTTTTTTCCAGCACCACCAGCACGTGTACCGGAGCTTCTTCGGCAGAATTGCCTTTTAAGGTAAGCTTGGCATCGTTGATGTTTTTAATATCAGCCAGCTTAACCTCGGTGGCAGCAACCGTAACATCTTCGGCGTATTTGGCATCTAAAACCTTCATCGTCGAATCTTCGGGGATATAGGAAAGCTTTAGATATTCCAAAGCCTTGGCGGCTTCGGCTTCGTCAGCCATATAGACCAAAGGTGTGCCGTCTACATAAATTGCTGCGCCGTTGGCTAACAACGTGGTTTCGGCGGCCAGAGCCTGTTTAGCTTCACTGCGGGACATTTTTTTGCTGCCCTCGGTGGCCGGGGCGGCTATTACCTGCTCCTGGTAGCGAACCTCGCTGCCAAAAGCCTCGGTTTGTTCTTTAAGATATGAGTTTATTACAGCGTTGGCTGCCTCCTCGCCGGATACTACAGCGACTTGTCGACCGTTTACGGTTATGCCGGTAAGCTCGCCGCCGATATTGGCACAAACTGCCAAAACCAGCGCTGCAAAAAGCAGCACCCCGGCGGATATTACAGCCAGCTTTTTAGGTGAGTTACTTAAAAGCATCAAAGACCTCCTTATTAAGCCGGAATAGCGGCAAAAAAATGCCGCGGCAGCGTTGCAATTTACAAGTTATTCACAAGATAATCACAACGATATATATATTATAGCATATTTAAGCCCAAATTGCAACCCTTTAACCACAATAGCTGTGGAAATGACCAAAGCGCAGCCAATTGGGCCAAAAATACCCAATCAGCTACGCTTTAGCCGTAAATTTTAAGCTTTGTCGGCCTTTTTACCCCGCCCTACCACACCGACGGGAAAAAATTTTTTACCGCGCCCGCTTTGGCTGCGGCGGCCGACTTTACTGCCTGTTGAATATTGGTGCAGTGCTTATGGCCTGCCAAATGCTGTCAACATCGGTGGTGTGGGCAGTATATTCCAGCAGGGTGGCATCGTCTTTAACCCCAAACCGTATATATTTACCCTCCATATCGCCGTTGGCAGCACGTTTGGCAACAACATCGGCACTTATATCCTGCGGCAAAAAAATCGCACTGCCCATTGTCAGTTGATATTCCTGCGGCAGGTTGCATATCGGCTCATCTGCACAGGCGGATCTATCCCAGGTTTGCGGCGCATCAAGGCTTACCAGACGTGACGTGTCGGCATCGGTAAAGGTGCGTACAACAAGTGTCAGGTAGTTGTAGCCGTTGTCGTTATAGCTTACAAACAGGGTGCCGTCTTCTCTAAGGCTGGCCGTAGATAAAGCCATACCGGCGGGTGCCTGGGGCAGATAAGCGGCAAATTGCGGCAAATCAGCCAGCTCCTGTTCGGTTAAAAGTGTTTCGGCAGGTCGTATGGCGCTACAGACTGCTATGTCACTTTCTAACTTGGCGGCCGGGCTGTTGCCTGCACCGGCGGCATCATCAAACACGGTTATGCCACCTGCGGCAGAAAGTGTTACAGGTTCGGTGGGGGTGTTGCCGGGCCCTAGCAGGGGCAGGGCGGCGGCACATACCAAAACCGCACTTGCTGCCATAATAACCGGGCGTATAAAAGGGGGGCGCCTGTGTGTGGGGGCTTGCAGCAATGCTGTGGTGTCGGCAATAAGCTGCCGGCCCGGTTTTACCTGCTGCATAGCTGCGCAATAACAAGACTTAAAATTCAATGTCTTTTGCTCCCTTCATAATATCTTTTAGTTGACGGCGGGCACGGGTAAGCTGCATACGCACGGTACTTTCTTTTTTACCTAAAAGCCCGGCAATATCTGCCGTACTCATATCTTCGTAATAAAAAAGGTGCAACACTGTGCGGTGTGCTTTGGGCAGCTTTTTAAGATATTCCGTAAGCTCCCAATCGGGCGGTTGTTCCGCTGCTGCGGCCGCATCTTCGGTAAGGGCTGCTGTGTGCCGCCGAAAGGCAGAATTCCACCAGCTTTTGGTACAGTTGCTGCAAACACGTAAAAACCACGCACGTTCGTGGGTGGCATTGGCAAAGACGGGGCGTTTTTTTAAGTAGCGCAAAAAAACCTGCTGAAAAACATCATCAGCATCAGCCCTGTTGCCTAAGCGCGCAAAAGCCAGCTTATATACCGCGTCGGCATTACGGGCAATAAGCTGCTCAAGTTCTTCCGGGGTTAGTGCGTTTGCTGCAACCTCATCGTTGGCGCCTAACGATGTGAAAAGCATTGTGGACGTTCCTCCTCTCACCTTTAATACCCGGCAAGTCGTCAAAATGCCACATAGAATTATAAAAAATTTTGTTGCCTTGACGATTTTTTGCCTAAGCCTTATAATTAGCTATATACGTGCTATATGGTATCGCAAAAATATTAAAGCAATATAAAGTTTATGGGGGTAGGGTTTTAATGGCAACTGTAAAAAACAAGCTGCATTTTTGGTTTATCAATGCCCGACCGGTTTCTCTGCCGCAAAGTGTTATGCCGGCCTTGCTGGGGCTGCTGCTGGCCAAGGGTGCTGCTGAGTTTTCGCTTATGTTGGGAGTGCTGGCGGTGACAGGCGGCGTGCTGGTGCATTTAAGTATGAATTTGTTTGACGATTATTTTGACTACCGCAAAATTAAGGCAACCGGCGGCGAGTTTCGCTCTACCAAGTGCCCATATTTACGTTCCGGCGCTGCTACCGAAGCTGAACTGCTGGCGGCGTGCCTTGGCTTTGGGGCGGCGGCAGCGCTGTTGGGCGCGGTAATCTGGCTGTTTAGAGGCAATGGTATTTTGTGGCCGGCGGGGCTGGGGCTGTTTTTGGGGCTTATGTATTCCGGGGCACCTTTAAGGTTAAGCTATCACGGCTTGGGAGAAGCGGTTATCGGCACAATTTTTGGGCCGCTGCTGCTGTGCGGCGTGTATATGTCGGCAGCGGGCAGCCTTGCACCACAGGCAGTTGTTGTGGGGTTGGCACTGGGCCTGTTGGTAATGGCGGTGGTTTATGTTCATTCTATGATGGATTGGTCGATAGATGTAAGCGCCGAAAAACATACCCTTGCGGATTTGTTAAAAACACCGGAGCGGCAGTTGCGGGCGCTGGCGGTTATGCTGGGTTTGCCGTATTTGCTGGTGTTGTCGGCTATGGCCTGCGGCTGGCTGCCTTTTATGTGGCGGCTGGTGGCCTTAAGTCTGCCGCTGGCAGTGGCCCTGTATGTATCTATGCGGGCGTATGTGGCTAACCCTGGGGGTGCGGTGCAGCGGCATTGGTGGTATGGCCCTATGGGTGATTGGGAAAAATGGGTGGCGGCCGGCCGAGACTGGTTTATGCTGCGCTGGCTGTTGGCACGCAACCTGTTAATGTTGTTTGCGGCGCTGGGTGCGCTGGCGGCAATTTTCGGCTGAGCTAAATATAAGGGGTAAATTTATGATAAAACAGTTTTTGTATTTGCCGTGGTGGTTTTTTAGGGCGAGAATTTTGGGGCAGCACAGGCCGCTGCAAACGGTGCTTTTTGTGTCTAACATTTGTAATTTGCGCTGCAAGCATTGTTCCGACGGTGTTCACGCGGGCAGTATAAGCAAAACCTACGGCCAAATTAAGGATGAGCTGGAATATGCTTATGGCTTGGGGTCGCGCTTTATTGACTTTGAGGGCGGTGAGCCGACGATTTGGCGTGACGGTGATTATAATTTAAATGACCTGATTAGTCTTGCCAAGCAGATAGGCTTTTTTACCTGCACCGTTACCACAAACGCGCAACTGCCCTTTGATTGGGTGCAGGCCGACAGTATGTGGGTGAGCCTTGACGGCGTCGGTAAATACCACGATATGATACGCGGCGAGGGTGCTTTTGCCCGGCTGGAGGAAAATATGGCGGCCAGCGGCCAAACCAATCTTAGCGTAAATATGGCAATTAACCGCCTTAATGCGCCTGCCGTTATTGATACGATTAAATATGCGGCAGAAAGCCCCTATATTAAACAAATTTCGCTTAATTTTCACACGCCATACCCCGGCACCGAACATATGGCTTTGCCTTGGGGGGAACGCCGCGCCCTGATTGACGAGATTATAAAGCTGAAAAAAACCGGCTACCCGATTATGAACAGTGTTTCCGGCTTAAAGCTGATGAAGCACAACAAATTCCCCAAGGAATGTTGGGTGAGCAATTTTATTCAGGCTGACGGCACACGTATGACCGAATGTGGCGGCAAGGCAGCAGGCGTGTGCGACGAGTGCGGCTTTTGTATGGCCGGTGAGATGCACAGCGTTTTTACGCTAAAGCCGGATACCATTTTGGCCGGGTTAAAGTTGCGCCTGCCGCGATAAGCAAGCATAAACAAAACCCCCTCCGTACCGCGTACAGAGGGGGTTAGTTTTATTCAAGCTTTGTTACTTCTTCTTCAATAAAAAAGATATTTTCTTCGATAATATGGGTTATTTTTTCATCTAAAGCAAATGATTTTTGATGAATTGCCGAAAGCGCCGGGGCAAAATCTTTAATATCGTAATCACCTTTAGACAATGCTTGCACCAAAGCCAATTCCAGAGAATGGACTTCTTCTTTTTTAAGCTGCCATATTTTAACGGCATCGGTAAAATCGCGCAACCTGTTTAATACTTCGTTGTTTGTCATCGCTGTTTCCGTCCTTATCGTCATTAAATTGTATAAAATAACACACTGTTTATATATTATATAATACAAAGGCAATAACTTGCAATATGTTTCCATAAATTTTGTGCATTATAAATGTTAATCTAACTTTAATAAAAAGTGAGGTTAACACTATGCAGACAAATCATCAGGAAAGATTTATAAAATTTGGCTTAAAGGTGCAATATTATCGCAAGTTAAAAGGGCTTACGCAAGAAGCTTTTGCTGAAGCGATAGGCAAGTCGTGGTCTTTTGTGGCCAAAATAGAGGGCACCGCCGGTGCATTTGGTGTATCGATGGAAACATTGTTTACAATGGCTGATGTTTTAGGTGTGCCGCCGTCTAAATTGTTAGAAGATTAAAAACAAAAACCCCCTCCGTACCGCGTACAGAGGGGGTTAATTTTATTTTAATAATTCATCGTAGGTTGTATGTAATGCATCACGTATTGCCCGCAACTGTTCAGCGCGGATATGCTGTATGCCGCGCTCAATTTTCACCAGCGTTTCTCGGGTTATTTCAACGCCGCTAAGCTGTATTATACGCACCAATTCGGTTTGCCCCAAGCCTTTGGCCAAACGAATCTTTCGGATGTTTTGCCCAATGTTAATGCTGCCCTGTTTAATTTTTTGCGATTCCATAGCTGATCTTTCCTCTGCAAGTTTTTAGTGAACCCAAATTAGTTCACTTTTCTCTTGATTATAGAAAGAAAAAACGCTATAATGGGACTGAAACGAGTCCAATTTTATTGTAGTGTTAAATTCAGGAAAAGAGGCAAAAGTTATGACAAAAAAGAAGATTGTTATAGAGGTTGACGATTATCTATACCGATTTTATCAAAAAATTGGCGAAAACGCCGGTATACCCATAGAACAGGTTATGGCAGATGCGCTGTTTCGTTTAGCCGGTGAATTATCGCTAAAGGTTATACCGAAAAATTAACACAAAAAGCCCACGCCTTGCACAGACGTGGGCTTTGTTTTATTCAGTTATAATTTAGCGGGGCTAAATTACATCATCGGCATACCGCCGCCCGGAGGCATCATCGGCATATTGGCGTTTTCTTCCGGAATATCGGCAACCAGTGCTTCGGTGGTAAGCAGCATAGCAGCAACCGATGCAGCGTGGGTTAAAGAGGAGCGAACAACCTTAACAGGGTCAACAATACCTGCGGCAACCATATCCTCAAACTTGCCGGTAGCAGCGTTAAAGCCAATGCCTGCGGGTTCAGCCTTAACCTTTTCAACAATTACTGCGCCTTCCAAACCGGCGTTGGTAGCAATCTGCTTAACAGGAGCTTCCAGGGCCTTGGCAATAATCTTGATACCGGTCTTTTCGTCGCCGTCAGCAGCCTCGGTCAGTTGTTCCAGCTCGGCAATAGCCTTGATAAGAACAGTGCCGCCGCCTGCAACATAGCCTTCTTCTACAGCAGCGCGGGTAGAGTTCAAAGCATCCTCAATGCGCAGCTTCTTTTCCTTCAGCTCGGTTTCGGTAGCAGCGCCTACGCGGATAACTGCAACACCGCCGGCCAGCTTAGCCAAACGCTCCTGCAACTTTTCACGATCAAAGTCAGAGGTGGTTTCGGCAATCTGAGAACGGATCTGAGCAATACGGCTGTTGATAGCATCGCCGTCGCCATAACCGCCAACAATGGTGGTGGTGTCTTTGGTAATGCGTACCTGGCGGGCACGGCCCAGCATATTCAGAGTCATATTTTCCAGCTTAATGCCCAATTCTTCGGCAACAATGTTGCCGCCGGTAAGGGTAGCAATATCTTCCAGCATAGCCTTTTTGCGGTCGCCAAAGCCGGGGGCCTTTACGGCAACACAGGTAAAGGTGCCGCGCAGCTTGTTCAAAATAAGGGTAGCTGCTGCTTCGCCTTCAACATCGTCAGCAATAATCAACAGCGGGCGGCCGGCCTGCATAACTTTTTCCAGTACCGGAACCAGCTCCTGTACGGTAGCAATCTTCTTTTCAATCAACAGGATGAAGGGATCGTCCAGCAGAGCTTCCATCTTGTCGGTATCGGTAACCATATAGGGGCTAATGTAGCCACGGTCGAACTGCATACCTTCTACAACGTCGCAGGTGGTTTCAAAGGTCTGGCTGTCTTCAACGGTGATAACGCCGTCATTGCCAACCTTTTCCATAGCATCGGCAATCAGCTCGCCAATCTCTTTGTCGTTAGCAGAAACAGACGCAACCTGAGCAATAGCCTCTTTGCTTTCTACCTGCAAAGCGTTGGCCTTAATGCTTTCAACAGTAGCGTTAACAGCCTTGTCAATGCCGCGCTTCAAAATAATCGGGTTAGCACCGGCGGTAACGTTTTTAATACCTTCGTTGATAATAGCCTGTGCCAAAACGCAGGCAGATGTGGTGCCGTCACCGGCTACATCGTTGGTTTTGGTAGCAACTTCTTTAACCAGTTGTGCGCCCATATTTTCGGTTGCATCTTCCAGGTCAATTTCTTTAGCAATGCTTACACCGTCGTTGGTGATAAGCGGAGAACCGAATTTTCTCTCCAAAATAACATTTCTGCCCTTGGGGCCAAGCGTTACTTTAACGGCATCTGCCAAAGCATCTACGCCGCGCTGCAAAGCGTAACGCGCATCTTCCTTAAAAATAATCTGTTTTGCCATTATAATAGCCTCCTTAAATTACTCAACTACGCAAAGAATATCACGGTCACCGTTTACGATAAGATAATCAACACCGTCCTGCTTAACAGTGGTGCCAACAAACTTGGCAAAAATTACCGAATCGCCAACCTTAACATCCAGCGGAATACGTTCGCCTTTGTCGTTTACACGGCCGGGGCCAACAGCCACAACCTCACCCTGTATGGGCTTTTCCTGTGCGCTGTCGGGCAATACAATGCCGCTTACGGTGGTAGCTTCTTTTTGTTCGGGTCTAATTACTACACGTTCTCCAATCGGTCTGATCATTTTTGGTTCCTCCTTATTTAATGTGTATCAAAAACTTTGATTAACTGGATTGTGTTTGTTAGCACTCTCGCCTTTTGAGTGCTAATTTCAAACAAGTATTATGATATATAATTATTTTGCTATTAGCAAGTGGTAAAAGTTGCTAAATTTTTTGGTATTTTACAAAAAGCTTTTATTTTGGCTGATGATAATATTGTTGGCTTTAATTTTCTGTTGTATGCGCGGTTTTGCTGGCGGTTTTGCCGGTGGTGTTTGGCAGTTGCCGCCGCTAACCAACCAACATAATATATAGTGTGGCTAAAATGCCTGCCAAGATTGATTTGCGCCGCCGGATATGGTAAAATAATGCGTGTTGTTTTTGGCTTTTTGTGCGGGTGGGCAATGCCTGCGGCATATAATTAACAATATGCAAACCGCAGTATAAAAATCAGCAATATATATCAGCAATATATATCAGCAATATATATCAGCAATATATAAGGAAGAAATTAAAACTTTATGTAAAATAAAGGAGCATACAAACTATGAGCTTTTGGGAGGATGCTAAATATATTGCCGGTCAAGACCCCGCAGCCACCGGCCCGTTACAGGTGATGTTTATGTATCCGGGGTATCACGCTGTGCGCTGGCACAGGCTGGCTCATTTTTTTCATACACACCATATGAAGACGTTTGCACGCGCTATATCGCAGTTTAGCCGCTGGTTAACGGGTATCGAAATTCACCCCGGCGCCAAAATAGGCAAGTGCCTGTTTATAGACCACGGTATGGGCATTGTTATTGGTGAAACTGCCGAAATCGGCGATTACTGCAACATTTATCATGGGGTTACCCTGGGCGGTACCGGCAAAGATAAAGGCAAGCGCCACCCTACCTTGGGCAACCACGTTTTGGTGGGGGCAGGTGCCAAAATTTTGGGGCCGTTTACGGTGGGCGATAACGCCCGCATTGGCGGCAATGCCGTGGTGCTTAAAGAGGTGCCGCCTAACGCTACGGTGGTGGGTGTGCCCGGTACAGTTATTCTGCCGGAGGATAACCAGCAAAATTACCGTAGCTGGGAGCTTGATCAGGTTAACCTGCCCGATCCTATTCAGCAGGAAATTGACGATTTGCAGGCTAAATTAGATGAAATAACCAAAACTTTAAAAGAACTTAATAAGTAGCCGCAAACCCTTTTTGCTCAGGGTGATATAAATTGCGGCTTTAAACGGGGTGCTTAAAATGCCGCCAAATGTTAATGTAAAATATAAAAATTTTGCAAAACGCTATTGACATAACCAACTTGGGTGATTATAATATAAGCATAACTGAATATTGAAAGTTTGCGGTGCTGTTTCAGCTTAAAAAGGAAGTCCGGTGAGAATCCGGCGCAGCCCAAGCTCTACTGTATTTGATGACGAACAGGAGTTATACCATTGAGCCTCCCCGGTTTGAGAAGGTTCCTGTGAGGTTGAATCATAAGTCAGGATATTTGCCGCAGATGTTGCTTTTGCCTTTAGGGTGGGAGGCACTGGCAGGAAATATCCCCATATTTCTTTCAGCACACTTACGGCTCACCTGATAGAGCCGTTTTTTATTCCCTCCCGGCAGTCGAGAGGGTTTTTTTATTCGCTGCTGCCGATTTTCAAATTCGGTTGTATTTCTTTTTTCCCCTAACTTCTTTTCTTTTTTAAGGCATCGGAGGTAGCAAGATCCCCACTTGCTACCTCGTCTTAAAACCCTGATGTTGTAGTTTGTATGGTAATTTGTGGTTAATTTTAAGTTGGCTTAAGCTACTTTAATACATAACGTTAAATTAAAGCTTTGTAAACAATTTTAAATTTTTCACCTTCATTGGCAGCTCGGCCCTTTAGCGGCTTGGGCTGCCTTTGTTTTGCGCCTTTTGTATTATATGCAAAAACCCTGCAATGCCGAAAAAGCCGCGAATATGCTGGTAATTTTATGTTTGGCACATTGACAATGACGCCGGTTTTGTGGTATACTGGGCGAGTATTCAAGTCGATGGGTTCCATATATCGACTGGCACGGCCTAATGATGAGGTATAGCTTAGCGGTTGGATTTTGCATTTCTCTTGAGTACAAAAATTTTTTTGGGAGGTACCACAAATGACTAACGGTACTGTTAAATGGTTCAACGCAGAAAAAGGTTTTGGTTTTATCGCTAACGATGAAGGCGGCGACGATGTTTTCGTACACTTCTCCGCAATCCAGTGCGATGGCTATCGTACTCTGGACGAAGGCCAGAAGGTAACCTTCGATATCGAGGAAGATCCGAAAAACCCCAGCAAGCTGCGCGCTGCTAATGTTCATAAGGTTGACTAATCCAACGCTGGAACAATTAAAAGCCCCCTACATAAGGGGGCTTTTTTAGTTGGTTTGGCACGTGCCGCTACAAAATTTCGGCAAAAACACGGGCAATAGGTTCGCGTATTATTAAATCGGCGCGCTTGTCGGCGGTGGTGGCACTCATATTTATCAGCACCAAACGCTTGCCCCGGTAGTAGTCTATAAGCCCGGCTGCCGGGTACACCACCAGCGATGTTCCGCCAACTATCAGCAGGTCGGCGGCGGCAATGTCGTTTACGCTTTGCAGCAGGGTGTCGCTGTTAAGGCTTTCTTCATACAGCACAACATCGGGCTTTATAACACCGCCACATTCGCAGCGCGGCACACCGTTGGCCGCCTTCATATAGTGGGCATCATAAAAGCGCCCGCAAAGCTGGCAGTAATTACGGTGAACCGAACCGTGCAGCTCTAACACCCGCTTAGAACCGGCAGCCTGATGCAGACCGTCGATGTTTTGCGTTATCACAGATTTTAAATGGCCGGTTTGCTCCAGCTTGGCCAGCGCCAAATGGCAGGCGTTGGGCCGGGCATCTAAAAACAGCATTTTATCGTGATAAAAGCGGTAAAATTCATTAACATTGCGCTGAAAAAAGGTGTGGCTTAAAATAACCTCGGGCGGGTAGGCATATTGCTGGTTATACAGCCCGTCTGCCGAACGGAAATCAGGTATGCCGCTTTCGGTAGATACCCCGGCCCCGCCAAAAAATACAGCGCGTTTGGCCTCTTGCAGCCATTGCCGCAGGGTGGTAAGTTCTTCGGTCATAAAAATCTCCTCCTTGGTAAGTTAATAGGTAAGTTAAGGCGGTTTAAAGCTCGTCGCTCTCGTCTTTGTCTACTATGGGGTTATGCTTTAAAAAGCGCCCGCTTATGTCGGTGGTTTCATAAAAAGTAATAAACGCCTGCGGGTCTATGCTCAGCACAATTTCTTTAAGGCGGCCAACCTCTAAGTTGTTGGTAACGCAAATAAGCACGTTAACATCTTGCCCGGTATAAAGCCCCTTGCCCGGCAGCATAGTAACACCGCGGCTAAGCTTGGCCATCAGGGCATCGCCTATTTGCTGCCCCTTGGGGGTGATGATAAATGCCGTGCGTTTGCGGCTTATGCCGTCTAACACGGCAGAAAGCGTTTGACCGCTGGCAAATATCAGTATAAGCGTATACAGGCCCTTTTCTATGCCAAACAGCCCGGTAGATAGTATAATGATGGCGGCGTTTATGGCCATAGTTACGGTGCTTATGGCAATGCCGTATTTTTGCCGCATAACCATAGCAATAAGGTGCGTGCCCGAACTTCCGCTGCCGGTACGCAAAACCAGTGCATCACCAAGGCCCACAAACACCCCGGCAAAAATTGCGGCCAGCAAAAGGTCGTTGTTATAGATGACCACACCCTGAAACACTTGCAAAAACAACACCTGCAACAGCAGAGATATGCCCGTAAGCACAACAAAGCGTTTTTCCAGATGTTTAAAGCCCAGCCAAATGCAGGGCAGGTTAAACAGCAGCACCGCCAGAGGAAACGGTATAAAGGTTAAAAAGCGTGTTAAAATGCCCGCTGCACCGTATGTGCCGCCGGATAAAAAATCGTTGGCCGACACAAACCCCTGATAACTGTAGGCTTCAAAGGCATTACCCACCAAAAACAACAGGTACATAGGCAGTTTTTTCAGTTTTAGATTTTTTTGCATAGGGTTATTTATTTTTGCACTTTCTTTCTATATAATATAATAAGTAATATATAATAAATATAACACATTTACGGTTTTTTGCAAGGAGGTTTTATGTTCCCACTGGCACATAATTATATGACCAACCGCCTGTTAGCTGCCGGCAAGCCGCCGTTTAATTCGGCATACAGCGAGCTTGATTATCGGCTGATGCTGGTAGGTTCTATTTTGCCGGACTTTGTGGCCGCTATGGGCTTAAACCGCAACCTTTGGCATAGCTGCGGCACGCAATTTTATCAGTTTGCCCAAGATGCAATGCCTGCTGCCGCACCGTTGGCTGTTGGTGTGGCTTTGCACGGTATTGATGGCTGCGGTTTTGATACTTATGCCGACGAAGTTTGGCAAAAAAAGTTGGGCTGGTGCTTTTTAAAATGCCTGCCGTATATACCCGATGCGGTTTTGGCCTGCAACCTGCCGCGGGAATATGCCCTGTGGAAGGCGCATAATCTGGTGGAAATGGCCGCCGAGCTGGAAATTGCCGCTAAATACCCCAACCTTGGGCCAACGCTTATGGCCGCCCTGCACGATGAAGCTGTTATGCAGGTTATTTGTGCGGCTTTGGGGCAATATGCCGCTGCCGATGACAGCCGGGTGCGGCCGGTGCTGCAAACTATGGATAAAAGGTTTTCTATACTTGAGGTGTCGGCAGAAGATTCGGCGGAAAAATACCTTGAACAGCTAAAGCGCCGCCATAACATAAGCGGCGGCAGTGTAGCAGACCTTGCTGCCCTGTTAGAGCAGATTCGTGCGGATTTAAAGGACGAAATGTGGCAGTGGTTTGATGAGGTATACACCTTGATGAGCGATAATCTGGCGGCAAAATTTGCCTGATTTTGCGGTAAATTTGCGGCGTTTATAACAGGTGTTTATAATATTGGTAAAATTAAAATTTTTATAAATAAGGAGAATGTATAATGACGGATTTTGTTAAAGAATTAAAAGGCCGCCCGGTGGGCGATGCTATTATGGCTGAAAACTACGAGCGGGCACAAAAGCTGGCTGCTGCCGGCCATCAACCGACGTTGGCGCTGTTCCGTGTGGGAGAACGCCCCGATGATGTTTTTTACGAACGTTCTATTTTGCGTCACTGCGAGCAGGCAGGTATTAAGGTGCTGCACACGGTTTTGCCGGCCGATTGTACCCAGCAGGACTTTGCCGGGCTGTTAAGCAATGCTGCTGCCAATGCTGCGGTAGACGGCGTGTTCTTTTTTAGCCCGCTGCCCCGCCATTTAAACGAACCTGAGCTGCGGGCGCTGATACCCACTGCCAAAGATGTTGATGCTTTAAACGAGGCTTCGGCGGCGGCGGTGTACTGCGGCAGCGACGGTTTTGCCCCCTGCACACCGGCTGCCGTTATGGAAATGCTGAAGTTTTATAACATACCCCTTAGTGGCAAAAACGCTGTGGTGTTGGGGCGGTCTTTGGTGGTGGGCAAGCCGCTGGCTATGCTGCTGTTAGAACAAAACGCCACCGTAACCATTTGTCATTCTAAGACGGAAAACCTGCCGGAGGTTTGCCGCAAGGCCGATATTTTGCTGGCTGCCGTAGGGCGGGCGCGTATGGTAAAGGCTGATTGGGTGAACAGCAAGCAGGTGGTTATTGATGTTGGTGTAAATGCCGACCCGGAAAACCCCGGTAAAATGTGCGGCGATGTTGATTATGCCAACGTTTTGCCGGTGGCTGCGGCGGCTGCACCTTCGCCGGGCGGTGTAGGGCTGGTTACCACGGCTTTGCTTTGCCGCCATATTATAGAAGCTGCCGAAAAGGCAAATTTAGCATAAAAAATTTAGCATAAAAGAGGTTTTTTGGCGATGACCGAGGCGATAAAGGTATTTTTAACGGAATTTGACGAGGGCTTTTTTGGCTACGACCTGCAAATTTTAGACGAGGCTGCCACCGTGGGTAATTATCTGGATGCGGTGGAGCAGTTTCAGGCTAAAACTATGGCCGATTGTTATGGCTGTGACGGTTGCTGCCACGAGCGTGTGCCCCTTATGCTGGCGGACTTTTATTTTTCGGCTTATTATGCCAACGGTGGGCAAAGCCCGGCGGAATGGTTGGCGCAGACCGACGCCCAACTGGTATTTTTTGGCGAAGCAGTAGATTTGCAGTTGGCCCGCAAGGCCGACGGTGCCTGCGCTCTGCTTAACGAGGCGGCCAAGTGCTGCCACGCGCACCAATACCGTACCTTTGCCTGTCGTTCTCACTGTTGCCTGCCCAAAAGCGAGCGCGCCGAAGCACTTAGGGCGGTTATAATTAACAGCGGCGAGGACGAGCTGATACGCCGTCTGTTGGCCGAGCTTGCTGCTGCCGACAAAGAGGATTTTATGCCGGGGCAGAGCCGCCTGCGTGCGGTTTGTGCCGAAGATTATGCCGCCAACGGCTTTAGCGGCCTGCCGGGAGAAAGCTGGCGTGATGCCCTGCTGCGTGATTTTGTCGAACCGGAGCTTTGGCAGGAGCTTATTGCCGAATAGTAAAGCTTTGTTGCCGTGGGCGTAATTTTATGTAGATTATTGTAAAAAAATACGGTATATATACTGCATATACAAAAATTGGCTGTGGATAATGTGGAAAAGTCTGTGAATAACTTGTAAAGCCCTAATTTATTGGTCTGCGGAGAATTATAAACACCTGCCCGGTGGAAAAATTCTGATTTATCACCACCGATTTAGCTGGTAAAATAATATTGTTTGTGGAAAATTACTCTGCTGTATGTGCTGTATATTAAAACGTATTTTGGGATGAATATAAGCATAAGCACCAATAAACGCAGCACCGCCGATAAAAGCACATAATTTGTCATAAGTTTGGTGCATATTACGGTAATATTGCAAAAATACTGCAAATAAAGCACTTTATAATATAAATACGTAGCTTGTAAATACAGAAAGGAACAAACAGATGACGGAAGCACAAGTAAAAAAACTGCCTGCCCGCAGCGAGGTGCCGGCAGAATTAAAATGGGATGTAGAATCGGTGTTTGCCGATGATGCCGCTTGGGAACAGGCTTTTGCCGAGGCCGAAGACCTGCTGGCCAAAGTGGCGGCTTATGCCGGTACATTGGGGCAGGGCGCCGAACATTTGGCAGAATATTTAGACCTGCGCGAAAAGCTGTTAAAGCATTTGGACAAGCTGTTTTTGTATGCCCAGATGAAGCGTGACGAGGATAACGGCAACCCGGTGTATCAGGAGCTGGCCGACCGCGCGCAAAGCCTGGGTGTAAAAATATCGGCGGCTATGGCGTTTGAAGAACCGGAGTTTTTGGCTATACCCGAAGCTGAGTTATACAGTTGGCTTGATATGCCGGCTTTGGCGGTGTATCGCCGCTATTTTGATGAAATGCTGCGGATGAAGCCGCATATTTTAAGCCACCGGGAAGAAGAAATTTTGGCCCTTGCCGGAGAAGTTATGGCCGCGCCGCGCAACATTTTCGGTATGTTTAATAATGCCGACATCAGCTTTCCGACGATTACTGACGATAACGGTGACCGGGTGGAAATAAGCCACGGCAACTATATAACCCTTATGGAAAGCCCCAACCGTCAGGTACGCGAGGCGGCTTTTAAGGGGCTTTATGCCACCTATGCCGCGCATAAAAATTCTTTGGGGGCTATGCTGGCCGCCAACATTAAGAAGAACGTTTTTGGGGCCCGTGTACGCAAATTTGACGGCGCTTTGGATGCTGCCCTGTTTGGTGAAGAAATACCTGCCACGGTATATAACAGCCTTATTGACGGTGTGCGTGCCAACCTGCCGCTGTTTCAACGGTATTTGCAGTTGCGCCGCAAGGCTTTGGGCGTAGACGAGCTGCACCTTTATGATATTTATGTGCCGCTGGCCAAAGAAAAACCCCGCGAAATACCCTACGAAGAAGCCGTGCAGACAGTGCTGGCGGCCCTTGCCCCCCTGGGAGAAGAATATATAAGTGTGGCTAAAACGGCCTTTACCGACGGCTGGGTAGATGTGGCGGAAAACCGCGGCAAAACCAGCGGTGCATATTCCAGCGGGGTATATGGCAGCAAACCGTTTATTTTGCTTAATTATCAGGGTAATTTAAACAGCGTATTTACTTTGGCGCACGAGCTTGGACATTCTATGCACAGCTATTTTTCCAACAAAAACCAGCCGTATGTTTACAGTGATTACGAAATTTTTGTGGCCGAGGTTGCCAGCACCGTTAACGAAAACCTGCTGTTGCGTTATCTGCTTAATAAAGAAGAAGACCCGGCAGAGCGTATGCGTTTGGTAAACCATTATTTAGACGACTTCCGCGGTACGGTGTTCCGCCAGACGATGTTTGCCGAATTTGAAAAAATCTGTCACGCGGCAACCCTTGCCGGCGAGGCACTTAGCTGCCAGTATTTTCAAAATGTTTATTATCAGCTTAATTTGGATTACTTTGGCACCGATGTTGCCGTTGACCGGGAAATTGATATGGAATGGGCGCGTATACCGCATTTTTACCGCTCTTTTTATGTTTACAAATACGCAACCGGTATGAGCGCGGCTACTGCCCTGGCGCAAAACATTTTAAGCGGCGATAAAGCTAAAACAGACGCCTACCTGGGCTTTTTGGCAGGCGGCAGCAGTTTAAGCCCCATTGAGCTGCTGCGCGGTGCCGGTGTGGATATGGAAAGCCCCGAAACCCTTGATAAGGCTATGCAAAGCTTTGCCGAAATGGTAGCCGAGCTGGAAAAGCTTTTGGGCTGATAATGCCTGTTTGGGCTTTTGCCGTAAAATACAATAAAAATAACTTTTTAACAGAATACAAACCTTGGGATAGTTTAGCGCACACCGCTTGCAGGATAAAACCTGTGGGCGGTGTTTTTTACTGCTGCAAAAATTTACCGCTCAACGCGCGCAGTTACGCTTTTGTTACGCGCAGTGTGCTATAATAATAATATTATTATAAAGTTTTTCATCCTGCACAGAGAGGTAACGATATGCAAAAAAACAGCTTTGCGAGAATTCAGGCGGCGCTATTTGCTGCCATTGTTCTTTTGGTGGCGGCGCTGCTGGTGTATTTGTGGCTTGTGCCCAATTTGGAGGTCACCGGCTCCCGGGAGGTGTCCGGTTATCAGGTGGTTAAAAATGTAACCTGTGATGAGAGGTTGGACGACGAGGGGCGGCTTGTGCGTCAGTTCCGCTTTTCTCTGGACGAAGTTGCCTACGATGCAACGCTTTCCTTCTTCTTCAGCCATCAGAACGCAGCGGTTTATCTGGATGGGGAGAAGGTTTATTCGTTGCAGGCTTCGCCGCAGCTTTCCATCATCAGAACACCGGGGTGCAACTGGGCGATGATTCCTCTTTACCGCGAGGACACAGGCCGCGAGGTGCTTGTGGAGCTGACGGCAGTTTATGAAAACTATCAGGATCAGACGATTGAGTTTTATGTTGGTTCAAAGTATGCTGTTTGCGCCGCGCAGATTATGCGGTCGCTGCCGGAGATTGTGCTGAGCTTTTTAAACGTGCTGGTGGGTCTGCTGCTGCTGGCTGCTGCCATCTATTTTTCTACCAGACGTGTGGGTGACCACGGGTTGTTTGCTCTGGCAACACTGTCAATTGCTCTGGGGCTGTGGAACTTTGCCCAAACCCGCGTTGCACCCCTGCTTTTTGAAGGGCACAACACCTTTATCTATTACGTTTCTCTGACCATGCTGATGGTAAGCCTTTTGCCGCTGACAAAATCCGTCCGACGGCCGACTCAGAAGGCGTTTCATCTGGCACTGGATCATCTGTGCATATTTGTTGCGCTGCTGGACGTTGTGCAGTTGCTGCTTCAGTTGACGGGAATGATAGATTTGCGCCAGACTCTGACTTTGACTCACGTTATGCTCATCATCGGTTCGGTAACGCTGGCGTTTAACAGCATTGTTGCCCAGATGCGAGCAGGGGCGGGGCCTCAGGGCAATCTTATCTGGCTGCTGGGCATCGGCATACTTACCGACCTTGGTATCTACTATTACGGCGGCAGAGCCGGTGGTTTGCCCGCCACGCTTTTTACTATGTTTATCTTCGTCCTTAGCGAGGGTGTTCATCTTGTTACCGGCTATATTCGCCAGCAGCATATGCTACAGGAAAAGGAAAACCAACTGGCTATGAGCCGTGTGACCATTATGATGAGCCAGATACGATCTCACTTTGTGTTTAATATTCTCAATGCCATCAGCGGTATGTGCAAGTATGATCCGGAGAAAGCGGATGAAACGGTGGTACGCTTTGCGCGGTATTTGCGCAACAATATCGACATTATGGAGGATGATCGCTCTATTCCCTTTACCACGGAGCTTGAGCGGTTGGAAGATTATGTGATTCTTGAGCAGGTGCGCTTTGGTGACCGCATACGCTTTGAAACGGATATAGAGGTCGAGAGCTTTTGCCTGCCGCCGCTTATTTTGCAGCCGGTGGTAGAAAATGCCATAAAGCACGGGCTTGGCTCTAAGGAGGAGGGCGGCACCATCACCCTGCGCACACGCGCCACAGAAAGTACTGTTACCATCACGGTGGAAGATGACGGCGTGGGCTTTAACACTAACGAGCCGGACAGAGGCGGCGCCATTGGCCTGAAAAACATCCGCTTTCGGTTGGAGCATTTGGTGCGCGGCACGCTGGAGGTTACCAGTGAGCCGGGGAGCGGAACAGTTGTAACCATCAGTATTCCCAAGGAGGAAACAATATGAATGTCATCTATGTGGACGATGAGCGTCCTGCCATCGACAATTTTCGCTTGACCACAGCGGATTTTTCGGAGATTAAATCTCTGCATACCTTTCAGCGCGGCGAGGATGCCCTTGCTTTTGCTGCGCAAAACACTGTAGACGTGGCTTTTTTAGATATTGAGATGCCGGGGCTGCACGGCATTGAGCTGGCAAGGGCGCTAAAGGAACACGACCCTGATCTGCGCGTTGTGTTTGTTACGGCCTACAGCCAGTATGCACTGGACGCATGGAACGTGGATGCCAGCGGTTATCTTCTTAAGCCCTATACCGCCGTTGATATCCGCACAGCGCTGGCCAGGTGTGTCTATCGGCCGCTGCCGTCTCATCAGGTGGTTATCCGTACCATTCCCACATTGTCTATTACCGTGTGCGGCACGCCGCTGCATATTTCAAGCGCCAAGGCACGGGAGCTGATGGCGTTGCTTATTGATCACGGTGAGCGCGGTTTTACAGCCGGCGAGGGGATAGCATATCTATGGCCGGACAGGAACAATGATGCCGGCACACAGTCGCTGCTGCGTATGACCTACAAACGTTTGGCTGCCACGCTGGAGGAGGCAGGTGCAGGGCACATTCTGGCTTCTGAGGGCAACCGCCGCTTTCTCAGGACTGATCAGGTGGACTGTGACCTATACCGCATTCTTGCCGGGGACAGACAGGAGGCGCGCAAGTATAACGGCGAATACCTGCGCGAATATTCCTGGGCAGAGGAACGCAATGCTCAGCTTTACTGGATGCTGCGCGGAAGAACACTGGAATAAAGAACACTGGAATAAAGAAAAGTTTATAAGATTTTGCAAAAATTTTTGATAAAAACCCGATGATGTTACGCTCCTGTTACGCTTTTGGTGGTATACTTCCGGCGAGGATTAAAATGATAAAGCAGGCGGATTGGCTGCCCTGCAAATTGTATCCGTTACAAGGAGGTATACACCGTGAAAAAGAAAGTTGCAGCGCTGCTTTTGTGTATGCTGCTTTTTCTGTCTGCGTGCAGCAGCGGAACTAACCAACAAAGCAGTAATAACAGCAAAAGCCTGATCAACGAGCTGGGCCTGACCGCTGAGCCCAAGTCGGCATCTGCCTATACGGCGGAGATAAACTCGGCTTTGTACGCTATGCTGGACTTTGCCGACAGCAGCGAATATGAAAACGCCACCAAAGGATTGATTGACGCGCCCGATGTGCTGGAGCTGACGGATGCGGCAGGTAATGTTATTTGGAGTCAGGCGGCTTATGCTTTTTTGGATGATTACGAGCAGGCGCCCGATACGGTAAACCCCAGCCTTTGGGAAAACACCCGCAATAACCATGCCTATGGCCTGTTTAAGGTGACGGACGGTATCTATCAGGTGCGGGGATACGATATGGCAAATCTTACCCTGATTGAGGGCGATACAGGCTGGATCGTGTTTGACCCGCTGATGAGTGTGGAATGTACCCGGGCTGCCATGCAACTGGTGGAGAAGAATCTGGGGACACGCCCGGTAAAAGCTGTTATCATTTCTCACCCCCATGTAGACCATTACGGCGGCATTAAGGGTGTTTTGCAAAACGAGGACGTTGCCGACAGCAGTTTGCCCATTGTGCAGCAGTTGAACAGCGGCAAGGTGCCCGTCATCGTGCCGGAGGGCTTTGCAGAGCACGCGGTTTCTGAAAACCTTTATGCCGGCAAGGCGATGAGCCGCCGCGCTAACTATCAGTATGGCGTGCTGCTGGAGGCAGGCACCACCGGTAAGCTGGCCATGGGCATCGGTATTGGTCAGTCTATAGGTACCGTTAGCTATATTGCCCCCACCTACGAGATTACCCAAACCGGCGAGACCCTGACCATTGACGGTATCAAGCTGGAATTTCAGCTTACACCCGGCACCGAGGCTCCCGCCGAGATGAACATATGGCTGCCCCGTTTTAAGGCACTGTGGATGGCGGAAAACTGCACCGGCACACTGCATAACCTTTATACCCTGCGCGGCGCACAAGTGCGCGACGGTGCAGACTGGGCAGGCTATATAACCGAGGCCGTGGCGCGCTACGGCAATAAGGCAGAGCTGACCTTTCAGTCGCACAACTGGCCTCACTGGGGTAACAAAACAGTAAACGAGTATATGGTGAACACGGCGGCGGTGTACAAATTCATCAATGACCAGACACTTACCTATATCAACCAGGGCTACACCTCCGATGAGATTTCCAATATGATTGAGCTGCCCGATGCACTGGCCAAGAACTGGTACACCCGCCAGTATTACGGTACTGTGGCCCATAATTCTAAGGCTGTTTACCAAAAATATATGGGCTGGTACGATGCCAATCCTGTTCACCTGAACCCTATGACGCCTACCGACAGCGCGAAAAAGTGGGTGGAGTATCTGGGTGACACCGATGCGGTGCTGCGTATGGCAAAAGCTGACTTTGACAAGGGCGAATACCGGTGGGTGGCCGAGGTGACCAACACCATCGTTTTTGCCGACCCGACCAACGAAGCTGCGCGGCTTCTCTGCGCTGATGCACTGGAGCAGTTGGGCTATCAGTCAGAATCCGGCCCGTGGCGCAACGCTTATCTGACTGCGGCGCTGGAGCTGCGGGAGGGTAATGCGTCGGCCAACGCACAGCAGGCTGTTTCTAACGGTGATGTGCAGCAGGAAATGACCGCTACAATGCTTTTTGAGTATATGGGTATTCTGCTGGATAAACAGGCGCTTGCCGAACAGAGCTTTACCACTTGCTTTACCCTGCCCGACGTGGGAGAAACACATACTGTGCAGGTTAAAAACGGCGTGCTGCTACTGTATGAAAACGCCGCCCTTGCGGATACAGATGTATCCGTTACCTGCCCGAAGAACGCTCTGCTTTATCTTATTGCCGGCAGCTTTGACAGATTTGCTAAAGCTGCGCAGATTAAGGGAGACGAACAGCCGCTGCGTCAGCTTGCTGAAAATTTGAATCAGTTGAGCGAGGAGTTTTCCGGCTTTAACATTGTTGAGCCGTAGCATAGATTACCTGTTCACCCTATTTTGAGCGCAGGAGGTAGAAATATGAGAAAAAGGTTTTTGAGTCTGCTGCTTGTTTTGTGTATGATGGTTACGCTGTTATTGTCTGCCAGTGCGCTGGCGGATGAGCTGGATAATCGGCGCGGGGACGATGCAGCCAACGTGGCAGACGATAAGAGCAGCATTGTTTATTCTGATACCCGGCTGACCATTAACGCCGACAGCTATCTTAACGAGAGCGGTGGGTCTTACCCTGTTACCCTCACTCGCAGCGGTGACACGCTAAACGAGGAAGCGTTTAGCGTGGTGGTGTATGATAACAGCAGCAACTACGATGTGGACTACCGCATTAGCTATAACGGAAAAGCCGTGAAGAAGCTTGACGGCGCAACAAGTGTTTATGATGCGTTTCGCGACAATGGCAAGCTTACCAGCGGCCTTGCGTTTGAACTGGCCGTGACGGAAGCGCTGACAGATGATGAGCTGCTGGCGGCTGCTGAGGATGTCAGCGCGGCAGCGGCGTTTGCCCAGTTGGATGATTTGGGCGCTAAGGCGGCGGAATTTATCGTGAACTTTGCTGCCGGTGAGCGTACCGCGGAGTTGACCATAGAGGTGCTTGACGATGCCGAACCAGAGTACGAGGAGACATTTTTTATGGCCGTGCTGGACGGTGACGGCGAGGTTATAGACAGCGCGCAGCAGGCGTTTGTCATTGTGGATAACGATGCACCCGCGCCCGGCGTTACCGTGGCGTTTGATTGCGACGGCAGTATGGAGCTGACGGACGATGAAGATGCCGTGGAGTTGACGCTCCGCCGCAGCGGTGACTTGGCTACCACCACACTTGTTACCGTTTATGTTAACGACGAGATCTACGGTCAGGTGGACTTTACCCCATGGCAGGAGGTGCAGACCTTTGACGCGGTAGTTGGCGGCGTTTATACGCTGGACGGCAGCACTTACGGCATTGAGGTTATTGATAACACAACGGCTGAACTGAGCGTAGTCAACGGCGCAGACCCGGAACTGGATTCTCTGCCGGAGGAATATGCCGTTATCCCCACGCCGCGGCAGGGCGATATGAGTGATGTTAGCTGGGTGCCCGCCTGGGCTAACGGCACCGAGGGCGACACCGAATATCAGAAGATCATTCTTGGTTCGAAAGACGAAAACCTTTTTAAGGAGGGTGGCCACAGCGACAGCATAAAGGGTGAGCTGACCTTTTATGTGGACGGCAAGAACATTCACGAAATCAGCACTTCCGGTACGGGCTCCGGTATACCCAGCGGAAACCGCAATATGGACAGCATTGATCCCATTGACCTGACCGGCGTGGAATCTATTGAAACGACTGTTAAGCTGACCGGTCTTGATCACGAGGCCGAGATTAAGTTTGGTATTGAGGGGCACGACTGGAACACCATTAAGCTTGACCGCGATAACGATGCCGAAAGTACTGTACACACCTTTGTTGCCACGGTTTACGACGGTGATAATAACAAGCTCGATTACCGTCAGGCCGGCAAACACGTTTATTATAGCAACGTTGACCCGGACGGTATTTTGAACCGCGGTACAAACCTGTTTGTGCCTAACGCACTTAAACTGAACCTGCGCGTATATCGTTTTCGTATCGAGGGCAAGTTGCAGGATATGGGCGGAAACAACGCAGATTTGATTTATACCAACTCTAAGGCCGGCGATGAGCCTGTGCTTCCTTCGATAAATTATGGCACGGATGTGCAGTACCTTACCATTAACAGCAAGGACTATGGCGAAAAAAAGACCGTGGATATCTGCTACAGCAGTGAGCGGCTTTACCCGGCAAAACTGATTGGCTACAAGCTTATGGCCAAGGACGGCCACTGTTCCGATCTTATTTCGCTGGGTTCGGGCGCCGAGGCGGAGGATACAATCAGCTTTACCTTTGATGCAGATTTTCTGAAAAAGTACGAGGCAGAATACTGCTATCGGGAGGCATCTGATGTGAGAGGTGAATACTGGACCTTCCACGTTATCCCGATCTACGAAAAGATCAAGTACAGCACCCTTAATTTTCTCAGCGCTACCGCCGGGGATATTGAGATTGTGCAGGGCAGCGAATATATGGGCGACCGCTGGGTATTTGGTGCAGCTAATACGTCCGCCGGCAGCCAACTCAGCGGCGTGTGGTATCAGGCCAAAAGCTGGAAGGCTTACAGCATACCCGAACAGGGCATTACCCAAACCCGCCCCGATGCAGCCAAAAACGAGTTCGCACTGGATATCGAGTATCCCATCTACACCGTGCAGGGCGTGTTCAGCGACAATGCCAACAGGCTGAACCTTGAGTATGACCCCAACAGAACATACAAAGACCGCGGTACGGCAGAACAGCTTGGTGAGCTTGTATCTGAAGAAGATTATGTTGTTGGTGATTATATACCGCTTATTGCCAAAAGCAAGAATTCGCTTATGTATCAGGTTCGCTGGCACGTTAGCGGCAGTAACGATTATTTACACGGCGACGTGTTCTATTATCAACTGGATGGCAACCCCGACCACAACACCGTATATCTGGAGTATGTGCCTACCGATGCCTATTCGGGAACCGACGGTGAAAGCTATGAGGAAACAACCTACGGCAATATCACCGGCACACTAAAGCAGGCGCAGGTAGAGGCACGCTCCAATGGGCTTACCACATTTGTCAGCATGGCTAACACCACTGTCACCGTCAGAAACGGCGGTCAGGAGTTTACGGCCACAACCGATGAAAACGGCCACTTTACGCTTAAAAACTTCCGCGGCATAGCCGGCGGCACGTATTCTATGGCTATTCTCTATGAAGATTCCATCGGCTATACAATCTTTACCTATCAGCCAAATGAGGAGATAACCATTGAGCTGCCCCAGTTCGGCATTGGTGTGCCCTACCCGGAGCTGGTAGCGGCCAGTGTGGACGGCGGCTCGACCGATAACGTGGCGCTTGTTCTGACCGACAACAGCAAGATAAGCGCTTCTACGCGGGTGTTTGTTCCGTCCGGCGGCTATGAGATTACCGGCGTTAAGTATTACTTTGTTGACCCCAAGATTGCTGCCGGAGAGGGCAAGAACGCCCCCACCACTGTGATAGTTGATACAACCCATGATGTGGCAGCCGACAATGACAGCTACGAGGTGTGGAGAGCGACCATAACCGACACCTCTCAACTGACCAGCGGTATGCATATGTATGTGGAAATTATTTATAAAAAGGATTTGTACCAGAATGGCGGCAGCAGCTTTAACACCAGTCTTAGCTCCGGCCTTGTAAACACCGGCTATGCTGTTACCGCCGCCACCAACGCGGAAAGCTTTGCAGCCAGCTATAATATCCCCAGCACCCCCAATATGCAAAGCACCGCTTTTGGCGGCGATATCAGCCAGATTACTATTCCTGTGCTGGGTAAGCTGGACCTTAGCCTTACCAGCAAAACCGGCGGCTTTTTTGTTCAGCGTACCGACGGCGAGAACACCATCCTGATGTGTGGTTCAAGCTACCTTGCCAGCTTTGGCACAGGTACAGTAGCAGAAAAGCTTCAGCAGAAGCGTGCCACCGACAAGGCACTTGCGGCGGCCAGAGATAAAGATAAGGGCGGTTCTGCCAACCCTGGTGTTACAGCGCTCAGCGGTGAACCCAGTGAACAAAGTGTTCTCTACAGAGCGGACACACCCTCCAAGTGGTCTTTTAACCCTGCCTATCTATTCCGCTTTACCTTTTCACCCAAAGACGACGGTACCGGTGAGTGTTATCTTTCTCAGTTTGAGATGGCGCTGGGCGTAGACTCAAACTACATCCGTAATATTCCGTTCAGCGTTTATGGTGTGCCGTTTTATGTTTGCCTTACCTTTACTAACGAGGCATACTTTGACGTGCAGGCTGAGTTTGCCAAGTCGAAAGATCTTGATGCCAATGATATCAGCGAGAACCTGATTATTGATTCCGGCAGCACTGCGACCGGAGATGATACCAAGGTGGCCTCCTTTATCGCCGCGCCGATGATGAATATGGGCGTTAAGGGTGGCGTAGGCCATAACAACTTTCTTAGTTTATACCTTACGGCGAGCGTAAATGTGCCCTTTATTGTTGAGGTTTATCCCAATGTTATCGGTGCTTTTAACCTGACCGGCAACGTAGGCTTCGGTGCAGACCTTATTCTGTTCAGTGCGAGTGTTAACGCCAATATTGATGTCGGTACGCTTGGCTATAACGATGAGATCAAACAGAAGCTTTCGGATCTTACCACCATTTCTCCCGCCCGCACCGTCGGCTACGCCCTAAGCGCGGATGAACTGGATAAAATGCTGGACGAGATAACCTTTGCGCCTATGGTGCGCAGCACCCTGCGTCAGGCAGCGCGCAGTACCTCTTATGACGGTGTAATCGCCTCCGGCGTCTTTAAAAATACCGGCATCCACCTGCTCAAGCAGAAAAATGGCAACATTCTTGCTTTCTATCTTAAAGACGCTAAAGTTGAGGATACGCTTAACTACCTTTCGGTTGTTTACGCCAAGAGCAGTGATGGCGGCAGTAGCTGGACGGAGCAGGGCTTTGTAAGCGACAACACGACAGAGCCGCGCACTTCTTTGCAATATGATGTAAATCTCTTTGATTTGGGCGACCGCACGCTGGTAACCTGGTCTGAGGCGAATTTTGATGAGGTGCTGACAAATCTGGGCAATGTTGATATCAATGCCCTGACACCTGCGCAGATCGCCAAATTTATGAATGCTATGGACTTGAAGGGCTGCTTCTTTAATACGGACGGCGAGCCTATGGGCAAGGCTTTTACCATTGCAGAAAATTCTACCGTGGCCTGCGGCGCGCTGGACGCTGTACGGAACGGGGATATGGTGTATGTCTACTATCAGCGCAACATCTTTCCCTATGACGAAACGGCCGGCACAGTTACGCTGGAGCAGCTTTTAAGCACCGACCGCACCATTGCCATGTCCAGAGCCAATGTGAACGATACCGATAACTGGATCACTACCACTGTGCGCGCTACCAAAAACGGCACGGAGCAGGAATACCGCATTACTGATGTTGAGCCCTTTGTTCATAACGGCGTTATGGGCGAAATTCTCGAACTTGACCGTGACGGCAGACTTGCTGTCTGGGATGAAACCAACGAGGTCTGGGAGCCCAGTAACGAGGATCGCCAGCTTTACCTGCGTACCTACACCTTTGATGAAAACGGCACACCTATTGCCTCCGCGCTTATGGCTATCACTGACCCTGCACTTTGCGCCCGCAGCCCGCAGGTAGTCAGCAATGATGATTATCTTCACCTCTTTTGGAATCAGAACGGCAAGGTGGTATATTTTACCGACTTTGTTGCCACCACAAACGACAGCGAGGCTGTGCAGGATTGCGCCTATGTGATAGTGGACAAAAACGGCAATGCTGTGGTTAATCCCACCAACAAGGGCAGGTATGTTGCCAACGATATTGCCGGTGACGAACACTTCCACATCGGCACCAACTTTACTGCTTCGATGGATGATTCCGGCAGCGTGCTGCTTAGCTGGGTTGCCACCGATACTGCTTCTGCGGAGCTGACGGATGAAGTTTACGGCGTGGTGTTGGATACCGTTACCAATGCCGAGGCCGTTAGCCGCGCCGGTCTGGATGATATTATCGGTTCTTCTGCGGTATATCAGCTTTACGCCAAGGGCTTGCCTGTGGTACTTACCGACAGCGAGGAGGAAAAGAGCCTTATCGGCGCTTTGGACAGTGTGTTTGTTGGCAGAGACAGCAACGAGAGCAACTTCCTGTTGGCGTTCAGCAAGCTGGATGCCGTCAGTCGCGAAAATGCAACCTCTGCTGACATTAAAACTGCCGGCAGCGTTTATGCACCTGATCTTGAGATCACCGGGATCGATGTTCCTGCGTATCCTATGCCCGGCAGTAATATGGCTGTTTCCGTTACCGTGACCAACCGTGGGCTGGGCGAGGCGAAAAATGTTTCCGTCAGTGCCGCCGGTGTGGGCAATGGTGCAGCCGGCACCATCGATTCTATTATGCCCGGCTGCAGCGAAACGATTGAACTGACCGTGGAGGTTCCTGAGAAATTCCATACGACCACGACTATGACCGTTAAGGCAGACAACGCAACTGAGAATGTTGAAGTTCGCTACGGCGCACACTTTATCGTTAAGTATATGCCCGAAATGTCTAACCTGATCGGCAGCAGCGACTATGCTACCGTTGCACAGGTTTGCAATGCAGGCAATGCGGCGGGTATCCCAACGCTTAACTACGCAGTCAGCATTTTTGCCAGTGACGAACCTGCCAGGGAGTACAGCTATACCGCCGACGAAGAAGTTCCCGCGGGTGAGATTGCATATCTATCCTATGTGCTGGCGGACACCCTCGTTACCTGCGATTCTACCGGCACGCTTACCCTGTCGGTTGATGTGGGCGAAGGTGAGCTGGGGGCGTACCAGTACATTCAGGGGCGGATGCCCAAGCTGAAAACGTTGATTACAAAGTCTGACCTCCGGCTGGACGATGACTCTCAGGATTCATCCGACGATTATGTTGAACCCTCTCCTTCAAAGCCCTCCGGCAGCAGCACGGCCGGCAGCGTAACGCTAAAACCTGCTTTCACCGATATTCCCGCCGGTAGCTGGTATGAGGAGGCAGTAAGCTGGGCTGTAAATAACGAAATAACTACCGGCACGGGCAATGGCCTCTTTAGCCCCGACCTTTTCTGCACCCGCGCGCAGGCCGTTACATTCCTGTGGCGCGCTTCCGGCAGCCCCGCGCCCAGGAGTATGGTTAACCCCTTTGCGGATGTTCCTGCTAATGCGTGGTATCGTGACGCGATGCTGTGGGCTGTTGAGCAGGGCATTACTAAGGGAACAGGCGACGGAACGACCTTTAGCCCCGACCTTGCGTGTACCCGCGCGCAAATTGTTGCCTTTATATACCGGCTGGAGCAGGCGGGCGGCGGCGGTTTTACCGGTATGTGGGCAATGCAGCTGCCGTTTACCGACACACCCGACTGGGCGTATGAAGCCATAGCGTGGTGCTATATGAAGGGTATCATCGACGGTACGGGCAACGGTCTCTTCAGTCCCAACCTTTCCTGCACCCGTGCGCAGATCGTTACGCTGTTGTACCGCTACAGCAAAATTTAAAGGGGCAGTTAAATTATAAAGCGGAGCAGAAACGACTAAAGCTTGGAATCTAAGTTGCCGAAACCCGGAAAAGCTTTTGGGCTGATAATGCCTGCTTGGGCTTTTGCCGTAAAATACAATAAAAATAACTCCCCTTGCGGTTTGTGGCAAGGGGAGTTTTTATGTATAGCTTTGATATTTGTTGGCGGTTTAAAGGGCGGTGCGGCTGTTTTTGGCGATAACCGGGATATCACCTACGCCGTTTAGCACTGCGCCGGGGCGGTAAGCATAGGTTTTCAAGGTATCAACGGTAGAAACGCCGGAAAGTACCAGCACCGTAGACATACCGCTTTCCATACCCGAAACCACATCGGTGTCCATACGGTCGCCCACCATAACGGCTTCTCCCGAATGGCACCCCAGCAGATTAAGACCGGTGCGCATCATCAGCGGGTTGGGCTTGCCGCAAAAGTAGGCTTCTTTGCCGGTGGCCATTTCAATAGGGGCAATAAGCGCGCGGCAGGCCGGGGCAATGCCGTGTTCTATCGGGCCGGATACATCGGAGTTGGCACCGATAAGCTTGGCACCTTTTAGCACCAAATTGGTAGCCTTGGTTAAAGATTCTAACGAATAGGTGCGGCCTTCGCCTACCACTACATAATCCGGGTTAACGTCGTTCATGGTTATGCCGGCATCATAAAGCGCATTAAGCAGCCCGGCCTCGCCAATGGCAAACACCGAACACCCCGGAGCCTGTTCTTTTAAAAAGGCAGCAGTGGCCAGCGCACTGGTATAAAAATGCTTTTCCGGCACATCAAGCCCCATACGCGCCAGCTTTTGGTTAAGCTCACGCGGGGTGTAGTTGCTGTTGTTGGTTAAAAACAAAAATTCCTTATGCTCATCGTTCAGCCACTGTATAAATTCGGCTACACCGGGCAGCACCTGGTTCCCGTGGTAAATAACACCGTCCATATCGCATATAAAGCCTTTTTTCTGATTAAAATCAATGGTGCAGTTGGTATAATTTTTATCGTTCGTCAAATTTCTCTCCTCTCTTTCTGTTTATAATATTATTTTAAGCATATTTGCTGTAAAGTTCTATCATAATTGTGTAAAGTTATGTAAAAACTGTGTGTGCTACTGCCAGGTGTTCAGCAGCCGGTAGAGCTTGTCCATATCAAGGTGGCTGCGCACGGTATCAGCCAAAATATCATACTGACGGTTGCGGTATTTATCGCGCGGCTCCGGTTTAATACAATCGGGGTTAAGCCCTTTGCGCTGCAACAGCATAGCGGCCAGCGCGGCGGTAAGCTCGCCGGTATCAAACAGGCCGTGCAGATAAGTGCCAAACACATTGCCCTGCACAGCGCCGTCTAATTTGCCGTTAGATAATTTGGCAAAGGCGGGTGCGGTGCCGGTGGTTTGCCCCATATGAATTTCGTAGCAATCCAGCGTTGCATTGCCCAGCCCGGCGCAAACGGTTTGGGCACTAACCCGTGTGCGCGATTTTTGGGCGGCAAATTGGGTGCGCATAGGCAGCAGCCCCAGCCCGGCCATTTGCCCGCCGCCTTCGGCACCTACCGGGTCGCTTATTTCTTCTCCCAGCATTTGGTAGCCGCCGCATACCCCGATTATCGGGCAGGCATTGGCAGCCTTGCGGATAATTTGGGGCGCCAGACCGCATTGCCGCAGCCATTTTAAGTCGTCCATAGTGCTTTTGGTGCCGGGCAGAATTATCAGGTCGGGGTCGCCCAGCTTTTTGGCGCTGTCAACATAGCGCACACCAATGGCCGGGTGTTCTTCCAGCGGTGAAAAATCCGTAAAGTTAGATATATGCGGCAGGCGGATAACAGCAACATCCAGAGGTTTATCGTGGCTTTGCTGCCCCAAACGTTCGCTAAGGCTGTCCTCATCGTCTATATCGGCGTTACAGTGCGGTACAACGCCCAGCAGCGGCTTGCCGGTAAGCTCCTCTAAAATAGCATAACCGGGCGTAAGCAGCGAAGCATCACCCCGAAAATTGTTGATAATTGTACCGATAATGCGCTTTTGGTGCTGCGGCTGCAACAGGCCAATGGTGCCGTAAAGCTGAGCAAACACGCCGCCGGGTTCTATGTTGCCCACCAGCACCACCGGGGCATTTACCAAATCGGCCAGCCCCATATTAACAAATTTGTCCGGCGGTAGGTTAATTTCTGCCGGGCTGCCGGCGCCCTCTATCACAATGATGTCGTTTTCGGCGGCAAGGCTGTTGTATGCGGCCAAAACGTCGGGTATCAGGGTGGGGTTCATTTTGTAATATTCGGCGGCAGGGTAATTGCCCCTAACGCGGCCGTTTACTATAACCTGGCTGGTAGAATCTCCGCAGGGCTTTAGCAGCACCGGGTTCATACGGGCATCCGGCTCTTTGCCGGCAGCTTCGGCCTGTGCGGCCTGTGCGCGGCCAATTTCCAGCCCGTCGGGGGTTATATAGCTGTTAAGCGCCATATTTTGGCTTTTAAACGGTGCAACCCGGTAGCCATCCTGCAAAAATATGCGGCACAGCGCGGTAACCGTAAGGCTTTTGCCCGCACCGGACATTGTACCCTGTATCATTAGGCATTTGGTCATAATATTCTCCTTAAACGGTTTATACGGTATTGACGGTAATTTTGTCGTTTTTATCAGTATAAAACAACCTTTTGGCAGTGTCAAGGCTGCAAAAAAAGCCTCCCCCCAACGGAGAAGGCTGACGGCCGGCAATGCTTAAAACAGCATTTTAATACCGATAATTATTAAGATGATACCGCCTAACAGACCGGCTTTTTCTGCCAGGGCGGCACCAAGGCGCTGGCCTACCTTTACCGCCAATATAGTAAGGCAAAATGTGGTGGCGGCAATAAGCCCTGCTGCCTGCCATATGTTTACGTTGCCGGCGGCTGCCATACTAACACCCACCGCCAGAGCATCTATGCTGGTGGCCACAGCCTGTATAAGCACTAACTTTACCGTAATGGCCGAAAGCGCTTCGGCGTCACCCTTTAGGGTATCCCATATCATATTGCCGCCTACTATAAGCAGCAGGCCACAGGCAATATACGGCGCCCAGGTATCCATAAACACGCCAAACAGGTTGCCGGCATAAAACCCGGTAAGCGGCATTAGCCCCTGAAAGCCGCCAAAGGCGCAGGCTAACAGCAAAATGTCACGCCTGGTTATGTTTTTAATGCTCATACCGCTAACGGCTGATACCGCAAAGGCATCCATAGAAAGGGCAATACCAATAAGCAGAATTTCCGTAATACTCAAATACCTTTACCCCCCCAATAAATGTGCAGTGTTTATGCACATAAACCCCAATATATTTATTATAATCTATCCGGTGGTAATGTGCAATATGCTGTCTGCCAAAATGTGTCGATAAAGATTTTTATTGCGGACTTGCAAAGTTTTGCCAAATCGCATATAATAAGCAATGTAAGTTTACTCCAAGGAGGTTTTGTAATGAAAGGCAAGGTTAAATGGTTTAATGCGGAAAAGGGTTTCGGTTTTATTGAAAAGGCCGAGGGCAATGATGTTTTTGTGCATTTCTCCGCTATTCAGTCCGAAGGCTTTAAAACGCTGGACGAAGGCCAGGAGGTTGAATTTGACGAGGTAGAAGGCGCCCGTGGCCCGCAGGCGGCCAATGTGGTTAAACTGTAATAAAAGCATAACAGAAAAAAGAGCCTGCTCCGTGCAGGTTCTTTTTGCTTTATTGGGCAAATTATAGGGGTATATTATTGGGATAACAAGGAGGTATGTTTATGAAGATAGCTGTTTTGTCGGATACCCACTGGCTGCCGGGGCAAAAGCTGCCCAAGGTGCTGGAGCTTGTTGAGGCTGAAAAGCCCGACCTTATTTTGCACGCCGGCGATTGGACAAGCCTGCAGCTTTGGGGCTATTTAAGCCGTATTGCCCGGTGCGAAGGTGTGGCCGGCAACTGTGATGATGCAGCGCTGGTGGCCGAACTGGGGCTTATGCGCCGGGTGGCTGCCGAAGATTGCTTTATTGGGGTTACGCACGGCCATTTGTTTGGCAAAAACGCCGAACAATGCGCCCGGCTGGCGGTAAATATGGCCTTTGCCGATAAACCGATAAACGCGCTGGTGTTCGGTCATTCTCACGTGCCAATGAACGAGGTGACAGACGGTATGCTGCTGTTTAATCCCGGTTCGGCGCAGCGCCCGTTAGGAGAAATTAAACGCCCGTCTTACGGCATTTTAACGGTAAGCGGCAGCAATATCAGCGGCGAAATTAAATACTTTGACAAATAAAAATGCTCCCTGCCTGTGCGCGGGGAGCTTAATTTTTTTAGTAACCGCGGGTGTTTTTGTCAATATAAATACGCAGTGCCTTTATGGCCAGCACCAATGCATAAACGCCCAAAACACTTATGGCAAAGCATATTGCAAACCACATCATCGAAAACATACCCAAGCCTGCTCCCATCGCCATATCACATACCTCCATTATGTAGTTAATTGTTATATAACACTGTTTATATTATACCATAAAGTGCGGCACACAGGCAATACACAGCAAAAAACCGGGTAAAATATTGCCAACGTGCATTTAGCACAGCTAACAGGGTAGAAAAAATATATATAATATGTTATAATACTATGATAAGCAAAATTTGATAAGCGGGGTGACATTATGGCATATAAAGAGGTGCCGTTTAAGCTGCACAGCAATTATAAGCTTACCGGAGACCAGCCGCAGGCGGTGGATGCACTGGTAGCCGGTATAAACGCCGGGGCACCGCACCAGACACTTTTGGGTGTTACGGGCAGCGGCAAAACATTTACTATGGCCAATGTTATAGAACGTGCCGGGCGGCCTGCTCTGGTTATAGCGCATAACAAAACGCTGGCGGCACAGCTTTACGGCGAGTTTAAAGAATTCTTCCCGGAGAATGCGGTGGAATATTTTGTAAGCTATTACGATTATTATCAGCCGGAAGCATACATTGCCCGTTCTGACACCTATATTGCCAAGGATGCCGCCATCAACGACGAGATAGAAAAGCTGCGCCATTCGGCCACTGCCGCCCTGTTAGAACGCCGTGACGTTATTGTGGTGGCATCGGTTTCGGCCATATACGGCTTAGGTTCACCGACCTTTTATCAGGAGATGATGATATCGCTGCGCGTGGGCCAGCAAATGGAGCGTGACCACCTGCTGCGCCGCCTGATAGATGATCAGTACACCCGCAACGATGTTGACCTGCACCGCGGCACTTTTCGCGCTAAGGGAGACGTTGTGGAGATATTCCCCAGTGGCTACAGCGATGTTTTGGTGCGCGTAGAATTTTTTGGAGATGAGATCGAAGCGATATCCGAGGTTAACAATGTTACCGGCGAGGTGGTACACCGCCTGCCGTATACCAGCATATTCCCGGCCAGCCATTATGTTATGGGCGATAACACTATGGAGCGTGCCATTGCCGATATCAGGGTAGAATTAGACGAACGCCTGACGGAGCTTAATGCCCAAAACAAGCTGTTAGAGGCGCAACGGCTGGAACAGCGCACCCGCTTTGATCTGGAAATGCTGGAGGCTATAGGCCACTGCCAGGGGGTAGAAAATTATTCGCGCTATATGGACGGCAGACAGCCCGGCGAAGCGCCCTATACTCTGCTGGATTATTTTCCCGATGATTTTATACTGTTTGTGGACGAGAGCCACGTTACCCTGCCGCAGGTGCGCGGTATGTATTCCGGCGACCGTGCCCGCAAAGAATCGCTGGTAGAATACGGCTTTAGGCTGCCATCGGCCATAGATAACCGGCCTTTGCGCTTTGAAGAATTTGAGGAGCGTATTCATCAGGCGGTTTATGTATCGGCTACACCCGGCGATTACGAGCTGGAACATTCGCCGCAGGTGGTGGAACAGGTGCTGCGGCCTACCGGTTTGTTAGACCCTTTAATAGAAATTCACCCGATAGAACACCAGATAGACCATCTTTTAAACGAAATAACCAAAACCACAGCGGCCGGCGGGCGCGTGCTGGTTACCACGCTTACCAAACGTATGGCCGAAGATTTGACCGATTATCTTAACGAGGCAGGTGTAAAGGTGCGTTACCTGCACAGTGATGTAAAAACGCTGGAGCGTATGGCGATTGTGCGGGATTTGCGCCTTGGTGAATTTGACGTGCTGGTGGGCATTAACCTGCTGCGCGAGGGCCTGGATATACCCGAAGTATCGCTGGTGGCTATTTTAGATGCCGATAAAGAGGGGTTTTTGCGTTCGCACCGTTCGCTTATACAGACGATTGGCCGTGCTGCCCGTAACGAAAACGGCCGTGTAATACTTTACGCCGACAATATGACGGATTCGATGCAAACGGCCATTGACGAAACCGAGCGCCGCCGTGCCATACAGACGGCGTATAACACTGAGCATAATATAACGCCGCACACTGTTAAAAAGGACGTGCGCGACCTGATAAGCGCCATTTTGCCCGACGAAGAAGCAACGGCTAAACCCGAAAAGTTTGCCAAGATGAGCAAGCGTGAGCGTGACAAGGTGATTCGCCAGTTAGAAAAAGAAATGCGGGAAGCTGCCCGCCGGCTGGAATTTGAGAAAGCGGCGGAGGCGAGGGATCTTATTATGGAGCTTAAAAGCCAGACTTGAAGAGCGGAATTGACAATAGCGGCACATCTACTTTGTCGTCAGTCTCCTCACTTGTCGGCGTACTGTCAGTACGCCTCCGGCGACTCGTCTCCAGAAGGGACAACTGCACGCCATCTGCTGTGTCGTGCTTATATTTTGCTCGCGACGCGCACTATCAGTGCAGCTTGCTCGACAAAATACAATCACTCCTTGCATATGGCGCACATTTGCCCTTCTGGCATACTAACAAAGGTTTTGGTACCACTCTTGCAATTCCTTGACTTTGGGTGTGAAATCCTTGCTGCAAAAAGCCGCGCCGCACGGCGTATGTAGGGCGGTGGGCGGGAATAGATAAAACCCACTTTAGCGCGGCTTTTTAAAGCGGAATTGACAATAGCACCACATCTACGTTGTCTTATAATTTCAATCAAGGCTGCCTGCCAAGGTATATAGGGCGGTGGGCGGGACAAGACAAACGTCTATTCAGCCTTGATTGAAAAAAATTTATAAAAGCCGCGCCGCAAGGCGTACAAAGGCCGCCAACCTGATATTTGCTGTGTATGTGTAATTGTAATATAAACCGAGGTAAATTATGAAAAACGACTATATCTATGTAAAAGGTGCGCGTCAGCACAACCTGCAAAACATTGACGTAAAGCTGCCGCGTAATTCGCTGGTGGTAATAACCGGTCTTTCCGGCAGCGGCAAAAGTTCTCTGGCTTTTGATACCATTTATGCCGAGGGGCAGCGCCGCTATATGGAAAGCTTATCGTCTTATGCGCGCCTGTTTTTGGGGCAGATGGAAAAACCCGCGGTTGACAGCATCGAGGGGCTTTCTCCGGCTATTGCCATAGACCAGAAA
Organism: uncultured Peptococcaceae bacterium; assembly: GCA_964569265.1. Classification (GTDB taxonomy): domain Bacteria; phylum Bacillota; class Dehalobacteriia; order UBA4068; family UBA4997; genus Avidehalobacter. The sequence goes on along the minus strand of CAZMTO010000004.1, from coordinate 41,505 downwards.
ACCACCAACCGCAACCCGCGCTCCACTGTTGGTACTGTGACCGAAATTCACGACTACCTGCGCCTGTTGTTTGCCCGCGTGGGGCATCCGCATTGCCCAAAGTGCGGCAAGCCCATAGCATCGCAAACGGTAGACCAAATAGTTGATAAGCTTATGGCGCTGCCGCAGGGTACAAAATTGCAGCTTTTGGCGCCTATGGTAAAGGGCCGCAAGGGAGAATTTCAGAAGCTGTTTGCCCAAATTAAAAGCGACGGTTATTTGCGTATACGCTTAGACGGCGAGGTTAGAACCCTTGACGAGGAAATTACCGTAAACAAGCAGCAAAAGCACACTGTAGAGGTGGTGGTAGACCGCCTGGTGGTGCGAGACGGCATAAACAAACGGCTGGCAGAATCTATTGAGGTGACGATGGAAATGTCGGGCGGACAACTGCTGGTGTTGCTTGACGGCAGGTTTGTTAACGATAACGGCGAGGAGGAAACCCGGCAGCAGGAGCTTCGCTTTAACAAAAATCTTTCCTGCCCGGATTGCGGCATTAGCCTTGATGAGCTTACGCCGCGTATGTTTTCGTTTAATAACCCCTTTGGTGCCTGCCCAAGCTGTTCCGGTTTGGGCTTTAGAATGAAAGTAGATGCCAATCTGCTGATAGTTAACGATGCTTTGTCGATTCGTGAGGGTGCCCTGGCGCATTGGAGCGAAAACTACGGCGGCTGGTATTTTCGCTTTATTGTTGCTATGAGCAAAAAGTACGGGTTTAGCTTGGATGTGCCGGTAGGAGAGTTATCTAAGGAGCATTTAGACCTGATTTTTTACGGCACCGGCGATGACAAGCTGAGTTTTGAATATATTGACTACAACCATCATCGCAAAATAATGAACACCCCGTGGGAGGGTATGGTAAATAATCTGGAGCGCCGCTACCACGAAACCACGTCGGAGTTTATACGTGAAGAAATTGAAAAATATATGGTAGAAAGCCCCTGCCCGGACTGCCACGGCGCTCGCCTTAAACCCGAAGTGCTGGCGGTTACCCTGTGTTACCAAAAGGCAGACGGTAAGTCGGCCGAAGTAAACATCGACACGTTGTCTAATATGACGATATACGAAGCCAAGGACTTTTTTGAGCGCCTGATTTTGACCGAGCGTGAAGAAAGCATTGTGCATATGGTGTTAAAAGAAATTAAAGCCCGCCTGGAATTTTTGATGAATGTAGGGTTGGATTACCTGACACTTTCGCGCTCTGCCGGTACACTTTCCGGCGGCGAGGCACAGCGCATACGCTTGGCTACGCAAATCGGTTCTTCTCTGGTGGGGGTGCTGTACATTTTAGATGAGCCTTCTATCGGCCTGCACCAGCGCGATAACGAACAGCTTATAAACACCTTAAAGCGCCTGCGGGACATTGGCAACACGGTTATTGTGGTAGAACACGATGACGAAACTATGCTAAATGCCGACTATATAGTAGATATCGGCCCGGGTGCCGGGGCGCAGGGCGGCCGTGTGGTGGCTGCCGGCACGCCCAAACAGGTTATGGCCAACAAAAATTCCATAACCGGCAATTACCTTGCCGGGCGGGAAAAAATTGAAGTGCCTGCCCGACACCGAAAAGGTAACGGTAACTTTTTGCGTGTGCTGGGCTGCGAAGAAAACAACCTTAAAAATATTGACGTTACTATACCGCTGGGCAAATTTGTCTGCGTAACGGGGGTATCCGGCAGCGGCAAAAGTACCTTTGTTAACGAAATTTTGTATAAAACGCTGGCGCATAAGCTTAACCGGGCGCATATTACGGCCGGCAAATTCCGCGCTATTGAAGGTTTGGAGTATTTGGACAAGGTTATTGACATTGACCAAAGCCCCATTGGCCGCACACCGCGTTCTAACCCGGCCACTTATACCGGGCTGTTTGGGCTTATACGTGATTTGTTTGCTCAACTGCCCGATGCCAAAATGCGCGGCTACAAGCCGGGGCGTTTTAGCTTTAATGTGGCGGGCGGGCGCTGCGAAGCCTGCAAGGGTGACGGTATCATTAAGATAGAAATGCATTTTTTGCCGGACGTTTATGTGCCCTGCGAGGTTTGCAAGGGGCAGCGTTATAACCGCGAAACCTTAGATGTAAAATATCGCGGTAAATCTATTGCCGATGTGCTGGATATGACGGTGGACGAAGCAGCGGAGTTTTTTGCCAACGTGCCGCGCATTGCCAACAAGCTGCGTGTGCTGCAAGAGGTTGGTCTGGGCTATATTCAGTTGGGGCAAAGCGGCACCACCCTTTCCGGCGGCGAAGCTCAGCGCGTAAAGCTGGCCACCGAGCTTTCTCGCCGCAGCCAGGGGCAAAGCTTTTATATTTTAGACGAACCGACTACCGGCCTGCATACAGCCGATATTAAAAAGCTGATGGAGGTTTTAAACCGGCTTACCGATGCCGGCAACACTGTGCTGGTTATTGAGCATAATTTGGATGTTATTAAATGTGCCGACCATATTATTGACCTTGGGCCGGAGGGCGGCGGCCGCGGCGGGCGCATAGTGGCCGAGGGCACCCCCGAAGAAGTATGCAATGTGCCGGAAAGCTACACCGGCAGATTTTTAAAAGGAAAGCTGAACAGTTAGACTGATATAAGGAGGCAGGGCGGTGGTAAATCCCAGGTTAAAGCAAAAGTTACAGGAACTTCCGGATGACCCGGGCGTGTATATAATGCGCGACAAAGACGGGCAGGTGATTTATGTCGGCAAGGCCAAAAACCTTAAAAATCGCGTAAAATCATATTTTCAGGCCGAAGGCCGCCTGGCCCCCAAAACTGCCGTGCAAATGCGCTTTGTGCAGGATTTGGAATGGATAGTGGTGACAAGCGCCGAAGAAGCGTTGGTGCTGGAATGTAACCTTATTAAGGAGTATAACCCCAAATACAACATTTTGCTGCGCGATGACAAGCATTACCCCTACCTGTGTTTAACGGTGACAGAGGAATATCCGCGGCTGATAATGGTGCGTTCGGTAAAAAACGACGGCAACCGTTATTTTGGCCCCTATGTAAGCAGCGGTGCTATGAAGCTGACACAAAAGCTGCTTGCCGATATTTTTCCGCTTAGAACCTGCAACGGTGCCGACCTTAAACGTAAGCGCCGCCCCTGCCTAAACGCGCATATAGGGCGGTGTTTGGCACCCTGCACCGGCAAGGTAGATAAAGCTGCCTATCGCGAAATGTGTGAACAGGTGCAGTTGTTTTTAGAGGGAAAATCGGCGGCGATAACCACACGGCTAACCCGCCAAATGCAGCAGGCGTCTGACGAAATGCGTTTTGAAGAAGCTGCCACGCTGCGTGACCGTATTCAGGCGGTGAAGCTGGTGCAAAGCCGCCAGTATATGGATGCCGGCAGTGATAACCGTGATATGCTGGCGGTGGCCATACCCAACGATGTTAACCAAAGCAATAACGATATTGCCGCTGTACAGATATTTTTTGTGCGGGAAGGCAAAGTGGTGGGGCGCGAACACTTTTTTCTGCAAAACCCCACGGGCAACGATGCCGGGCAGGTGCTGGCGGCGTTTATTTGCCAGTACTACAGCGGCGTAGATTTTATACCGCCGGAGGTTTGCCTGTCCTGCGAGGGGCCGGATATGGCCGAGCTGGCTAACTGGCTTAGCGATAAACGCGGCGGCAAGGTGCAGCTAAATGCGCCAAAAATAGGCGAAAAAAAGCGGCTGTTATCTTTGGTGGAGCAAAATGCCAAAATTGTTTTAAACCGCGAAATTGAGGAGCAGGCTTATGCCCGTGCTGCCGGCGGCGAAGCCCTGGAGGAGCTGCGGCAAAAGCTTGAGCTGCCCAAAGCCCCGTGGCGTATAGAATGTTTTGATAACAGCCATTGGCAGGGCACGTATACGGTATCGGCTATGGTTACCTTTGTTGGCGGCAAGCCGGCCAAGGCGCTGTATCGCCATATGCGTATAAAGGGCGAAACCAACGGCGATGATTATATGGCAATGCGCGAGGCTGTGGCACGGCGTATAGGCTGGGGGTTAAGTCAGCGCGAGGAGCTTAAAGCCGGTAAGCTAAAGCCGGAGGAAGCCCCTATGGCCGAATGGCCCGACCTGCTGCTGATAGACGGCGGCAAGGGGCAGTTGGCGGTAGTGGTGGATATTTTGGAAACGCTGGGTTTAAATATACCGGTGTTTGGTTTGGCCGAAGAAAACGAATGGCTGTACAGGCCGCATAACAGCGAGCCGATAATTTTGCCCAAAAGCAACCACGGCTTGCAGCTTTTGCAGCGTGTGCGCGACGAAGCCCACCGCTTTGGCATAACGTATCAGCGGCGGCTTAGAGAAAAAGGCCAAAAGGCCAGCGCCCTTGACAATATACCGGGTATCGGTGAGGTAAGGCGCACGGCTTTGCTTAAAACTTTTGGTTCTTTAGAGCATATTATGGCGGCCACCGAAGAAGAATTGGCACTTACCCCCGGTATGAATCGCCGCGCAGCTGCCAATTTGTATGAATATTTGCACCGGCAGAATAAAGGCTGAAAAATATATTAAAAAAAGTAAAGATAGAGGTGCAGGGCAATGGAATTAAAAATCGTGACCGGTATGAGCGGCGCGGGCAAAACCAATATGGTGCAGCTATTAGAGGATATGGGTTATTACTGCGCCGATAATTTGCCGCCCAACCTGTTTGCCAAATTTGTTGAACTGCTTAATCAGGCACAGCCGGAATACCCGCGGGTAGCTTTGGTGGCCGATGTGCGCGGCGGTAAATTTTTTGCCGGGGTGTACGATGTTTTGCAGGAATTAAAGAATAAAGGCATTACTTACGAAATAATTTTTTTAGAGGCATCGGATGAAGCATTGGTGCGCCGCTTTAAAGAAACCCGCCGCCGTCACCCAATGGCCAAAAACGGCAGCGTGTTAGACGGCATACGCGAAGAACGCCGCCGTTTGCAGCGCCTGCGCGGTATGGCCGATATTGTTATAGATACATCTAACCTGCGTGTGCAGGACTTTAAGGCTAAGGCCGGCGCGTTACTTTCCGGCGGAGAAAACAACCGTATGCTGTTTAGCATAACCAGCTTTGGTTATAAATACGGTTTGCCCATAGATGTTGATTTGGTGCTGGATGCGCGGTTTTTGCCCAACCCCTTTTATGTGGCCGACTTAAAGCCGCTTTCCGGCTTGGATGAGCCGATAAAAAGCTTTGTGCTTGACCGCGAGGCTACCCAAAGCTTTTTAAGCAAATACTGCGATATTTTGGCCGAGCTTTTACCGCAGTATCTGGCGCAGGGCAAACATCATCTGTCGCTGGCGGTAGGCTGCACCGGCGGCAGGCATCGGTCGGTGGCCATAGCCGAAGAAATTGCCCGGCGTATGCAGCAGCTTGGTGTGGCAGCTACTTTGCGGGTAGCTCACCGCGATATAGACAGGTAAAGCAGACAGGAGAAGCGTATGAAGCCTAAATCTATACAACAAATGAATATTGTGGCTATTGGCGGCGGCACCGGGCTGGCTAACCTGCTTAGGGTGCTAAAGCGGCTTACGCCTAATTTAACGGCGGTGGTGGCCATGACTGATAACGGCGGCAGCTCCGGTAAATTGCGGCGAGAATTTGGTATGCTGCCGCCGGGTGATATTCGCAACTGCCTTTCGGCGCTTTCCAGCCGCGAGCTTGATGTTGAACGCCTGTTGGCGTACCGTTTTCCGGAGGGAGGAACGTTGTCGGGGCATAATGTGGGCAATATTTTGCTGGCGGCAATAATGCAGGCCGAAGATATGGATATTGCCGCTGCTACCGACAGGTTGGCGGGCATTTTGGCCATAACCGGGCGGGTGCTGCCGGCAACAGTTGATGATGTGAGCCTGGCTGCCGTGCTGGACGACGGTACCGAAATTTGCGGCGAGGCTGAAATTGCTGCCGATACCCGCGGTATAAAGCGCCTGTTTTTGCAGGGCGATAACTGCCGACCCCTGCCGTCGGTGCTGCAAGCCATAGCTGCCGCCGATTACATATTTATCGGGCCGGGCAGCATATATTCCAGCCTTATAAGCAATTTGCTGCTGCCGGGTATGGCCAAGGCTTTGGCTGACAGCCCGGCTAAGGTGTGTTATCTGGCTAATATGGCTACCGAACCGGCCGAGCTGGTATCAGACAGGTTAAGCGTGGCTTATGGCCTGTTAGAGGACTATTTTAAGCAGCAGGGCTGCGGCAGTGGCAGTTTTATTGATGTGGTGGTGGCCAACAGCGGCACCTACCCGGCGTGGGCGCTGCAAAGGCTGGCCGAGCATAAATCACGGCCGATAATTTGTGACTTTGCGGCCAACCTGCCGGTACGCACGGTTTGCGCCGATTTTGTAGATGATGTAAACCTGTGGCAGCACAACCGTAAAAAGCTTTTAACGGTGTTAACAGACTTGTTGGAGGAGGATTTATGAGCTTTACGCTGGATGTAAAAGAACAACTGCTGCATATAAACAGCGGCAAGGATTGCTGCCGACGTGCCGAATTTTTGGCATATTTGCGTATGAGCGGCAACGTTACACTTTCCGGCGGGGGGAAGCCGGCCATTTTGGCTACCACCGGCAGCCCCGGTGTGGCCCGCCGTTACTTTAAGCTGGTAAAAGAGCTTTGGGGGTTGTCGTCGGAAATTTTGGTGCGGGATAGCCGCCATTTTAAAAAAAGCCGCATTTATACCCTGCGTATACCCCCGCAGGAGGGCGTTAAGGATATATTGTCGGCATTTGCCCAAATACCCGACGGTAACCCGTGGAATGCCGGGCTGGATATCGGTAATATTACCACCTTAAAGCAGGTGTTTCCGTCATCGTGCTGTAGGCGGTCGTATTTGCGGGGGGCGTTTTTGGGCAGCGGCTTTATAAGTGATCCGCAGCGTGCCTACCATATAGAAATAGTTTGTCAGGATATTTATCAGGCTAATTTTTTGCTGGCCCTGGCCGACAGCTATGACCTTGGGCTTAAGATAAACCAGCGCAAGGGCAGGTTTTTGGTTTATGGCAAGGGTGCCGAGCAAATAAGCGATTTTTTAAATGTTATTGGGGCGCACAGTGCCCTGCTGCAATTAGAAAACGTGCGTGTTATTAAGGATACCAACAACAACCTTAACCGCATTATAAACTGCGATACCGCCAATATGGATAAAGCCGTGGATGCCGCCCAGCGGCAGGTGGCAGCTATTCGTCGGCTTATTGCGGTCGGGCGTTTAAAAGAACTTTCTCGCCCTTTGCAGGAAACCGCCGCCGTAAGGTTAGAACACCCGGAGCTGCCGCTTAACGAGCTTAAAGATCATTTTGACAAAGCAATATCTAAAGCGGGGCTGTACCACCGTTTGCACAAGCTGGAACAACTGGCTGATGAGCTGCCGGTGGACTAAATTGCAGGCGGGCAGCATAAAAAGCGGTAAATATGCTTTTTGTTCTTGCTATTTGCGCCGGCATTTGATAAAATTGAATTGTAAATAAATGCCGCCGGTTTTTACCGTGCAAAAAAATTTTGCGCTTTTTTAAGTAATGGCCGGGGCAAAAAATAATATATCCCCTTTATTGACGAAAGGAGCTTGTAACAATGGTAAAAATTGCAATCAATGGCTTTGGGCGTATCGGTCGTCTGGTTTTCCGCGCTGCATTTGGTCAGCCCGGTGTAGAAATCGTAGCGATCAACGATACTGCCGATGCCAAAATCAATTCACATCTGCTTAAGTTCGATTCCGTTCACGGTACCTGGCCGCACGAGGTAAGCGCCCCCGATGAAAAAACTATGATCATCGATGGTGTTACCATACCGGTGTTTGCCGAAAGAAACCCTGCTGACCTGCCTTGGGGAGAATTGGGTGTAGATTTGGTAGTAGAATCTACCGGTGTATTTAACGATGCTAAAAAAGCCTGCGCTCATATTACTGCCGGCGCTAAAAAGGTTGTGCTTACTGCACCCGGTAAAAACGAGGACGTTACCATTGTTATGGGCGTTAACGAGGATAAATATGATCCGGCTGAACACCATATCATTTCTAACGCCAGTTGCACCACCAACTGCCTGGCACCTGTTGCCAAGGTGTTAGATGCTGAATTTGGCATTAAGCGCGGCCTTATGACCACTGTACATTCTTATACCAATGACCAGTGCATTTTAGACCGTAACCATAAGGACTTCCGCCGGGCACGTGCCGGTGCTTGTTCTATGATACCCACCACCACCGGTGCCGCCAAGGCCGTTGCTTTGGTATTGCCCCAGCTTAAGGGCAAGCTTAATGGCTTTGCAGTGCGCGTACCTACCGCTAATGTTTCGATGGTAGATTTGGTTGCCGAGCTGGATAAGCCCGCTACGGCAGAAGAAATAAATTCGGTACTTAAAACGGCGGCCGAAGGTGCTTTAAACGGCATTTTGGGTTATTGTGATCTGCCGTTGGTATCCTGTGATTATAATGGCTGTCAAAATTCCTCTACGGTAGATGCACTTTCTACTATGGTTATCGAGGGCAATCTGGTAAAAGTTGTTGCCTGGTATGATAACGAATGGGGCTACAGCAACCGCGTGGTAGATTTGGTTAAATACATTGCATCTAAAGGTATTTAAGCGTTTATTTTACAAAAGTATCGGTTGGTTGCCGGCCGATACTTTTGTTGCGTAAAAGGCTTTTTAGGAGGTATATTATGTCGATAGTTTTTTATAATAAAAAAACAGTAAGAGATATTGATGTTGATAATAAGCGCGTGCTGGTGCGTGTAGATTATAATGTGCCGATGGAAGACGGCAAGGTGACCAACCTTACCCGTGTAGAAGGTACTATACCCACCCTGCAATATTTGTTAAAGCGCGATGCCAGAGTAATTTTGATGAGCCATTTGGGCCGCCCCAAGGGTGAGCGCAATATGAAGTACAGCTTAGAGGTTTTGGTGCCGCATTTGCAGCGCCTGCTGGATGCCCCGGTAAAATTCTGCCCGGACTGCATTGGTCACGAAGCTGAAAAAATGGCGGCAGAATTACAGCCCGGTGAAGTTTTGCTGCTGGAAAATCTGCGCTTCCATAAAGAAGAAGAAAAGAACGCCCCTGCCTTTGCTGCCGAACTGGCAAAGCTGGGCGAGGTTTTTGTATCGGATGCCTTTGGTGCCGTACACCGCGCCCATGCATCTTTGGTGGGTGTGGCCGAACATTTACCGGCTGTTGCCGGCTTTTTGCTGGAAAAAGACCTGGTTATGATGAGCAAAATTTTGGCCGAACCCAACCGCCCGGTGGTGGCTGTTATGGGCGGTGCCAAGGTAGATGATAAAATAGGTGTTATTAAAAACCTGCTGCCGGTGGTAGACAGATTGCTTATTGGCGGGGCTATGGCCAACACCTTTTTGTATGCCCTGGGCTACGATGTTGGCGCTTCTAAAATATCCGAAGATCAGGTTGATGTGGTAAAAGACCTGTTAAAGCGCGATATTGCCAAAAAAATTGTACTGCCCGAAGATTTGGTGGTGGCCGAAGAATTTTCTGCCGATGCCAAACACCGTAATGTAAAAATAAACTGCATACCAAAAAGCTGGATGGCGCTGGATATGGGCAAAAACACCGTGCGTACCTATTGTGAGCTGGTGCAAAGCGCTAAAACCGTTATCTGGAACGGCCCTATGGGTGTGTTTGAAATGCCCGCCTTTGCCAAAGGCACCGAAGCTATTGCCGTTGCCTGTGCAAAATCTAAGGCGCAGACCATTGTTGGCGGCGGTGATTCGATTGCGGCTATTGATCAGGCCGGTGTAGGCTATATGATCACGCATATTTCCACCGGCGGCGGCTCCACTCTGGAATATCTGGAGGGTCGTCATCTGCCCGGCGTAGAGGTTTTGCAAAACGCAAGATAATTCAACGGAGGATGTATTATGAGGAAACCTTTGCTTGCAGCTAACTGGAAGATGAACCAAACTGTAGAGGAAAGCTTAGGCTGGCTGGCCGAATTTGCTCAGGTTGGTGCCGATGTTATAAACAGGGATTTAAACGATACCGAAGCCGACGTGGTATTTTGCCCGCCCTTTACGGCGCTTTACCCCTTGCATACAGCTATTACACAGGGCAGCGTTAACATTGGTTTGGGCGCGCAGGATGTTTTTTGGCAGACTGCCGGTGCCTTTACCGGCGAAATATCGCCCGGTATGCTTACCGAATGTGGCGTGGGCTATGTTATTTGCGGACATTCTGAACGCCGCACCCTGTTGCAGGAATCCAGCGAAATGGTATCTAAAAAGTGCGGTGCTGCCCTTGCAGCCGGTATGACGCCGATTTTGTGCGTGGGAGAAAGTGAGTCGATACACGAAGGTGGGCTTACTGCCGAATGGTTAGAAGCGCAGCTTTACGAAAGTATGCGTTTTTGGGATGGCAAGGCCGACATTGTTATTGCCTACGAGCCTATTTGGGCTATTGGCACCGGCAAAGCCGCCACAGCCGACGAAGCGCAAATGGCCTGCAAGGTTATTAGAGAATATTTGCGCGAACAGGCCGGTGATGTTGCCGACAGTATCAGAATTTTGTACGGCGGCAGCGTAAGCCCGCAAAATGTAGCTTCTTTTATGGCAGCACCCGATGTTGACGGTGCGCTGGTTGGTGGTGCGTCGCTTAAAGCGGCTACCTTTGCCGAGCTTTGCCGGGAAGCTTTTGTCGGTGTAAATATAAAATAATAGCTGCCAAAAGTATTATACAAATATATTATAAAGGTATAACAAGATGAAACAAAAACCGATAATGCTCTGCATAATGGACGGTTGGGGGCTAAAAACCGGCCTGCCCGGCGATGCACTTAGCCTTGCTAAGCTGCCTAACTTTGACCGCTTGTGCCGAGAAAACCCCACGGCAACGCTAAAAGCCAGCGGTTTGGCAGTTGGTTTGCCTGACGGCCTGATGGGTAATTCGGAGGTTGGACACCTTAATATTGGTGCAGGGCGGGTAATTTATCAGGATTTAACAGCGATTGATAAAGCTATTGCCGACGGAGAGCTGGCGCAAAACCCGGCACTGGTGCAGGCTATGGCGGTTGCTGAAAAAACCGGCCGTTTGCACCTTATGGGTTTGCTTTCAGACGGCGGCGTACACAGCCATTTTAATCACCTGCTGGCGCTGCTGGCAATGGCGCAGGCTATGGGTATAAAGCAAACCTATGTACATTGCTTTATGGATGGCCGTGATGTTCCGCCGACCTCCGGCATAGATTATCTGGAGCGGCTGTTGGCGCATTTTGCCCAAACCGGCTATGGTGCGCCCGGTGTGGTTTGCGGCCGTTTTTGGGCTATGGACAGAGATAAGCGCTGGGACCGAGTAGAAAAAGCCTGGCGTGCTATGGTGCTGGCCGAAGGTGCAGTGGCGGCAGATTTGCCCGCGGCTGTGCGCGGCAGCTATGCAGCCGGCGTTACCGATGAATTTATTGAGCCGATAGTGCCGGATAATAAGGATTTTACCGTGCAAAACGGTGACAGCCTGATTTTTTATAACTTTAGGGCCGACCGTGCGCGAGAAATTACCCGTGCTTTTTGCGAGACCGACTTTGCGGAATTTGCCAGACCGCAGTATCCGCAGGTAAGCTACTGCTGTATGACGGAATACGACGAAACCTTTGATTTGCCGGTGGCCTTTAAAAAGCAAACACCGGTTAACACCCTGGGAGAAGTTTTGGCGCAGGCGAGCTTAAAGCAACTGCGTATTGCCGAAACCGAAAAATACGCGCACGTAACCTTCTTTTTTAATGGCGGGGTAGAAAAACCCAACCCCGGCGAGGAGCGCATTTTGGTAGCATCACCTAAGGTGGCTACATACGATCTTCAGCCGGAAATGAGCGCGTCGGAGGTTTGCGACAAAGTGGTGGCGGCCATAAACAGCGGCGAATATGACGCGATAATTTTAAATTTGGCTAACCCGGATATGGTGGGCCACACAGGGGTAATACCGGCAGCGGTAAAAGCGGTAGAAACTGTAGATACCTGCCTTGGCCGCATAGAAGCGGCGATAAAGGCAGCGGGCGGTGCTTTGCTTATAACGGCAGACCACGGCAATGTAGAGCGCCTGTTAGACGAGGACGGCAACCCTGTTACGGCGCATACAACGTCTTTGGTGCCGATAATTATGGTAAATTACCCCGGCCGGCTTAAAGACGGTGCTCTGTGCGATATTGCACCCACCCTGCTGCAAATGCTGGGTGTTGCTGTCCCTGCTGAGATGACGGGGCAGAGTCTGATATGTTAAAAAGCTTAAAAAGCTGCAAATAAAGCATATAACGCAAAATTTGGGAGGATTATTATGAGCTTTATTATTGATGTTAACGCCAGAGAAATTTTAGACAGCCGCGGCAACCCCACTGTAGAAGTTGAGGTTATGCTGGAAGACGGTGCTTTTGGGCGTGCTGCTGTGCCCTCCGGGGCATCTACCGGCGTACACGAGGCTGTAGAGCTGCGTGACGGTGAAAAGGGCCGTTATCTGGGCAAGGGTACCACACAGGCCGTAAGCAATGTGCTGGAGATAATTGCCCCGGCGCTTATCGGGCTTTCTGCCTATAATCAGGCGGATATTGACCAACTGTTAATTCAGTTAGACGGCACCGATAACAAGGGCAAGCTGGGTGCCAACGCTATTTTGGGTGTGTCGCTGGCAGTTGCCAAGGCTGCTGCCGATAGCCTTGGTATGCCGCTGTACCGTTATATCGGCGGTGCCAATGCCAAAACCCTGCCCGTGCCGATGATGAACATATTAAACGGCGGTCAGCACGCTGATAATAACGTCGATATTCAGGAATTTATGGTTATGCCCGTTGGTGCAGCCACCTTTGCCGAAGCTTTGCGTATGGGTGCCGAAATCTTCCATAACCTTAAAGCCGTGCTTAAAGAAAAAGGCTATGTTACATCGGTTGGTGACGAGGGCGGTTTTGCGCCTAACCTTGGCAGCAATGAAGAAGCCTTGCAGGTTATTGTAGCTGCTATTGAACGTGCCGGTTACAAGCCGGGAGAAGATGTACGTTTGGCACTGGATGTAGCATCCAGCGAAATGTACGAGGACGGCAAGTATGATCTGGCCGGTGAAGGCAAGGTTATGACATCGGAGCAGATGATTGACTATTATGCCGACCTGATTGATAAATACCCGATCATATCTATTGAGGACGGTTTGGCTGAAGATGACTGGGAGGGCTGGCAGCAGATGTCGGCACGCCTGGGCAGCCGTGTACAGTTGGTGGGTGATGATCTGTTTGTTACCAACACCAAGCGCTTAAAGCAGGGCATAGAATGTGGCGCCGGCAACTCTATTCTTATTAAGGTAAACCAGATTGGTACCCTTACCGAAACCTTAGATGCTATTGAAATGGCTAAACGCGCCGGCTACACCGCTGTAGTATCGCATCGTTCCGGTGAAACCGAAGATACTACCATTGCCGATATTGCTGTTGCTACCAATGCCGGTCAGATAAAAACCGGCGCTCCCAGCCGTACTGACCGTGTGGCTAAATATAACCAGCTTTTGCGCATTGAACAGGAGCTGGACGCTGCTGCGGTGTATCCGGGGCTTACCGCTTTTTATAACTTAAAATGAGCGAAACCGACGGTTTGCTGATAAAACCGATAGCTCATATTTATAACGATTATCACAGCAAATTTGGTGTGCCGCGCCAAAGCGGCTTAATAGAAGAAGTTGTATCGCGTGTGGTTTTGGCACCGGAATACCGCCGTGCCGAAGCCCTGCGCGGTATTGAGGATTTTTCTCACTTATGGCTAATTTGGCAGTTTAACGCCGGGTTTGCGGCAGGCAGCAGCAATAGCTGGCAGCCTACCGTGCGCCCGCCGCGTTTGGGCGGCAATGTGCGTGTGGGGGTGTTTGCCAGCCGTTCGCCTAACCGACCTAACAAGCTGGGGCTTTCGGTGGTGCGTTTGTTGGCGGTAGATTATAAGGCCGATGACGGCCCGGTGCTGTTGGTATCAGGTGCTGATTGCCTTAATGCCACGCCCATTTTTGACATTAAACCCTATGTGCCCTATGCCGACAGTGTGCCGCAGGCAAAGGGCGGCTTTGCTGTGCCCAAGGGAGAACATCAGTTAAAGGTGAACTGCCCGGCGGCGCTGCTTGACCAACTGCCGCAGGCCAAACGCGCCGGTTTGCTGGCGGTGCTGGCTGCCGACCCCAGACCGGGGTATCAGCAGGAGGCTGAGCGGCTTTACGGTTTAAGCTTTGCCGGCTTTAATGTGCGCTTTTTTGTGGCCGGTGATGAGCTTACCGTGACCGAAATTGCCGCGGAAAAACCTGTTGACAAACAGCGGTATTTTTAGTAAAATATCAAATGTACCAAATATAAGCAGTAAAATAACTGAAAATTACATCACCGTTAAGGGGAGTAACTTATAAATCGCGGTGTCGTCATTCCCGGCCAAAAGCCCGGCAGCGCGTCCCAAAGTGGAAGTAAGACCTTGATGATTTTGTCATCGGGGTCTTTATTTTTTTGCTTTATTTTGGGTAACTACGGCATATTATTATAACGGAGGTATAGTATGAGGGACAAATCAATTCTACATTCTTTTAAATGGGTGGGCATATGGATGGCGGTGGCCTTAATTACCACCGGCGTAATCTACGTGTCGGGGCACCAAACCTGGGCGCTGGAATTTTTAGGCTGCTATCTGCTGGAATTTAGCCTTAGTATGGACAATATGTTTGTGTTTCTGTCTATTTTTGCCAGCTTTGGTGTGCCGGAATCTTTGCAGCACCGTTGTTTGGCTTATGGTATTATTGGCGCCATTGTGCTGCGGTTTATTTTTATTGCGTTGGGCGCTACCATTGTTCACAGCTTTTCGTGGGTGCTGTACATTTTTGGTGCTGTGCTGCTGTACAGTGCGTTTAATATGCTTAAATCGCACGCTTCCGACGAAGAAGTTTCGCCGCACGATAACCGCGTACTTAAGCTGTTGACCAGATTTTTGCCCGTTACCGATGATTTTGTCGGCAACAAATTTTTTGTTAAAGAACACGGCAAGTGGCTTATGACCCCCCTGTTTGCTGTGCTTATCGTTATTGAATCCTCGGATATTCTGTTTGCTATCGACTCGGTGCCGGCGGCGTTTTCGGTATCCAGCCATATGATGATCATCTATTTTGCTAATATTTTGGCCATTATGGGTATGCGGCAGTTGTTTTTTGTTATCGAGCATATGCAAAACCGCTTCTGCCTGATGAAGTATGGTGTGGCGCTGATTTTGGCGTTTACCGGTGTAAAGCTGCTGCTGCTTATTGCCGACATTCACATTTCCATACCGGTTTCCATTGGGTTTATCGTTTGCGTGCTGGCTATCAGCATTATCAGTTCGCTGGTTTACACCCGCGGCCGTTAATTTTATGGCAGCAACAAACTGCCCGCCGCCCTTGTCAGGGGGCGCTCCCGCGCAGCCGGTTTGGCACCACGTTGCTACGTTGCTTGGGCGTGGGTTTTGGGCAGTGCAAATACAAAAAAATAAAGCCACCGATTTTTTCAGTCGGTGGCTTTTGTGCGTTTATTCGGCGGTGGTGCAACGTATGGCAATGCGGCTTTGCCCGCCAACCGTGCAGGTAAACAGGGTAAGCGGCCAACCGCTGTCGGTCATTTCTTCTATCGCGGTATCGGCCAGCACCTCCATATCGGCTACGGTGTAGCTAAACTGGTTGCCGTCAATGTCACAAAAGGTAACGGCATCGCCGGTGTGCAGGTTTTTTAAGTGGCCAAAATGGGCGGCATAGTTGTGCGCGGCTATCACCAAATTATCCGTGTACGCCGAACCGGAATAGCGGCAGGGGGCTGTTTTAAGGTTGGGGTAGCTCCACCGGCTTATAATCGGCAGGTTTAAATTTAGCGCCGCAATATTAAGCACGCCTATGTAATCAACGCCGTCAACAGTGGCGGTGGGCATTGCCATATTGGGGTTTAGCAGGTAGTCCGGTATTTCGGCCTCGACACCGGTGGCAGGCGTGGGCGCCGCCGGTATTTGCTGTTCCAGTTGGTTGGCCGCCGCCAGAGAGGTACTTTTGGCGTGGGCAGCTTCGGCTAAATTGGCCCCGCAAAGCAACAGGGCCGCCGCTATAAGCAACAGCCCCAGCAATATCATAAGGTTGGGTTTATTTTTCATTGTGTACACCTCGGCGCTGCATTAAGCCCATTAACACCAGCAGCAGCCCGGCAAACAGCATAATCGGTACCGGCCACCATAATTGCCCGGTTTGCGGCAGCTTGGGGGCATCCGGCTGATTATCCGGTGTGCCGCCCGGTGTGTTGCCGCCGGTGGTGCCATTGTTACCGGGGGTACCCGGCTTATCCGGTTTATCGGGGTCGTCGGGATTATTCGGATTATTCGGATTATCCGGATTATCGGGATTGTCCGGGCCATCGGGGCCGCCCGGTTTATCGGGTTTGTCCGGTTTGTTAGGATTGTCGGGGTTGTTAGTGGTGTAGGTGTTGGTAACCGTAAAAGTAATGCCGTTTTTTGTTACGGTGCCGGTGTAGCCGGGTGTGGCTTTTTCCACCAACGTCCATTTGCTTTCGTCGCTTAAATTATCCCAGGTGTAGCGCCAGTTGTTTTTGGCACTAAGCGTTACCGTGCTGTAAATTTCGCCGTCTCGCAGCAGTTGAACCGTGATAAGTTGGGGGCGGGCGTTTTCGTGGCCGGTATCCTGCCAAATTTTAAGCACCTTGCGTTTTGTTGAATTATTATCGGTGCTGCCGCTGTCGCTTGGGGCTTGGCCGGCTTCGTGTTTGGGGGCAGCCACAACGTTGTATTGCCAGGTGTTGGTTGTGGTGTCGGTGGTGGGCAGGGTTACAAAGGCCGGTGCAGCGTCGTAGCGCCAGCCGTCCTGTTTAAGGCGGTCACCCAGCACCAGATACAGCCCCGGTACCAGCTTTTTATCCCCTGTGGGCAGGTGTAATTTGCCGTTAACATCGGTTTTGCCGGTGTCGGTGGGGGCAATTTTGTCCAGCAACACATAACCTTCCAGCGTAGAAGCCTGCGCCCGCCACGCTTCATCGTCTTTGCCGCTGATATTTACATAGTAGGGGGCAAAGGCGTCGGTGGGGGTAAATTCGCCGTATTCATCTACTGTAGCCACCAGATAAATGCTAAAGGTGGCCTTGCTTAGCGGAGCTGTGTCGGTTTTATACACAATATCCAGGCTTACTTCTTTATCAAGTTGTATGCTGCCGGCAGCCCAGGCAGCGCAGGGCAGCGCAAGGGCCAGCAGCAGTGTAAGCATAACAGCTTTCAGGCATTTAGCAAATCTCATAGTTATCACCTTTGGGGGCTTTTGGCAGATTTATTGGGCAAAAGCAGAATTATCAGCAAAATAAGTAATATGGGCGTTGCCAGTATGGGTGCCACCAGCAGGGGTTCTATCTGTATGGCATCGGCTACCACGCGCACGGTAGTATCTACGTTTTCTACCCGGTGGCCGCGCACCAGCAGGCGGTGTGTGTTAATGCCGTAGGGCGTGCAGGTTACCAGCGTACAAAGGTCTTGCCCGTCGATAATTTGCAGCGCTTCTACGTCTTTTGGCTCTACAATCAGTATCTGGTCAACCTCGTAGGTCAAAATTTCGTCTAAAACGCGCAGCATAAACAGGTCACCTTCGACCAGCTTATCTAAATCGGTAAATAATTTGGCCGATGGCAAGCCCCGGTGGCCGGACATTACACAGTGCGTGCCTGCGCCGCCAACCGGCAGACTGGACCAGTCAATGTGGCCCACAGCCACCTGCAAGACGTTTTCCTGTATGCCGTGATAAATAGGCAGGCTAACCTCTATACTGGGGATTTCTATATATCCCATAATGCCAATGCCCGACACATTAAGCAACCGGTTGTATTGCTGCTGTTGTTCTAAAGTAAGAGCATAGCTGCCCGGGCGGTTGGCAAGGCTGCGGTTGTAGGTTTGCGCCTGTGCCCAAAGTTGGTCATACAGCTCGGCGTCAAGGTTGGCAACATCTTCGGCGTAGGTGGCAATGGCCTGCGTAGAATGCAGTGAGTTCCAATAATTGCTGACACCGGGGTATAACAGCAAAAAGAGACCCACCAGCAGCATTATAACCAAAATAGTTGTGGCTTTATCGCCGTGTTTGGGTTTTTTCATGCGGGGGTCTCCTTGTGCAAAAGTTGCGTGCAGCTATGTTATTTGGCCATACGGCGTTTGGTTACCAGCAGTACGCCGGCCGATACAACCAGAACAGAGCCTAACAGATAGAACAGGGTGGTGCCCATGCCACCGGTAGAAGGCAGCTCGGCGCCGGATTTGTTTTCGATTTCCCAAACCAAAGTGTTGCTCGTAGCTGTTTGTTTAAAAGTATCTTTAGGCAGGTTAAACCCGGCCGGTGCTGTAATTTCTTTAAGGTGGTAAGTATCAAGGTCTACGCCCTTAATAACAATCTTCTTGTCTGCAACGGTGGTAAACTGGGTTACTACATCGGTGCCTGCGGTGATTTCAGCAGGGGTAGCTACACGGTAAACAACAGTGCCAACAGTAGTTTCAGTTGCCGCTGTATCTTCACTTTCTACTCTTACCAGCTTAACCAAAGTAGCATTGCCGTCAGTGTCTTTGTGGCTGTTGTTGTAAAGCTCAAAGGTAGCACCGGCCAAAGGCTTTTTGCTGGTATCGCCGTTAGCATACTTTAAAATTTCAAACTGGTAAGTTGTGGTTTCGGTTTTGTTCCAGGCAGTTTCTTCCGTGCTGGTGGTTTTGTCGCCCCAAGTCAACTGCTCTTTGTTCAGTTCAGCAGTGCCGGGCACAGCGTTTGCGTTCAAAACTGCGGTGTAAGTAACCGTCAACGTTGTGTCAGTAGTAATGTCAGTTAAATAAGTATCATCAAATTTAACTTCAAAGGTGCAACCGTCGGTTAAACCGGTGCTGGTAACGGTGTAATTGCTGCTAGGCAGTTCTGCATTGCCTTCGGCGCCGAGTGCAGTCCAAGTAGTCCAAACCTTTACGCTGTTTGCATCAAAGGTAAGGCCATCGTCCATAACATCGTGCATAACGTAGTTAGTTGCGCCGGGCCTAATGGTTACGGTAGCCTTAAAGTTCACGGTGTCGCCAATCTGAGCGCTGTTTGCGGTGCCCCAAGCGCCGGTGCTATCTTCCTGCACCTCTTTGTCGGTGGTGGGGTTTGCGTTCTTTTCTTCGATTGCGGTACTACTGTTGGTCGGGGTAGAAGCAATAATTGCCTTGGTACCGTTGGTAGAGGTAATCAGGTAGTAGCCGGAATCCAACCCGGTAAATTCTACCTTGCAGGTGCCTGTTGTCGGTTTAACTGCTGTTATAGTGTTAGCAGCGGTAACAGTTGTGCTGTTGCTATTTACATACTGTACAGCCAGCGGTGCAAGGTTGGCAGCGTCTTTGCCGCTGTTCCAGGTTACATAACCGTCGGTAATGGTTACATAGTCTGCGCCGGCGCCGGCAGTTATTCCTTTTTCAGCATCTGCCGCTTGGAAAAATTCTTGCCAATTGCTTTCTACCTTGTAGGCATAGTTTGTGCCGCTGTTGGTAAGGCTCATCATTTTGTAAATTTTGTAGGTTGCACCGGGTTCGGCATTGTTCACCGTAATGGTGTTGGTGCCGGCGGCCAGTGCTACGGTTGCCATGCTTATAAGCAGGGCGGCGGCCAACAAAATGCTGGCCAGTTGTTTTACGTGCTTCATTCTAATCTTCCTTTCTTGTTGGTGTTGTGTAGTTTGTTAACAGGCATTAGGGGGTTTGCTGCACCTCCCTTTTGCGTTTTTTATACAAACGGTGGGTGGCGGCGCCAATAAGCGCTGTGCCCGCCAAAGTATACACATATGTGCCGCAGCCGCCGGTAGAGGGCAGCTCCGGGCGGATTATGCTGTTGGTAAAGGTCAGGGTTTCGTCCGCGGTAAGCTCGGTAAGCTCGGTGCCATCGGCTTTATAACGTTTGGTTATGGCGGCTTGGGCACCGGTTTCGGTTTTGCTTACGGTAACTTCAACTATATACCGTGTGCTGTCATAATCGGTGGTAGTATCCTCCGCCTTGGCGATTTCGCTTATCTCGTAATAATAGGTTTGCGGCAGGTCAAGGCCCTCTAAATCTGCTGTGGCGTAACCTACGGTAAATTTGTCGCTTACAGGGTCATTAGTAATTTTAACGGGTATATTCTGCGTGTAGCCACCTTCAAGCGTGTTGCCGTTATTATCGACTTCTTGCAAGTGCAGGGTATATTCGTGTTCCACGCCGTCCGGGAAGTTCAATATCTTCTGCACCGGTATTTCTACCGATGTTCCGGTTTCCCGGTTTATAACGGTTACGGCCACAGTTGATGCAACGTTTATGGTGCCGGTGGCTTCGTCACCGCTAACTTCTTCGCCGTCTAACTTATAGCTTACGGTGTAGCCATCGGCAGATGCTTCGGTCTCTTTAACGGTAAAGGTGGTACCTGCCAAAATATTGCCGATAATGGCTGGTTCGCCGGGGGCAATGGTTATAATGCCCGCCTCGGTTACCGTGCGCGTATCACTGCCTACGGTGTATGCAGTGCCTACCGGCAGGGGCGTGCCGTCTAAGGTTACCTTAAAGTTAAACTGCTTTGCCGCGCGGCTGTTGGGGTAATCGGCCAGTTGCTTGGTTATGCTCAGGCTGCCCAGCTTAGTCCAATCAATATGGTTTTTAAAGTGGAAGCTGGTGCTGCCGTCAGAAACATCTTTAACGGGGCTGTTTACGCCCTTAAAGCTGTCACTGCCAACGGTGACATCGTTGTAGTCGGTAGTTTCGCTGGTGCCATCCACGGTAATTGTGCCATACTGTTCAAAGTTACTGGCATCTAAAAGCTCGCGCACAAAGTATTTGCCGCTGTCTTCGGCAATGCCGGTAAATACGGCGGTTTGGTTGGCTTTAATGGTAAATACGCCGTTTTTATCGGTGGTGCCGGTGCCAAGCTTGTTGGTGTAGCCAGCATCATTCTTGTCATAAATATCGTAGGATGTGTTAGCAGGGATAAACAGCTCGGTGCCGTTTTCTTTCATCACTTGAAAACGAAAGTCCGGATTGCCCAGCAGGGTGGCAAGTTTGTTGGCATCGTCGGTATCAAGCTCTTTGGTCACCGATATGGAATTTTTGCGCAGCAGCGGGAAGTTAAAGTTCATACGGCAAACGCCGGAGCCTGCACCACGTTCCATATAGTAAAAATTAAAGCTGTGTTGGCTGTAATCGGCAAAGGTACCGTTGTCATTAAGCTGCTTGGCATCCACCAATTCACTGAATTTTACGGTTTTATAAGGTGTTGTTGCCACATCGCCGGTGTTAACATCAAGGCCATAATATTTAACCTCGCCCTTTACAAAGTCAATCTCGCCGCCCACGTGGCGGTGAATGCCGGAAAGGTCTAAAAACAGCGTGTTGTCGATATAAACCCAAACGTCATCGTCGCCGGTAAAGTAGAACACCATTGGCTGTTTGCCGTCTTTGCCGGTTAGGCCATCCTTTGGCTGCATAAATTTCATCTTCATTTCCATACCAAAGTAAAAATCGGTGGCTTCGTCAAAGTCAATAGAATAGATGTTGTCAAGATCGGCATTGGTAAAGGTTTTGTTGATGCCGGCAACTTTAAAGTATTCGTTGGCACAGTCTTTGGCGCTCCAACCTTTGGGGTAGGCTTTGTCCATCAAACTGATAAACTGGGTAAGCTTAGTGTTAAGCGTGGCGTATGCGCTGCCGCTTTTGCTTGCCGCGCTTGCGGCAATGGTTTGCAGATGAACCTTGCTGATGTTGCTTGCCTGTGTACACTGGGTAACGATATTGTTAAACGGCAAAAAGTTACCAAAGGGGTACATCATAAAGTTAGATGTAATTATCTGTTCATAAAGCGTAAAGGTATCATTGCTGCTGTTAAATTGCGCGTGATTTTCTCGGCTGTTAAAGGTGTAGGCGCCGGTATTATCGTGATAAATGAACAAGCCGTTAATGCTTTTTTCGTTCTTCTTTGTGGCATAGGTGCCATTACTAAACAGATACTTCAGGCTGGTGCCATCGGACAAAGCCGGGTAACCATCTACCAATTCATTTTTCATAGCACCGCTTACAGGTAGGTTAGCAGTGGCATAGGTAGTACCGTTAAACGTGCCACTAACCACAGAATTGATTAGTGTAGATGTGCCATCGGCTTTTGCCAAACCAGATATGCCGGCAGCTAAATCGGCGGTGATGTTGTTACCAAAGTTAAAGCTGCTTGTGTTAAATGATTGAAAATCACGTGTAGTACCGTTATCCTGCTGGAAGCCGGGATATTTTTTATTGCTGTTATACAAATCGTTGATGTTGGAGCCGTAATCGTACAGGTTAACCTCAATTAGCTCGTCGGTATCGGCACCTTTTACGGTGGATAAGCGTGTAAAGCTAACAGTGCCATAACCGCTGCTGCTGGTGCCGGTGACGTTTTTGTAGTTAAAGCTTAGTTCAACTATGTCATCAACATTAGCATCAGTAGCTTTGGTAGCTGTTTCACCGCGGAAAACCAACAGAACAAAACCGTCGGCGGTGGTAGCTTTGCAAGTGCGTTTATCTTCTTCGCCTGTAATATATTCTTTTATGTATAATTTGTCGCTATCGTTTTTTTCTACAATAATGGCATCCCAATATTTATAAGACATACCGGCGCCAAGTTTATCCTGCACGGAACCGCCATAAACTAAGATAGTTTTGGTAGACGAATGGTCGGCATTTTGATTTACGCGATAAACGGTTGCAGTATCTATGGTTTCCAGCGGATACCCGCTAAACAGGTCGGCCAGTTGGCAAAGCTGTTCGGCATTGGCAACCTGCGCCTGTTGTTCGGGGGTCATTTCCTCCCAGTAAACATACACGTTCATAACGCTAAGGTATGCCTGCCGGTAGTAGGCCTCCATTCCCTCGGTGTCGTCGGCATCCTCAAAGGCGGTCAGTGTGGCGGCAATTTCCTCCGGAGTGGGCAGGGTGCTTATCGCCGCATCTAATTCGGCAGGGGTAGGCGGCTGGCTAAACAGCGGGGCATCGGCGGGCAGCGGCTGTTCGGGCTGCTCCGGTTGCTCCGGCACAGGCTCGGTGGGCAGGGCGTCCGGCTCGGCCTTGGTAACACAGTTGTCGCCGTGGGTATGCTCCTGCATACCGCAGCTAAGCTCCCAAACGCCGTAGCAACGTTCGGTATGCTCGTGGTCGGGGTTGGTGCAGGTAAGCTCGGTGGTATCCAGCGGCTGTTCGGTTATTTCAAAGCAGGCATCGGTATGCTGATGTACCGTGTAGCTTAAAAGCTCGGCTTCCCCGCAGATAAGCAGGGGCTCGGCAGGCTCGGTCGGTTCAGCAGGCTCCGGCGTGGCGTAACATTCCTCGCTGTGCATGTGGTCGCTTTCATAACCGCAAACCTGTGTGTCTTCTATCAAATAGCAATCATCATTATGATAATGGCTTTCGGCCGGATCTGCCTCAACAACCTCGGTATCTGTAGCTTCATCGGCAGATTCATCTATAGCTTCTTCTACAAATTCATCTATAGCTTCATCGGCAACTGCTTCGGTATCGCCATCCGGCAGCTCACAGATAAGTGTTTTGTTTTGTTCAAAGCAGTCCGCAGAATGTTCGTGTTCGGTGCAAACAAGCTCCGGTTCGGCTGTTTCGTCGGCAGGCTGTTCGTAGCAGGCAGTATCGTGAATATGCAAAGCAAGCTCCGGTATTTGGCACCAAAGCTCACTGTCGGCAGTGTAACAGTTTTCGTCGTGCTGATGTACTATCTGGTCATCAAAGCCGCAAACAGCAGCACCTTCGGCATCAAAGCAGTCGGCCGTGTGCAGGTGGCTGTTTTGCCCGCTTACGGTGCAAATGGGTGTTTTGGTAATCAGCGCCGTCACCTGAGAATAACATTCGTCAGTGTGGGTGTGTTCGGGCAGGGTGCAGTCTTTTTCCATCGTGATGGCAGGCAAAATAAGGGCGTAGGTGGTACAAAAAACCACCACCGCCGCCATACAGGTAACAGCCTTATACCAAAGCTGCTTGTGACGCCAGCCGGCTATGTAATTTTCAATAGTGGCAATAAGGTCACTTTTCATCGTATCGCCTCGTATCACTACAAACTTTACCCAAATAAATTATAAGCTGCCAAATTTGGCCAGCGGCCAAACCCTAAACACAATTTTGCCGACTATCTGTTCGTCGGCTATGCAGCCTACAGTACTGTGCCGCGAATCTACCGAAGTAGCGCGGTGATCTCCCATACAAAAATAACGGTTATCCGGCACCTGATACGGCAACTGTATGTTACAGTCACCAAAAGCCTTTTCCGCAAGGTAAGGCTCATCCAAAGGTTCGCCGTCTACATAAACATTGCCGTCGCGGTCTATATTTACCCATTGACCGGGCCCGGCTATGCAACGTTTTACCAAAATTTTATTACCTATATAAAACGCAACCAAATCTCCCTGCTTAAAATCGGCACCCTTAAGTGATATAACAATTTCACTTTCGTTAAGGGTGGGCGCCATAGACGAGCCGTAAATTTGCAAAACCGGCAGCCAAATAGTAGCCACCAGCACTGCTGCCGCTGCTACCACCACAAGTATATAGGTGGTGCTGCGTAAAACAGAATGATAGTGACTTTGGTATTCTACGCGCTGCAGCTCGGCTTTAAGGCTTGCCAGCTCCGGCAGTTCCACTTTTTTTTCTGCATTATTATCAGCCATAAATAGTTATCCCTGTGTTTTTTCCGGTGCTAAAAAAGCCAACAGGCGCTGTAGCTCGCTGTGTTCGGCCGAAAACGCCTCCAGTCTGGTAGAAACCTCTGTCCAGTAAGCATCGGCCTGCTGTTTGGTCTGCTTCAGCAGCTCCTCACATTCGGCAGCGGTGTCAGCTTTTTGCTGTTCGGCATCGGTTATCATCCGGTTGGCCTTGTTTTTAGCTTCCTCGATTATTTTTTCGGCAGCGGCGTTAGCTTCATCTTCTATTTGCGTGCAAATAGTTTTTTGCCGCTGGCTAAGCTGAATAATATTGGCAATGTATTGCTGGCAGGCATTTTGCGCGGCATCAAACACGCCGTTAAGCTTTAGGGCAGCCTCGGCAATCGAACCTGCCTCGTCAATAGCAATGTTTTTATCCTGCAAGGCAGCTTCGGCAGTAATAAGCCTGGTTTTGGTGGCCTCTAATTCTTCACCTTGGGCTACCAGAATTTCCAGCAGCTCTTTGCGGCCCAGCTTTTTTAAGTCAGTATTATCCATTGTAATTATCCCCTGTATTTATCCCCATCAAAAAATTCTAAAGAAAAATTCTAAAAAAATAAGAACAGCCATCGCGGACTGTTCTTTTAAGTGTTTTACTTACAACACAGCCGCCGGCCCGGTGTTGGGCTTAGCTGCAAGATTTGTTCTTGCATGGCAGACATTACCTGCCCCCAACGCACATTGGCAGTGTAATTTGCCGCTAAGCTCTGTAACCAAGTAAAAGTGTATATTATTTACCAAGATTATAGCATTAAAAAGCTTAAAAATCAATAGAATGGCGATAGACTATTGCATAAAAACACATTTTATTCATTATGGAACTTAACCTTGTTTTTGGCCGTTTGAGCAAATATATGGCCTAAACAGCGCATTTATTACGTGTAAATATCCGGCGGTGCCTAAAGCTTGCGGCAATTTTTTATCGACAAAAAGCGATACGGTAAAATTTGGGCAAATTACGGCAAAACCTTTGGTAAAAAAATAAAAATAAGCTTGCCGGCAGTGCGAAGGGTTGTTGACCTAAAGTGTGCGCGCAGCAAGGACAAATGACCGCGTGC
The DNA here is from genome assembly GCA_964569265.1 of uncultured Peptococcaceae bacterium. GTDB lineage: Bacteria > Bacillota > Dehalobacteriia > UBA4068 > UBA4997 > Avidehalobacter. The sequence continues at coordinate 15,741 of CAZMTO010000004.1, read as the reverse complement.
CGCATAAATTATTACAGGCACAAAAAAAGAGCTACCCCATAGGTAACTCTTTTTTATGGTGCTGTTTAACTTCCCAAGCGTATAAAAAATAAAAGCCGCCATAAATGACGACTTTTTATTTTTATGGTGCGGATGAAGGGACTTGAACCCCCACGAACTCAATGCTCACTAGAACCTGAATCTAGCGCGTCTGCCAATTCCGCCACATCCGCAGGTACCCTTATATATTAGCACGAATTTTGGTGTTCGTCAATAGGTACGGCAAATTTTTTTGCGCTGGCGGCCAATTTTTTTTGCAAAAAAAACAGACGGTGCGCAGGTAAAATGCACCGTCTGTTGGCCAAAGCGGCTTATTTGGGGGTGGCCACAATAATGCGCAGGCGGCCGCCGTTGGTTGGCAGGTCATCGTAGTAGGCGCGCAGGGTGTGGGTTGTGGCGCTTATCAGGCTTACCGACGACAAATAGTAATCGTTGTTACGGTATTCGTACACCTGAACATCGGCGGCTAATTGCCAGTTTTTGTCGGCTGATGTTGCCGTAGCGGTATCAAGAGAGGTAAGCAGTACGCTGCTAAGGTTCTTCATTTTAACAAGGCTGCCGTTAACATTAAGCATTGCTACCGCGCCTTTATCTACATGGTAGGCGGTATCGGCACTGTTAAGCCTTTGCTCGCTGCCGTCTTTAATATAGGTGTAATTGCCGCCGGTGCTGGTTTCGGTCACCTCGCGCATTAAAGCGTAAGAATATAAATCGCCGGAATAATCGTTAAGGATAAGCTTGGTAACGGTGCTGCCGTCAAGCTCGTAGTAAAGCACATCGCCGGTGGCAAGCTTGGCCCCTGCCAAACGGCTTTTGTGCAGGGTTTTGCCGGTAACCGTGTGGTTTACGCCGTCGGTAGATGAATAAATATCCAGAATTTCGGTGGCATCGGTAAGCGTATAATTGCCCAGCTTGGTGGCGGCGCTGTTTACCGTGCCGCTGAGGTTGCCTGCTGTTGCTTTGCTTATGGTGGTTTTGCCGCTGCTTTGCTTTACTTTTACCACCGAACCTATAGTGCCGCCCTTATACTGAAAATCGTAGGTGGCGCCGTCGGTGGCAATTACCTTAATGTAGTCGGCGTTATAGCTGGCGCCGCTGCTGTTGGTGTAGCTTTTGCTGCCGCTGTCGCTTATTATGCCGACAACCTCGCTGTTGGTGGTGGCGGCAGTGGTGCTTATTACCCCGCATATGGCATCATCGCGGCCTAACAGCACGGTTATTACTTCTCCTAACCGGTAGCCGCCCATTGCGGATAACTGGTAGGCGGCATCAGAGCTGCCCACCTGATAGCTTACGCCGGAAAGTGTTATGGCTTCCGGATTGCTGCGGCTGGGGCTGGCGGCTTCGTAGGTGCCGCTTTTTTGCTTGTTATACGCCCAAACGGTTTTCATCCCGGCCGAATAATAAATAACATCGTTGGTGGATATAGCCGATACACTGCTAAGAGCATCGTTGCGGTAGCAGGTGGTGGGGGTAAAGCCAAGGCTGCTTTGCCAATTACTGCCGCTTACAATATACGGGCCGGATAATTTGTCGTTAAGCAGTGCAAGGTAATCTAACTTGCCCGATGCGTCAAGCTGGTAGCCAAGCTGTTGGGCCAGTGCCTGCCCGCCCTTGGTTTTGGCGTTTAGCATATTATATATAAGGTAGGCACATTGGCGGCGCGTAAGCTTATCTTCGGCGGTGGCGCTTAGGCCGTCGTTTAAATTAAGCTGATAATACAGGCTTATTTGTGCCTGTGGGTAGCCGGCGGTAAAGTCACTGTCGGTGTAGCCCAAATTTTTAAGGCAAATAGTTACGGCTTCGGCCAGGGTAACGTTGTTGTTGGGCCTAAAGGTACCGTCTAAATAGCCGTTTATCAGGCCAAGGTCGCGGGCGGTTTTTATATAACCGGCTGCCCAGTGGCTGTTGGTAACGTCGCTGTAGGGAGAAAAGGTTTTTTGGGCGGCACCATCTTTGGCAGTGCTGGCCGCTACCACCATTTTGGTAAATTCGGCGCGGGTAACCGGGCTGCCCAAATTAAGGTTGCCGGCGGTATCACCGGTCATAACTTCCAGCGCGGCAAGGGTGTTTAATATGCCGGTTTCGTTCAGCGATGTGCTGTCGGCGCGGGCCGGGGTGGCACAAAGCCCCAGCAGCAGCGCCATTGCTATGGCAGCGCTTAATATAAAGCTGCGGTATTTTTGTATGGTCATAGTTTTGCTCCTTATATATTGTTATATTGGGTATATTATCAGTCGTAGCGCAGGGCATCTATGGGGTTTAGGCCGGCTGCCTTGTTAGCCGGCAGATAACCGAATATTACGCCAATGCCCACCGAAACACTAAAGGCCAGCACAATGGCCGAATACGGCGGGGTTATGGTAAGCCCCAGCATAGGGCCAACGGCGTAGCCAAGGGCAGTGCCCAAAACAATGCCTATAACGCCGCCTACCGCACTGGTGCAGCCCGATTCAATAAGAAACTGCACGCGAATATCACGGCGGCGTGCCCCTAAAGCCTTGCGTATGCCAATTTCTCGTGTACGTTCGGTAACCGATACCAGCATAATGTTCATAATGCCAATGCCGCCCACCACCAAAGATATTGCGGCAATGGCAGCTAACACCAGCACAATGGTATCCTGCATTTCGGTTATCGAATCCAGCATATCGCTCATATTGGTAACGGTGTAATAATCATCGTTGCTAAACACGCTGTAAAGGTAGCCTTCAATGGCCGCAACAGCTTCGTCAGACTTGCTTTCGTCGGCGGCACAAAAGGTGTAGCCGCTTACAAAGGCGCTCCGGCCTATTTTGCCGGCGGTGGTGTAGGGCAGCAAAACGGTATCATCGTCGCTGCCTTCGTCACTGTCGGATATCTCCTCTAACACACCGACAACGGTGTAATCCTGGCCGTTTATTTTAATTTTGCTATCAAGTGCCCGGCCGCCCATAACGGTGTTGGCAATGTAGCTGCCCACCACACAAACCTTGGCTTCGGCCTGCATATCAATATACTGCAAAAACCGCCCCTGTGCCATATTGATGTTGGTTTTTACGCGGTTGTAATCTTCACTTACACCCAAAACCGATGTATAGTCAAGCTCTTCGCCGCTGCATTTTACCGTGCCCATAACCGATACCGTGGGGCTTACGGCGGTAAAAAGTTCGGGGTTTGCTTCGGCCAGAGCATACATATCGTCCGGCTCTACGGTACGGGTGCTGCCGCGGCCCATAACATTAACGTTTATAAGGTTAGCGCCCAAATCGCTAAAAGATTCGCTCACCATATTGGTCATACCGGTGCCTATAGACATAATGGCAATAACTGCCGCCACACCGATAATAATGCCCAGCATAGTAAGCAGAGAGCGCAGCTTGCTGCCCATAAGGCTTTTATAGGCCATTTTAAAAGATTGCTTTATATCCATTAGCCTGCTGTTACCTCCTCGGGGTTTACAACTGCTTCGGGGGCGTCGGCCGCACCGTCGTAAATAATTTTGCCGTCGGCCAGACGTATAATGCGCTGTGCCTGCCGCGCAATAGAATTATCGTGGGTAATAAGCACGATAGTTGCGCCCTCTTTGTGCAGGCTTTGCAAAAAGCCCAGCACTTCGCGCCCGGTTTTAGAATCTAAAGCGCCGGTAGGTTCATCGGCCAAAATAACCTGCGGCTCTCCGGCCAGGGCGCGGGCTATCGAAACTCGCTGCTGCTGCCCGCCGGAAAGCTGATTGGGCAGGTTCTGTGCTTTTTCGGCCAGCCCAACCTTGGCCAGATATTTAAGCGCCCTTTGGTGACGTTCGGCCTGCGGCACACCGGCATAAAGCAGGGGCAGCTCAACGTTTTCTACCAGATTAAGCTTAGGTATAAGGTTGTATTGCTGAAAAATAAAGCCCAGATACACATTGCGTATTTTTGCCTGCTCATCGTCCTTCATTGTCGAAACATCGGTGCCCTGCAAATGGTAGGTGCCCGATGTCGGAACATCCAGGCAGCCGATAATATTCATACAGGTAGATTTGCCGCTGCCGGACTGCCCCACAATAGCTACAAATTCGCCGGGGTAAATTTTAAAGCTTATGCCGTCTAAGGCGTTTAAGGTGGTATCGCCCATTTTATAGGTTTTGTAAATATTTTGCAGCTTAATTATAGGCTGCACTGGGGGGTTGTTCATAAAGCGCACCTCGTTTCTATCTGTGGCCGCCGCCGCCACCGCCGGGCATACCGCCGCCACCGGGCATACCGCCACCCATACCGCCGGGCATACCGCCGCCGGGCATCATCATATCGTCAGACGAACCGCTGCCCTGCTGCATAGATGTGCTGCTTATGGCAATTTCATCACCTTCGGCAAGGCCATCGGTAATTTCAACAAAATCATTATCGTTAACGCCAATTTCTACATTGCGCCAAACGTAGCCCTTGGGCAGGGTGGGGTCGGCTTCGGCAGTGTCATCGGCAGCGGCCTTTACCATAACGCGGTTGCCGCGGGCCAGTGCTGCTGCCGGCACCGCCAAAACGTCGGCAGCTTCGGCAATGGTAATGGTAGCGTTAATGTTCATACCGGGCAGCAGGTCGCCGCCTTCGTTTATGCTTACGGTAATGGGGTAGGTGGTAACGCCGCCCGATGTTGTGCCGTTAATGCTTATTTTGCTTACCTCGCCTTCAAAGGTCTGCCCTTCCAAGGCATCGGCGGTAACGGTAACCTTTTGCCCCACCGATATTTTGGTAATGTCCAGCTCGTCAATGTTCATAGTAAATTCTAACTGAGAAAGGTCAAAGATAACGGCCATTTGGCTGGCGGCATTGCTGGATTCTATCTCGTCACCGGCCTTAAAATTTTTGTCGATAACGGTACCTTTAATAGGGCTGGTAATGGTGTATTTATCCAAATCCTCCTGAGCGTTTTGCAGGTTTATCTGGGCGTTTTTGTAGCTGTTTTGCACGCTGTTGGATTTTAAGGTGAGCAGGGTTTGCCCGGCCTTTACGGTGTCGCCCTCTTTAACAGCTATATTGCTTACGGTGCCGTTTACTTCGGCGGTAATTTGTTCGCTGGCCTGATATTTAAAGGTGCCGGTGCCCGCACAAGAACAACTGCCGATAGCAGCACCGGCGACGGTGCCTTCGGTTAGGGCACCGGGGTTGCTTACGGCTATGGTAACGTTGCGGGTTAGCGTGCCGCCGGTGCCCACCTGTGTAACCGCCGAAACCTCGGTTACCTTGCCGTTTAACTGTTCGCCGGTGGCTGTTATAGTAACGGTGGCAGCCTGCCCGGTGCTAAAGGCCGCAGCTTCGGTGCTTAAAAACGGCAGCTCTAACAGCAGGGTAGCTCTGTCCTCAAGCGTAATAATGGTGCCGCCGGGGTTAACATCATCACCAACTTCGCAGTCTATATCAATTATCTGCCCGTCCTTGGGGGCTGTAACGGTAAGCTTGGCCAATTCGTCGGCAGCAGTTTGCAAATTAAGCTGGCTTTGGTTATAGCTGTTTTGCGCCTTGGTGGTATCAATTTGATACAGCAGGGCACCTTCTTCAATAACATCGCCTTCTTCAAATGGGGCGCTTAAAACCTCGCCGTTTACGGTGGCAATAACGGTATAAGAATCTAACGGTTCAATAGTGCCGGTACCCTCTAATGTGGATACTATGTTGTGCCGCTCCACCGTCTGATAAATATAGTCGGGCGTTTGCTGCTTGCCGTTGTTGCCGGTGCCCAAAGCCTTGCCGGCCACCACTACTGCCAGCACGGCCGCCAAAACTATAGCCACGCGACGTTTTTTGCTGCCGTTTTGCCAAAAGGCCAGCGGTTTTTGTAAAAGTTCCTTTAATTTTGCCATTGCATCCTCCTTGGTTTATAGTTTGTAAAGCCATTTTTATGATTTTTATTGTAGCAGGGGTTTTTGTGGGTGGTTTGATTGGAATGTGATGTTAACCTGAAAAAATATACCGGAATTGACAATAGCGGCGCATCTGCGGTGTCATATAATTTTTCGCTTGTCGGCGTACATTAAGTACGCCTAAATCGACTCGTCGCCTGACTTCGCGTATCTGCACCACTCTTGCAATTCCTTGACTTTGGGTGATTCTCGCTACAAAAGCCGCGCCGCAGGGCGTATATAGGGCGGTGGGTGGGAATAGATAATCGTCTATTCAGCCTTGATTGAAAATTTCTTAAAAAGCTAAAAAAACCGCGCCGCATGGCATATGTAGGGCGGTGGGTGGCAGAGGCAAAATCCTGCAAAAAAAGCAAGCCCCGCTAAAAAGGCTTGCTTCTTATAAAATTTATGGTGCTATTTGTTTTCCCACAGCACGGTTTCGATGCCGTTATCATTTTGCAGTACAATTCTGTCTATCTTTGAAAATTCCATCGTGGTTACGGTTTTGCTGTATTCTTCGGAGCGATTACCCAAAATGGTGGTTTTAAAGGCACTTATATACATTGTGCCGTCTGTCACGTTGGTGCGTATGGTGTTCAGGGTATGCCGTGATGTAAACGATACCACGCTGAGATAGCCGTTTTTATCATACATTGCTTCGCTTATCAGAACGTCACTGTCCGGCATAGCGGGTATTTCCAGCCGGTAGCAAACATCATCGTCTTGTGTGCCGTTTTGTCTCAGTGACACATCTACCTTATCGCCGTTTTCATCGCTGCCGGCTGCTATGTTAACTGCGGGGCCATCCGGGGTGCTGTTGGCATCCTCCTCGTCAAGGTATATGGTCACGGCACCGTCGGTTCCGTCGGTTTGGTCGGTATCATATACACCGTGATAAATTTGGCTCATCGGGTACACGGCGGCGGTAACCTGCACTTCGGCGGGGTCAAGCGTTTTTATCGGCAGGTTAAACAACACGTGCCAGCCGCCCAGCACCAACACCACCACTGCCAATGCGGCGGCAATTACGCGCCGCTGGCGTTTATTTATCTGCAATTTTACTTTTTTTAAGCTCTCACTCATCTGTTTATCCTCCATATCACTATTACTATCATCTTTTTTTACGTTGTTTACCGCTATGGCACCGGGCGCCGTAAGTGCGGCATAAAAAGCCCGGCAGCTATCACATTCTGTCAGGTGTTCGGTCACTGCCTGCTTGCTTTCATCACTCAGCACATCATCCACAAAAAGCGGCAGAAGATCGTTAATAATTCCGCAGGGATATTTCATTGTAATTCCTCCTTTATAAGTAGTCTGGCGCGGTGGTAGGTAACCCTGGCCCAGCTTTCGCTTTTGTCAAACAGGGCGCTTATCTGGGCAAAGCTAAGTTCGCCAAAGGTGCGCAGCCAAAAAACCTCTTTATACGGCTCTTTTAGCCGGTGCAAAGCTTTGTGTATGCTAATGGCCGTGTCGCTGTCTGTCAGCTTTTCCTCTAAATTTTCCGGTGATATCAGGGTCTCCGGGTCAAAGGTGGTTTGGTGTCCGTGGCGGCGGGCTGTATCATAAAAGGTGTTTTTGGCAATTTGACATAACCAACTGCCAATGCGACAGTTGCCGTTAAAGTTATCTATATTTTTTAGCGCCTTAAAAAAGGTTTCCTGCGTTATTTCTTCGGCCAAATCGGCATTTTGGCAAAGTGTCAGCGCAAATTTATAGACCTCGGTAAAATATTCGGCATAAACCCGGTCAAAATCAAGGTCATACACATCATCACCTCCCTTTCATCTATTAGACGAAGTATGGGGCGTTTTGTTACAAAATTTTTATAAAAAAAGGAGCATAATGTTACTTATGCTCCCAATAATCTGTAAAAATATTATTAACGTTGCTTTGGTATAATAAAATCCAGCAGCAGGCTAAGCAGCAGCATAACCATCGCCACCGGCAGCCAGCCAAAGCCCATATCATAAAGCGGCAATTCTCTTGTCATATGACCGAGAAAATCCAGCGGTATTTTTGCCTGATCAAGGGCAAATACAATGCTTACAACACCAATGCCGCCCATCATAAGCGGGTATATAAAACGGTTGTGCAGCCACAAATTATCACTTAAACCCAGCAATATAAGCACAATGGCCATTGGGTAAATGGCGTTTAATACCGGTACCGAAAAGCTTAAAATGGTGGTAAGCCCCATATTACAAATAACAAAGGAAAACCCGGTTATTATAAATACCCACCCGTGATACGACACCCGGTTTATAAGCGTGGCAAAATACTGCGCTATAGAATTTATAAGCCCTACGCAGGTGGTAAGGCAGGCCAGCGTAAAAATAGCAGCCAGCAGCACTGCGCCGGGGGTGCCAAACACCTGATACACAATATGGCGCAAGGTCCAGGCGCCGTTTTCCTGTATGGGGTATACGCCGGAGCTTGCCATACCCATATAGGTAAGCATAATGTACACCAGCGCCAAAATAGCACCGGCAATTACACCGGATTGCATAGTGTATTTTATTTTAGCACGTTTTTCGGTAAAACCAAGGGCCGCCAGTGATGTTGCCACCACCAGACCAAAGTTAAGCCCGGCCAGCGTATCCATAGTGTTGTAGCCTTCGGTAAAGCCCTTTAAAAACGGCATATTCTGGTAAGCCGGCTGAGCTTCGGCAATGCTTACCTGCCCCTTTACCAAAAAGCCGGCAAACATAAACACCAGCAAAAACAGCAGGCACGGCGTAAGCAGCTTGCCCAAAAGGTCAACCATTTTGCCCGGCTTCATACACAGCCAAACAGCCAGCACAAAAAACACCAGAGAATATGCGATCATCCAGCCGGTGGTGTTGGCAGCTTCGGGCAGGTAGGGCGCTATGGCCATTTCAAACGGCACCGATGCTGCACGGGGTATGGCAAGGCAGGGGCCCAGTGCCAAATAGGTTATTACCGTAAAGGCAATAGCAAAGTGTGGGCCTACGCGGCTGCCCAGCTTGTCTAACCCGTCAAATTGGGCTACTACAATAACTGCCAGCACCGGCAGCACCACAGCGGTGGTTAAAAAGCCCAGCAGGGCGGGCAGGGTATCGGCGGCGGCATTTTGCCCCAAAAACGGCGGGAATATTAAATTGCCGGCCCCAAAAAACAGAGAAAACAGCATAAAGCTTACGGTTAAAAGTTCCCTTTTGCTAAGTTTCATCATCTTTCTCCTTAAAGTGTTCTTGCGTTTTCTATTCGCTGCAAAACGGCAAAACCCTGCCGCCATCGGTGTTTAGTCGGCAAAATATTACAAAAAAAGCACCGACACAATGCCGGTGCTTAAATAATTTTAAAGTAATTTTACGGTATCAGTAGGTTTCTATAATATACAGAGCATCGGCTCCGTCATTATCGGTAATATAGAGCAGTGTTTTGTTGTTGCTGTGCCAGCAAACGTCTTTTACACCGCCATCTGCCAACTGATAAATGCGGCGTTCTAACGGGTAGCCCACAAACAGGGCGCCGTTGTTGTTGGTAAACACCAGCTTAGAAGAATCCGGTGACCATGCCAGCAATTTGCCGCTGCCTTCAACCGTCAGCTTAAACACATCACCGTCTAACAGCGATACCCAAATGCCGTCGGCACTGTTTTGCGCCAGCATAGTTTTATCCGGAGATTCTACCACGGTGGTGGCATCTACGGTGGGGGTAGTGTTTTGCAGCATCGACGAAGCATCGGCAACATCCTGTATTGCTACCATAGAAGATACCTGCGGCTCACTGGGGTTGGCAAGCTCTACCCGCCAGGCATAAACATTAGTACCGTCTGACGTGTTAAATACAGCATTTTTACCGGCAAACGCCGGCTGATACAGCTTGTTGCCTTCTACCGTGGCTAACAGGCGGGTAGCAAGCGTACCTTCGGTAGTGGTGCCGTAGGCTGTGCGGGGCAATATAAGCTCACTGCTCTGCACCGGCAATTCTGCCTTGGGTGCCTCGGTGGGGGCTTGCTGCACGGCCGTCGGTGTATTCGTGGTATCCGGCGTTGTGGTTTTTACAGGCTTGCTTGGGGTGGGCTGCACCGGCTTTACGGTTTTTTCCGTCGGTGCGGTTATAGCCGGGGTAACGTTATAAGCTACCTGTACCGGTTTGGCAGTAAGCAGGGCAGCAGGGTCATCACCAATACCGCCGGCTGTTACGCCGACAAACAAAGCCACTGCTGCTGCACAGGTGCCAAGCCCGGCTGCAAAGCGCCGCCAGCCAAAGTGTATAACCTTAGCGGGCTTAGCGGCAGGGGCAGGCTGGGCGGCAACCGCCGCCATAACACGTGCCGAAAAATCTTCGGGGGGCAAAACCGGTTTTAAGCTGGCCGAAAGCAAAGCGTCAAAAGCGTCGTCATCAAGCAGGCTTTTTTGCAGCATATCCCAATCGGGGTTTAATTTTGAATTTTCGGCCATACCGTTTCGCTCCTTTCTGTAAAATTTTAATAATGGGGCGGCATACGCTGTTCAGTTATCCTTCATAAGGTGCAGCAGCTTTTGCTGCAACAGCTTTTTGCCGCGAAACAGCCTTGTTTCTATGGTAGAAACCGGCAAATTAAGCGCCTGGGCAATTTGCTGATACGAAAGATCTTCAATGTATCGCAAATATATAATATCCCGATAATTGTCGGGCAATTCACTTATGGCACGGTCAATGTGCTGACGAATTTCCCGGTTAAGATAATCCTTTTCCGGCTCGACGGCATCGGCAGCGGTACTGTCGCTAAAATATTCTTCGGCACGTTCTACCGGCACAACATTAGAAGGCCTGCGTGCCAGCGCGTTTAAACAGGTGTTTTGCGCCACACGATACATCCACGAAAAAAACTTTTTTTCGGGATCATAACGGCCAAGCATTTGATATATCCTTAAAAAAGCCTCTTGGGCTAAATCGGCGGCCTCATCATAGTCACCAATAAGCCGGTAGGCCAGACTGAAGATTTGCTTTTCATAGCGCTTTACCAGTTCGGCAAAGGCGTTTTGGTCACCCTGCTGGGCAAGTCTGGCCAAATCTTCGTCAAGGAGGTTCCTCATGCGCATTTCCTCCTACGCTATAATTACAGCTTGCAACAGCAAAAACTTGCGCATTATGGCAAATTTTTTGTAAAGCCACGCCCAAGCGGCCCCGCCTGCAAGCTGCGGTACACAACTATATCCAATATTATCAACAGCATATTTTGCCCGCCGGCAAAACATTATTACAAATATTTTACCATAAATTACCCGCTTGTGTCACTACCTAACCCTAAAAAGAATTATTTTGTTGCTAAAAGTGGTTTGCCGGTGTTAGATTAGGTTGTTAGCAGAGCAGTTTTGTGGTAAAATAAGGGTGTATAGTTGTTGCTAAAACAGGCGGCCAACATAGCCATTGGGCGATGACAGAGGTGAGCGTGTATGGCAGAAGATTTTTTGGCGTGTTTACCGTTAGACCAAACTGCGGCTTATTTGTTTAACCGTGGAGAAAATTTTTATGCCCAAAGGGCTTTAGGCGCACGCCCGTGGGTTCTTAACGGCGTAAAGGGTGTGGCTTTTGCCGTGTGGGCGCCTAACGCCCGTGCTGTGTATCTGGTGGGCAGCTTTGCCGACTGGCAGCAGGGGCAGCTTGCTATGCAGCCGTGTTTTGGCGGTTTTTGGCAGATATTTGTGCCGGGCATTGGCCCCGGTGTGTTATATAAATATAAAATTGTAACCAAAAGCGGTGCCGTACAGTTTAAGGCCGACCCTTTTGCCTTTGCGGCAGAATGTCGGCCGGCTACGGCTTCGCAGGTGGTAAATTTGGCTGACTACACCTGGCATGATGCCGATTGGTTGGCGTATAGGCAGCAGGTGGGGCACACAAAACGCCCGATGAATATTTACGAACTGCATTTGGGCAGTTGGCGGCAAGGTGACAGCGGCCCCATAACTTATGCCGAACTTGCCCGGTATTTGCCTGCATATATGCGCCATATGGGGTATAACTATGCCGAACTTATGCCGGTAATGGAGCATCCTTATGATGGTTCGTGGGGGTATCAGCTTACCGGTTATTTTGCGCCGACGGCGCGTTATGGCAGCCCGGACGATTTTAAGCTGCTGGTAGACAGCCTGCACCGCGAGAATATAGGTGTTATTTTAGATTGGGTGCCGGGGCATTTTTGCCGTGATGCGCACGGTTTGGCAATGTTTGACGGTACGGCCCTTTACGAGGCCGAAGCGCACGCGCAGTGGGGTACCTATAAGTTTAATTTTGCACGGGCCGAAGTACAAAGCTTTTTAATCAGTAATGCGCTGTTTTGGTTGCAGGAATACCATATAGACGGGCTTAGGGTAGATGGCGTTACCAGTATGCTGTACCTTAATTTTGGGGTAGATGATACTGCCCAAAAGCGCTATAACCCCGACGGCAGCGAGGTTTGCCGCCCGGCAGTGCAGTTTTTGCAGCGCCTTAGCGGCGCCATAAGCCAATATTGCCCGGCAGCCTTTACCGTGGCCGAAGAAAGCACCGCCTGGCCGCAGGTTACCGGGGCGGTGGCAGACGGCGGGCTGGGCTTTGATTATAAGTGGGATATGGGCTGGATGAACGATACCCTTAAATATATGGCTATTGATTTTGACGGCAGGCCATATAACCATAATTTGCTCACATTTTCTCTTATGTATGCCTTTAGTGAAAAATTTGTGCTGCCGCTTTCTCACGACGAGGTGGTACACGGCAAATGTTCGCTTATCGGCAAAATGCCCGGAGATTACTGGCGGCAGTTTGCTAACCTGCGCCTGCTGCTGCTGTATCAGATGACGCACAGCGGTGCAAAGCTTAATTTTATGGGCAGCGAATTCGGTCAGTTTATAGAATGGCGCTACGATGAGCCGCTGGAATGGTTTTTGCTGGATTACCCGGCGCACGCAGCACATCAAAATTATGTAAAAAGCCTAAATTTGCTTTATTTAGACGAACCGGCGCTTTGGCAGCAAAACTACACCTGGCAGGGCTTTAGCTGGTTAGATGCCGATAATGCGGCGCAAAGTATGCTTATATTTAAGCGGCAGGCAACCGACCCGGACGATTTTGTGCTGGTGGTGTTAAATTTTGGCGTTATGGCCTATGCCGATTACGAAATAGGCGTGCCGCAGCCCGGCGTTTATACCGAAATTTTTAACAGCGATGCCGTGCAGTTTGGCGGCAGCGGCAAAATTAACCCCGCCAGCCTTGAGGCTAAATGCCTGCCCAAGGGCCGCACCCTGCACGGGCAGGCGCACAGGCTTAAGATATGTGTGCCGCCGCTGGGTGGTGTAATAATTAAGCCGCAAGGGTAGTATACTTAATTTATTAACAGCGGTAAAAGTTAGTTAAACAACTGAAAGGTTTTTGATAAATGGCAGATAAATTATTTACAGACAGTGCCGATTTTGTGGCGGAATATAAAAAAGAATTTTTACGTACCACCGCCGAACCCTTTGAAGAAAGCGACAAACAGGCAAAATTTGCGGCGTTGGCGCGGCTTATTTGCGGGCGGGCGGCAGCTATGGCGGCACAAACGGCAGCAGATAATCGGGCGGCAGGTGCCAAGCAGGTTTATTATTTTTCTATGGAATTTTTGTTGGGGCGCCTGCTTAAAACCTACCTGCAAAATTTAAAGGCCGAAGATATTGTGCGCAGCGGGCTGCAAAGCCTTGGCGAAGATTTGGACGAGCTTTGCTGCTGCGAGCCTGACCCCGGCCTTGGCAACGGCGGTTTGGGGCGTTTGGCGGCCTGCTTTATGGATTCTCTGGCGTGTTTGGGTTATGCGGCGCAGGGCGTGGGCATACGCTACCGCTACGGGTTGTTCAGGCAAGTACTTACGGCTAACGGGCAGATAGAAGCCCCTGACGATTGGCTGGCAAACGGTTACCCCTGGGAAATTTGCCGCCCGGAGGATGCTGTGGAAGTGCGCTTTGGCGGCTATGTAGAGCGCCTGTTTAATGATGGACGGCTGTATTTTAGGCATTTGGGCTACAGGGCGGTGCGCGCCGTGCCCTATGATGTGCCGATAGTTGGTGATGCCGGCAGGGTTAATATGCTGCGTTTGTGGTCGGCACGGCCCGTTAAAGAACAGCTTGACCTTGCGGCATTTAATCGCGGTGATTACAGCGCGGCTTTTAGCGCCAATAATAATGTCGAGGCTATAACCTGCATTTTGTACCCGGATGATTCTTTGCCGGCAGGGCAGGAGCTTAGATTAAAGCAGGAATACTTTTTTGTGGCGGCGGGGCTAAAGTCGATCATCAATAATTATAAGGAACAATACGGCGATACAGCGTGGGCAGCTTTTGCCGACCGTGTGGCGGTGCATACCAACGATACTCATCCGGCGCTGGCGGTGCCGGAGCTTATGCGCCTGCTGATAGATGAAGAAAATCTGGAATGGGATGAAGCGTGGGATATTACCTGCCGCACAATGTCTTATACCAACCACACCGTTATGCCCGAAGCGCTGGAAAAATGGCCGATAGATATGCTGCGCAGCCTTTTGCCGCGCGTTTATATGATAATAGAGGAGATAGACCGGCGGTTTCGTGAGGGGTTTGCGCATATTGATAACCGACAGGAGCGCCTGATGAAAACCGCCATACTTTGGGACGGTCAGGTGCGTATGGCTAATCTTTCGGTTATTGGCAGCCATGCGGTAAACGGTGTAGCAGCCCTGCACACCGAAATTTTAAAGCATGATGTTTTAAAGGATTTTTACGCGCTTACCCCCGACAAGTTTAACAACAAAACCAACGGGGTAAGTCATCGGCGGTTTTTGCTGGCGGCCAATGCCCCTTTAAGCCGCCTTATAGATGAAGCGATAGGTGATGGTTGGCACAAGGAGCCTGCCCGCCTGACGGAGCTTTTGCCTTATGCTGAAAACAGCAGCTTTTTGGCACGCCTTGCCGATGTTAAGCGGCAGAACAAGCAGCGACTTTCGGCTTATGCGCGGCAAAGCTGCGGCCTTGCCCTAAACCCCGACGCTGTTTTTGATGTGCAGGTAAAACGCATACACGCCTACAAGCGCCAACTGCTTAATGTGTTTAAAATTATGCATTTGCATTACCTTATACGCAGCGGGCAGGGGCAAAATATACCGCCGCACTGTTTTGTTTTTGCCGGCAAAGCGGCGGCAGGCTATGCTTTTGCCAAAGATGTTATACGCCTTATACTGGCGGTGGCAGCGCAGGTAAACAGCGACTCTGCCTGTAAGGATAAAATGCAGGTGGTGTTTTTGCCCAACTTTAATGTATCGCTGGGCGAAATTATTTACCCGGCGGCAGATATCAGCGAACAGATATCTACGGCCGGCAAAGAAGCCAGCGGCACCGGCAATATGAAGTTTATGTTTAACGGTGCCATAACCCTTGGCACGCTGGATGGTGCCAATATAGAAATTTTGGAGCAGGTGGGCCGCCAGAATATGCAGATATTTGGGCTTACGGCCGAACAGGTTACCGATTATTATCTTAACGGCGGCTATTTGGCATTTGATGAATGTAAAGCCGATAAAAATCTCAGCCGAATTTGCGATGAGCTGATAAACGGTACTTTTGCCGATTGCGGCGGTGATTTTTTTGGTATATACGATACTTTGTTGAGAAATAATGACGAATATTTTGTGTTAAAAGATTTTGCCGCGTACTTTGATGCCTGGCAGCAGCTTGGCCAAAAGTATACCGATGTTGAGTTGTGGCGGCAGATGTCGCTGAGGAACATTGCCCATGCCGGCTATTTTAGCAGTGATAGGGTGATAAAGGAGTATGTGCAGGGCATATGGAAACTGGAGCGGAATTGACCCCAGAAGGGACAATAGCGGCGCATCTACTTTGTCGTCAGGCTCC
>CAZMTO010000003.1:0-81423 GCA_964569265.1 uncultured Peptococcaceae bacterium | reverse complement strand
ACCCGTTTGTTGCCAAAAGTGCTGCCGAATTTTGGCGGCGCTGGCATATCTCGTTGGGTAGCTGGTTCCGCGATTATTTGTATATACCGCTGGGCGGCAACCGTGTGCCCCTGCCCCACTGGGTGTTTAACATTTTTGTAGTGTGGTTTTTAACGGGCCTGTGGCACGGCGCAAGCTGGAACTTTGTGCTGTGGGGCTTATATTTTGGTGTGCTGTTAGTGGCCGAAAAGCTGTTTTTGGCGAATCTGCTGGCAAAGCTGCCGGCGATGTTGGCGCATATATATATTATTGTGGCGGTGGCAGTAAGCTTTGTTATTTTTAATGCTGCCGATTTAGCGCAGGCCGCAAGCGATATTGCCGCAATGTTCGGTTTGGGCGGGCTGCCGCTTTGGTCGCCGCTTACCGGCTATTACCTGCAAAGCTATGCCCTGCTGCTGGCAGCCGCCATAGTTGGCGCAACACCGCTGGTAAAGCAGGCTGTTGCCAAAATTGCCGCCGTGCAGCCTGTGGCGGTTTTTGGTCAGCCGTTGGTTATGTTGTGCCTGCTGCTGGTGGTAACGGCTTATCTGGTAGACGGTTCTTTTAACCCGTTTTTATACTTCAGGTTTTAGGGGGGGGTGCCGCCAATATGAACAAGCTTAAAAATGTATTAACAACACTTTGCTTTGCAGCCTTTATTTTGGGGTTTTCCCTGCTGTGCCTGCTGCATACCTCTGCTGCTGCTTCCGAAGCTGAGCGGCGACCCTTGGCGCAAATGCCGCAATTTAGCTGGCAGGCGGTAAAAAGCGGCAAGCTGTTTACGCAATTTGACGATTATGCAACGGATCAGTTCCCGGCGCGTGATTTTTTCCGTTCGGTAAAGGCCAATTTTCAACTATCCGTGCTGAATATTAAGGAAAATAACGGTCTGGCGGTAAAAGACGGTTATGTTGCCAAAATTGAAACCTCGCTTAACGAGGCATCATTAAAAAATGCCGCACAAAAATTTACGTATATTTACCAAAACTATCTGGCAGCGGCTGATACTAACAATTATATAGCCATTGTGCCGGACAAAAACCGCTATTTTGCCGCTAAATACGGCTATCCCTGCATTGATTACGAGACGCTGGTGGCGGACATTACGCGCGCCCTGCCCGATTTTAGCTATATTGACCTGTTTGATGAGCTGGATTTAACGTCTTACTATAAAACAGATACCCACTGGCGGCAGGAAAAATTAGCCCCCGTTGCCGCTAAAATTGCGGCTGCTATGGGCACGGCGCCATTGTCGGCCAAATATGAGGAAAATTTTTGGCAGCCGTTTAAGGGTGTGTATTATGGGCAGTCGGCGCTTAACCTGAAGCCGGATACCCTTTGCTACCTTACCAACGATGTTTTAGCTGACTGCACGGTGTATGATTACGAAACAGACACAACCCTGCCTGTTTATGATACTGCCAAGCTAAACGGCCAGGACGCTTACGATGTGTTTATGGGCGGCACTAAGGCGTTGCTGCGGCTGGATAACCCCCACGCCGCTAACAATAAACAGTTGGTGGTTTTCCGCGATTC
This sequence comes from uncultured Peptococcaceae bacterium, assembly GCA_964569265.1. GTDB lineage: Bacteria > Bacillota > Dehalobacteriia > UBA4068 > UBA4997 > Avidehalobacter. The sequence goes on along the minus strand of CAZMTO010000003.1, from coordinate 79,869 downwards.
TTACGGGGCTTCTCTGGTGCCATTGCTGGCCGAGGCTTACAGCAGCATTGTTTTGGTGGATATTCGCTATATCAGCCCGCAATATCTGGACAGATACATTGAATTTGCCGGGCAGGATGTTCTGCTGCTTTACAGCACCCTGTTGTTAAACGACAGTTTTGCTTTTAAAAGCTAAACCGTGATCTATGCCGGAGGTAAAATATGGCAAAACATATGCGTAAAATCCAGTTGATTTTTCTGTATTTTTTGTTAACATCACACTTGGGTTGGCTGTACGAGGTGTTTTTAGAGGTGGTGGTTTACCGTTGGGGTTTTTCTGATCGCGGTGTGCTGTTTGGGCCATACTGTGTTGTTTACGGCAGCGGTGCCGTGGTGCTGCTTGCTGCACTTTTCCCGCTATTAAAGCGCAAAATATGCCTTAAACGTGTAAATATAACGCCACTGCTTGTATTTATCGCTATTGTTATTATCACTACCATTATAGAGCTGCTTGCCAGCTACATAATGGAAATTACCACCGGTGGCTGGTTGTGGGATTATACGCGGTTTGCACTTAATTTTCAGGGGCGGATTGCTTTAAACCCCAGCCTGCGTTTTGGGTTAGGTGGTATGTTTTTTCTCTACATACTCTACCCTCTGTTTATAAAGCTCACCTCGCACGCCGGTGATTTTCTGATCAGCAGAATTACCGCGTTTTTAGGCATATTATTTGCTATTGATTGTATATGTTATATATTTTAGTTACGCTTTTATTTTTAAACTGCGCAGGCAGGTTTTTTGCTGCGGGGTTATGCGTCGGCTTTCTATCGCCTTTTGTATGGTTTTGTTATGTGTTTCAACATCCAGACGTTTCTGTTCTAAAATGGGCAGCACCGCCTTATATTGTTTGGCTAAAGCGGTAGCAAAATACCACGCTGCGCCCATTTTAACATAATAGTCGGGGTTGTTTATGGCTGCCACCCAATCGGCATATTGCGGTAAAAATTTTTCATCAAGGTAATAGCGCATTAGGGCATTTACGGCAAAACGCACGGTATAAGGGTGGTCATCGGCTAACCAGCGGCGTATATAGGGCAGCAAATCATCGGTATGCGCGGCAAAAATTTTAGGGTCGCATAAATCGCAGGTTGCCCAGTTATCAATATAAGGCAAAAAATCCTCAAGCTCAGCCATAACCTGTGCAAAGTTACGGTTGCCGGCAATTAAAATACCGTGCAGGGTATTTTCATCATAATATTGGTGCGGCAACTGCTGCATAAACGCCGCACGTTTGGCCGGATGCTTGCCAAGCTGCTTTGCCATAGCGCGCAAACACGGCGTTCTTACGCCTATTATGCTGGTTTTAGGCAGGTTAGGCACCAATCGCGCGTGAAAATTGCGGTAAGCAATATCCTGTTCGGCCAGCAGTGCCAAACGTATTTCGTCGGCTGCCGTTCGGTTATCGCCTGTTACATTCTTGATAATATCTTTCATCACATCACCACATAGTCGTATATCAATGCAATAAAAAATGAGCGGCCCAAAGACCGCTCATAATTTTTTTTATTCTGCACTGCCATCAGCAGTAGTATCAGCTTCCGTATCTGTGTCAGCATCTGTTTCGGTATCGGTGCCGTCATCCTCAGGCAGGTTGGTTATTTCGCCGTTGGCAGCATCACGCAGGCCAATAATGTAGTTAATGCTCTGCTCCAGCCCCTCGCGGTTGGTATCATCCTCAGCCAGACTGTCACGGTAGGTTTGCAATGCGGCAACAGCATCATCGTAACGCTCCTCCGTCAGGTAGAAGGAGGCCAAAGCAATGTTGGTGTTGTAATCGGCAGGGGCCGCAGCAATAGCTGCTTTGTAATATGCTTCAGCATCGGCAATTTTATCAATGTTGTAAGCATATGCACCCATATCCTGATAATAACCGGAAAGCGTTTCTGCCTTTGCATCTTCCGGCGCGTTATCTATGGCCTTTTGCAGCAGGCTTATAGCTTCGGTGTAGGCCGGCTTTAAGTCAAAGCTGCTGCTGGTTTCGTGCTGATAATATGCCGATGCGGCGGTAGCACCGGCCAGGTCTGCCAGCTTAGCAGAATCACTGGGAGCTTCGGTCAGTTCGGCGTTAACCTCATCTATGCGGTGATTCATCGCAATGGTCATCCACTTGTTAGCTTCGGCGGCAAGTGCGCTGCCGTCCATACCGTCAATATAGCTTTGGGCATTAGAACGCTGGCTTACATAAGATGCAACCGTATATGCATTAGCATAGTTGGGGGTTTCGTTATAAGCAGCGGTGCTTTGCAAAATCATCAGCCCGTAGTATTCATCATAATACTTTAAGGCTTCCTGATCTACGGCATCTACTTCTTCCTGGTCAGCATCAGACTGATTTAAAAAGCTGGCGTATTCAGCCAAAACGGCGGCCAGATTTTGTACGTTAGCCGGCTCGGCAGAATTTTCGGCATAAGTTGCTCTGGCGGCTTCAATGGCCTTTTCATAGTCAGCGGCAGTAGCACCGGAGCTTGCACCAAAACGACCGTAGGATACCAGCAGACCAAGCAGCAGCAGGGCACCTACAATCATCATAATTACTCTGTTTTTGCGAAACCATTCGCGCATACCCATAATAGACATCAATAATTCCTCCAAACATTTATCTGTTTAAAATTTAGCGGCGGCAGTTAAGCATTTTGTTTTGCTATACAGCCGTTACAAACACCAAAAAAGTCCGTCCGTTGAAAATGCAGCCTGCCGGGAATTTGCTCCTGCACATCCTCCGGTATCGGCGGGGCACTGTAAGACGGAACATCATACACCCGGCCGCAGCACTGACAGAAAAAATGGCTGTGCGGTTGGCGGTTGCCGTCGAACCGGGAACCGGACTTGCTGACAGAAATTTCCTGTATCATACCTTCTGACAGCAGCATTTGCAGGTTGCGATAAACCGTGCCAATGCTGATATCCGGCAGCTCGGCCTTTACCGCAGCGTGAATTTCTTCAGCCGTAGGGTGGTCGACTGAGTTCATCAGCATATTGATAATGGCTGCCCGCTGACGGGTCATACGTTGTGCCGAAGGCGGCATAAGTTCGGCTGCCTGCCGACTGTTAGTGTTTTCCATAAAAATTACCTTAAATAAAAATGCTGCAAATTATGTTACCCAGACCTTTTAGTTTATGTAGGTCATCTCTCCCCCAACGCCGCCGTCGGCTGTTGCAACCTCCGGCGCGGCAAAGGCCAAATCATCCTGCTGTTCATCATCAGGAAAAATCTGTTCAAAGATATCGCTCAGGTGGTCTATAATGCGGCCAAAGTTATATTCGGCGTTCAAAAAATCGTTCACCACCGGGTTAAGCGCTATCGACATCATAAAATCGTCAATAAATTTTTCCTGCTTGGCCAGTTCTTCATCGGTACTGTTAATATTTTCTAATGCAAGCTGTTTTTGGCGCAAATCATCTAAAATATTTTTGTTAACAGGGTCATTAAGCAGGCGTTCCTTAGCGTCCATATAGCGGGTATATTCCGGGCAGGCACGCAAAAGGTCGGCCAGATGATTGGCAGTTTTAAAAATATCAGCTTGACAACTGTTTTCGTGCTTATCCATAGCTAAAACCTCTTAAACACTACACTAATACGCAAAATTTTCGGCAGATACAGTAACCTGCCTATACATCAAATATTATACAGCATAACACACTTTTTTGCAAATGTAAAATGGTTTACGGTAAAAAAAATTATAAATTTATGCCGTTTTTTTGGCAGATTTTGTCACCACCGGCAAATGCGGCAAATACAATAGTGTATATTAAGCCACAGCCGCAAGGAGGAACATTATGAATTACCATATAATTCAGCCGGGTGACAGCCTTTGGTCGATATCGCAGGCCCATGGGTGCAGCTTGCAGGAGCTTTTGGCCGCTAACCCGCAGATTTCTAACCCGAACAACATTACTGTAGGGCAACGCATAAATTTGCCGCAAGGCTGCACGGCAGAAGCTGTACCGCCGCCGGTACGCCCCGGCCAGCCGCCTGTGCAGATAGAAAATGACGAGCCGCTTACCGGTATGGATGATGCCGCACGCGATGCTTTATGCGCCGAGCTTAGAGAGCTGCCCCGGCCGCTGATATATGTGATAAAAAAGGACGATAACATATATCAGCTTGCCAAGTGCTTTGATTTAAGTATTAAAGAAATTATGCAGGTAAACCCGCAAATTCAAAACCCGGATATGATATACCCCGGTGACAAAATTTTTATACCGCGGGCCAAAAGCAGCATAAATCTGCACGGGCTTAATAATACCGGCATAAGGTATTGCCCCACCTGCGGCCGCAAATTAGACTAACGTTCGCCAAACAAACGGTCTAAAATAATTGATACAGCGCTGCGCACAGACAAATGGTTATAATCACTTACGCCATAAATGGGCCGCAAAATATGGTCGGCACTGTTCATAATTTCGTCGGTTAATCCCCAGCCGGTGCCAAACATCAGCAAGTATGGCTTGTTGCTTTGCTTTATCAACTGCCGCATTTCGTCATATCCGCGCATTTTAGCGTGCGGCTTGGCTGATGTCACGATAATTTCCGGTGCTTCGCCGCACTGTGCCGTGATATCTGCCACCGCCGCTTCAATGCTTTCGGTAAGCTTTATGGCCGATAACGCCCGATGACGGTCGGGGTTATAACGGGCACCAAAGCCGTATTGCCAGTGTTTAAGCAGCGTCGATATAAGCTCCTGCTGGGCAGGCGCAGGCTGCACCAGATAATAGCCGCAAAGCCCAAAAGTAGCGGCGGCACGGGCAATATCGTGTATATCCAAATTGGTTACCGAGGTATTTACAACCTCGGCTTTTTTGTTGTAAACCGGGTAATGCACCAGCGATAACCATACCTTGGGGTGGCCGGTGGTTTCGGCTTGCAGGCTGTGTATAAGCTGCAAATCAGTGTCGGTAAGCGGTGCTTTGGCCAAAAGTTCCGGGCGGCGAGCAAAGGTGCGGCGTATGCTTTGTTCGCGGCGCCAACGGTTTATTTCGGCGTGGTTGCCGCCTTGCAGCTCGGCCGGCACCTGCATACCCATAAATTCCGGCGGGCGTGTATATTGGGGGTATTCCAGCAAACCTTCGCTAAAGCTTTCATCCTCGCTGGATTCATCCTTGCCCAAAGCACCCGGCAGCAGCCTTATAACCGAATCTGCCATAACCATTGCCGGCAGCTCACCGCCGGTAAGCACATAATCCCCGATAGAAAAAACATCGGTGGCCAGCGCATCTTCTACCCGCTGGTCAATACCTTCGTAATGGCCGCAAATAAAAATTACCTGCTCAGCCCGGCTCAGCTCGGCAGCAGCCTGTTGGTCAAACACGCGCCCGGCAGGGCTGGTTATAACCACGCGGGCGTTGGGCGTTTGCTTTAAGTCTGCCACTGCCTCAAAAAGCGGCTCCGGTTTCATCACCATACCTGCCCCGCCGCCGTAAAGCTTATCATCAGTAAGGCCGTGCTTGGGGCCGGTGTAGTCGCGTATATTTTTTATGTTAAGCTGCACTACCTGCTTTTTTACCGCACGGGCCACAATACTTTCCTGCAAGGGGGCAAACATATCCGGAAACAGTGTTAAAATATCAATACGCATCAGTCGATAAGCCCCTCCGGTATTTTTACCGACATTTTGCCGGCAGCTAAATCTACGCCTAAAATGCAGTGTTTTAAAGCGGGCAGCAAAATTTCGGCAGGCTTTTGCCCGGCGGGTGCCTTAATAACATAAACATCGTTGGCACCGGTTTGCATAACCTCGGTAATTTCACCAAGCAGGCGGTCGGCTTCGTATACCTGCAAGCCCACCAGTTGAAAATGATAATACTCACCGTCCGGCAGGGGCGGCAAATCGTTTATTGATACCTGCAAATAGCTGTGCAGCAGGCTTTGTGCCGTATCACGGTCGTTGATATCGGACAAACCTACCAAATAAAGCCCCTTGTGTACACTGCTTGACGTTACCTGCACTGTTTTATACAGCTTATCAGAATATAACTTGCTGCCCGGTGCAAAGCGAATATCCGGAAAATCGGTAAGCGAAGCTACCTTTACCTGCCCTTTTATGCCATGCGCGCCGGTTATTTCGCCCACGTTGATCATTTTATCTGTCATAAAAATTTGCTCCTTTAATAACATAAGCAGGAGAGCCTGCACAAAGACTCTCCTGCCAAATTAAGCATCGCTGCAAACCGTTCGGTTTTTTTAATTATATCGTGACCGATACCTATTAAATTAAACAATATCCAGATTGGCTTTTTTGCCTTCGGTGGTAGCGGCAGCCTTTAAAACTGTACGCATAGCCTTGGCAATACGCCCCTGCTTGCCAATAACCTTACCCATATCTTCCTTGGCTGTGTGCAGCTCCAGGTGTACGGTGCGGTTATCCTTAACGGTTTCTACAACTTCGACTGAATCCGGTTGAGTCACAAGAGATTTTGCTATGTGTTCAATCAATTCTTTCATAATAGTTTATCTCCTTATGCATTGACTATACTTATTCAGACATTATTTGCTGCGCTTTGCCCAAATACCGGTAGTTTTAAGCAAATTCTTAACGGTTTCAGACGGCTCAGCGCCGCAAGCCAACCACTTAAGAGCCTTTTCCTCGTTGATGTTGATCTCAGTCGGCTCGGAAATCGGGTTGTAATAACCGATCTCTTCGATAAAACGACCGTCACGAGGGCTGCGGGAATCCGCAACAACTACACGATAAAACGGAGCCTTTTTAGCGCCCATACGACGCAGACGAATTTTAGTTGCCATTGATTTCACCTCCCCAAAAAGATATCTGTATAAATAAATTAAAATGTGTTGACTGAATTATTTGAAGAACTTAGACATCATACTGTTAATGGCACTGCGCCGCACCGAAGCTTTGGCACCGCCGCCCTTGCCTTTTTTGTTGCGCGGCTTATGTACGCGGTCTGGCTTTATTTTGCCTTCACTTACCAGCTTTTTCATAAGCTTGCGCATATCTTCAAACTGATGCAGCAGCCTGTTTACCTGCATAACCTGCACGCCGGCGCCGGCTGCAATGCGCCGCTTGCGAGAAGCATTGATGATGTCCGGGTTTTGGCGCTCGGCCTTAGTCATCGAAAGTACGATAGATTCTACCTTGCGCAATTCCTTTTCATCAAATTCTATATCTTTAAGCTTGTTGCCTACTCCGGGGAGCATAGCAAGCATATCTTTTACGTTACCCATTTTGCGTATTTCAGCCAATTGATCGAGAAAATCATCTAACGTAAAGGTAGATGTGCGCATTTTGCTTTCCAGCTCCTGCGCCTTTTTTTCGTCAATAGCTTCCTGCGCTTTTTCAATCAGGGTCAAAACATCGCCCATACCCAAAATACGCGATGCCATACGGTCGGGATAAAAAGGCTCCATAGCGTCAAGCTTTTCTCCCATACCGACAAATTTAATCGGCTTGCCGGTAACTGCCTTAGCCGACAGTGCCGCACCACCGCGGGTATCGCCGTCCATCTTGGTAAGCACCAAACCATCAATTTCCAGCTCGGCGTTAAAGGTTTCGGCTACCTTAATGGCATCCTGGCCGGCCATCGAATCTATAACCAGCAAAATTTCGTGCGGGGCAACAGTAGCTTTGATATCCTTAAGCTCCTGCATCAGCGCTTCGTCAATATGCAGGCGTCCGGCGGTATCTATCAGCACAAGGTCATTGTGGTTGGCTACAGCGTGTGCCACACCCTGGCGGGCAATTTCTACCGGGCTTACTTTATCACCAAGGCTAAACACCGGTATGCCGGTTTGTTCACCCAAAACCTGCAACTGTTTAATAGCGGCCGGGCGATAAATATCACCGGCTACCAACAGCGGGCGGCGCCCCTTTTTTTTGAACAGGTTGGCAATTTTGGCAGCAGATGTAGTTTTACCCGAACCCTGCAAACCGGCCATCATAATAATCGTCGGCGGCTTTTCTGCCATATTGATAGCGGCATTTTCTGCCCCCATAAGCTTGGTCAGTTCTTCGTGTACTATTTTAACAACCTGCTGGCCGGGGGTTAAACTTTCTAAAATCTCGGCACCCACCGAACGTTCTTTAACGGTGGCTACAAAATCCTTAACCACCTTGTAGCTAACGTCAGCTTCTAACAGAGCCATACGGACGGTTCGCATTGCCTCGTTGATGTCGGCTTCGGTCAGTTTGCCCTTGCCGGTTAGCTTTTTAAAGGTATCCTGTAATTTATCAGCTAAGCTGCTGAATACGGCCATTGGCTCACCCCACTTTTGTTTATTTATCGTCGCTGCTTAAGGCGGCCAGCTTTTTGCGGGCATTGGCTACCAACTGCCAATCGGCATTAGCCTCAGCCAGACAAAGCTCCCGGTAGGCAGCCTGTTCTAAGCTGCCGCGGGCAACCAGCCCCAGCTTTTCGTCGTAGCTTTCCAAAAGCTCCTCACCGCGGCGTATGGCATCAAAAACAGCCTGACGGCTTATGCCCTGCATAGCGGCAATTTCTCCTAAGGAAAGATCCTCGTTATAAGCTAAAGACATTGCCTGACGTTGCTTTTCTGTTAACAGCGAGCCGTAAACATCAAACAGCAACAGCTTTTTGCCCAGCTTATCCATTGGATCATCACCCTACCTGACTCATCTTGTGCTATCAAGATAATTTACTTGACACAGCAACTATGCTATTATACCGCATCTTGGCAAGTGTGTCAAGGGTTTTTGCTTAACATCATTAAAAATTTTGCAGTCCGGCAGCCAGCCAGCGTCTTATCGGCAGCAGCAGCCGCGCCAGCCCCACCCATATAAGTGCATAATACAGGCAAATCTGCCCCATAAAGTTATATGGCAGCGCCGAATAATCCCACACATAGGCGTGCCCATAAATATTAAACACCACCCCTGTCACCAACTCTACGGCGGTTATTGCCAATGCCGCCAAAAAAGCCTTGCTCCAATCGCCAAGCTCTGTTACATTTTTATCCAGCTCGTCTATCATACAAAAGCACACGGCCCCGGCCATAAGCATAGACCAATGTGTACAGCCGCGCCAAAAAATTTCTATCAACCCGTAGCCTAAAGCACCGCTAAGCAACAGCAGAAGCTTACCAAAGCCGCCGGTGCAGGCAAGCTGCCAAAGGTCAAGGGGTAATTTGCTGTGCAACGTCATTCACCTCTTATAAAAAAAATAAGCCTTTCAAGCTTATTATAAACAAATTTGAAAGGCTTATTATATAATTTTTAACGTATATTTTAGCGGATATTTTTATCGGTAAGGCCCTTACCCAGCTTAAAGGTTTGTTTAAGTTTGGCAAGCTTAGCATCGGTATAAGGCGCAAAACGCAGCTCGTTGGGCTGCTTGTGTGCCGAAAACACCGCCCGCTGATTAGAAAATTCTAAATAGCCGGCCTTGCCGTGGTAACGCCCCATACCGCTGGCACCGCAGCCGCCAAAGGGCAGTTCGGGGTGTATCATCTGCGACATAGTATCGTTTATGCACAGGCCTCCGCAACGCAGCTTGTAGCTTATCAGCTCGGTAGTTTCCTGCGTAGTATTAAACAGATAGGTTGCCAAAGGCTGGGGGCGGCTGTTTATAAAGCGCACGGCGTTTATAACTTTATCGTAAGTAAGCACCACCAATATGGGGCCAAAAATTTCTTCCTGCATCAAAGGGTCGTTTACGTCAATATCGGTTAAAATAGTCGGTGCTATTTTTAAATTTTCGGCATCGGTCTGCCCGCCGCAAAACAGCTTGGCGCCGCCGCGATACGGCTCAATATAGGCATTTAAGCGGTCAAAATGCGCACGGTTAACAATGCGCCCGTAATCCGGAGATTTTAAAGGTGTTTCACCGTAAAGCTCGCGGAATGCAAACGCCAGCGACGAAACAAACGCGTCCTTTTGTTCTTCGGCCACCAACACATAATCCGGTGCCACACAGGTTTGCCCGCAGTTCAGCAGCTTAGCCCAGACAATGGCCTTGGCAGATTTATAAATGTTGGCGCTGTCGGTTACAATGCACGGTGATTTACCGCCAAGCTCCAGCGTTACCGAAGCCAGATTTTTGGCAGCAGCAGCCATAACCTGCTTGCCTACAGCCGGGCTGCCGGTAAAAAAGATATGATCAAACGGTTCAGCCAGCAGAGCTTTGGCAACCTCGGCATCACCGTTTACCACGCACAGGTATTCACGGTTAAAGGTAGAATTGATCATTTTTTCCAGCACAGCAGCGGTATGCGGTGCGTGTTCCGACGGTTTTAATACGCAGACATTGCCCGCCAGCATAGCAGATATAAGAGGCATTATGGCCAGATTTACCGGGTAATTCCACGGAGAAATTATCAGCACGCAGCCTTTAGGGTCGTTTTGAATACTGGCCTGCCCGTGCATGGTAAGCTTAGACGGCATAAGCTTTTTACTTTTTAGCCAATTGCCGCTTTTAGAAAATATCTGGTTAAATTCCTGATAAATCGGCAGCAGCTCGGTAGTATAAGCTTCGTATTCGCTTTTGCCCAAATCCAGATACAGTGCCTGCAAAAGTTCGGGTTCGTATTTTTGTACGGCATCACGCAGGTCGGCCAACTTGTTGGCACGGTAGCCGCGGCCGTTTAAATAATGTGTGGTAGGGCTTTTTAAAAAGAACTCTTTTTGCTGAGCCACCAGTTCGGTATAAGCTTTAACCATTTTAAATGTCCTCCAGTATATTGCAGCGGCCGGCATTGCCGCTGTTTATGCAAAATTGCGCTGATTTATATTATAACGGAAAACGCCTATAAAATCAACTGATATTGCCCAACAAAAAATCAGCATTGCACCAAATTTGGCAAATGCTGATTTAATCTGACAGGTAGCTTTCAATAATTGCTTCGGCAACGGTTCTTTTGGTTTCGCGTCTGTCCATAGCCAAATGCTCAATGTAGGCGTGGGCTTCTTCTTCGGCAAGACCCCTGTTGGCTATAAGCAGGCATTTTGCCCGCGATACCAGCCGCAGCTCGTCAAGCTTGCGCTCCAGGCGGCGGTTTTCCGCCTGCAATTTTACCAAACGGTCACCGGTTATTTGCATAAGGGTAAGCGCCTGCTCCATAACCATACGGTTCAGGGGTTTTTCTAACACAATAATGCCATAATCCGACAAATTTGGTTGCAGCAGGTTATGGCCATCCCCTTTTATCAGCAACATTACCCCGGCTGCTGATTGATGTGCTGCTGCCAGTGCCAAATCCTGCCCGGTTTCGTCGGTAAGCGGGGCGTTTATAATTACCAGATTAAAATCCTGCTTTAACATCAGGCGTCTGGCTTCGTTGCCGCTGGCCGCAATAGTAAGCTTGGCGGCGGCAAAGCGTGTGCCCAAAAGCTGCACCAAAGCACGCTGGCCCTTTTCGGTTGATACTATTAAAACAGAGTCCACTGCCACCGCCTCCCTTCTGTGTTGCTGTTAATATACACCAAAATAAAGCTGTTCTTCTACCGCTGCCGGGTCGGCTGCCGAAACATACTGCTGCCATTCTTCTCGCTTGGCATTTACAAACAACTGCAAAATATCGTCGGTTATCACCGAACGGACAAAATCGCTGCCTTCAGCGGCGGCTATGGCCTCTCCTAAATTTTTGGGCAGGCTGGCAAAGCGGCCGTTGTTTGCCGGTACTTCATCGCTTTTAAGCGGCTCGGTTAAGGGCAGCTTTTGCTCTACACCTTCTAACCCGGCGTTTAGCAACAGGGCAAAGGCCAAATACGGGTTTAAGCAGGAATCCGGCGAGCGTAATTCCATATGCACCGATTTTGCCGCCGATATCGGAAAGCTTACCAACTGAAACCGGCTGGTATCTGACCAACTGATGTAGGCCGGGGCTTCAAAACTGCCAAAACGCGCGTAAGAATTGGTAAGAGAATTTAAAAACAGCGTAATTTCACATATACGGTTTAAAATGCCCGCTATAAAATGCCGTGCAGTAGCCTGTTCGGGGCTGTCGGCTTCAAAAATGTTGCGCCCGTTGCGATACAGAAAAAAGTGCGTATGCAGGCCGCAGCCATACTGGCGTTCAAAGGGCTTGGGCAGCATAGACGCATACAGGCCGTTATAATTGGCCACCGTTTTTACCACGGTTTTAAAGCTTAAAAAATCGTCAGCCGCCGTCATCGGGGCGCTGGCATTAAAGTCAATTTCGTTTTGCCCCGGGCCGCGTTCGTGGTGTGACGTTTTGGGCTGTATGCCCATTTCTTCCAAATACAGACAAATTTGTCGGCGCACATCCTCACCTTTATCCAACGGGGCTACATCAAGGTAGCCGGCGTGGTCGTTGGGCCTGCGAGAAACCGATCCGTCCTCGTTAAGCTCCAGCAGATAAAATTCACATTCTGTACCCAGCTTACATTCCAGGTCGGCAGCTTTAAGGCGCTTCATAGCCTGTTTAAGCATAAAACGGCCATCGCCTAAAAAAGGTCGGCCATCCGGGTAGCAGATATTGCAAAATACCCTTACTACCCTGCCGGTGCTGGGCCGCCACGGCAAAAATGCCAGCGTGTTAGGGTCGGGGAACAATAACAGCTCGGCAGATTCGTTGCTCATAAAGCCCTGCACCGCCGATGCTTCAAACGGTATGCCGTCTTTAAAAGCGTGCGGCAGTTCGCTGGGCATAATAGAGATATTTTTTTGTACACCAAAAACATCGCAAAATGTCAGGCGAATAAATTTTACGTCGTTTTCTTCAACAAATTGCAGCGCTTCTTCTACAGTTCGCAGCATTTTAAACACTCCTTATCAAGTTAGCGTATAATTAAAAATGAATAATGAACAACATTAAACCAAAGGCCAAAGGGCCTGCTTATATTTTAGCAAATGCCGCACCTATGTTCAATAATTATTCATTATTCATCTGGGGTTTTATTTATATTTTATTGTTGTGCAGCGGTTAATTGTTTACATAAAGCTGCTTATAAGGGTTTTGGGTGTTGGGCATAAGCACATAAAACTGTTTGGCCAAAAGCTCGGCCGGGCTGCCGCCAAAGTAGCTGCAAAATTCTTCAACATAGGCAAAAACCGCCTGCTTATCTTCTTCGGTAGCCACTTTGCATATAACCTGCGGCGGCAAACCCTGCGGTTCAAAATCAGAGCGCAAAAATATTTTGCCGCCGTGCATACCGGTGCCGGTAAAATAGCCTACGGGTAATTCTCCCCGCTGGCCAATGCCCAGCACTACAATTACGCCTCCGGCCTGGTATTCTCCCAAAAAGCTGCCTACGCGCCCGCCGATAACCACTACCGGCACCTTATGTTTATATTCCTTCATATGTATGCCGGTACGGTAGCCGGAATTTCCCTGTACAAAAATATGGCCGCCGCGCATTGCATAACCGGTGGCATCGCCGGCATTGCCGTGGATAATTATGGTGCCGTCGTTCATTGTATCGCCGGTAGCTTCCTGCGTGCTGCCGTTTACCACAATGGTCGAACCGTCAAGATAAGCGCCCATTGCGTTGCCGGGCAAACCGTTTATTTCTAACTGTTTGTGACTTAAAGCCGCCCCGATATAACGCTGCCCCATACAGTTTTGTATAACAATGTTATGGCTGCGGGCAGCGCGTATTTTGGCGTTAAGGTCTTTAAAATGCATATTTGTTGCGTCTATATTAAGTGTAGCCATATTATTGCTCCTTTCCGGCGGCCAGCATTTTGGCACGCTCACCCTTGCCAAAGGCCATAAGCTGGGGTTTATCCTTTAACAGCTTAAAGTTAACGGTGCCAAGCTTGCGGCGGCTGCGTATAAGTGACGTATAAATACCGGCACGGGCAACATCACCGACAATAATATAGCCCACCAGCCGGTTATCCTTTACATACAGACATTTATAGCTGTCGGCAGTTTTATGCACAATAGCCTTGCCTGTATATTCACCGGCGGTCATAATGTGCAGCCCCCAAAACCCAATAGAGTTCATTGCCATACCGGTATCAAAGGCAACTGCTGCACCGGCCATATTTTCTCCGGCACAAAGCCCCTGCAAATAAGCATTGGGCAGCAGGGCCAGCACTTTATTATCACCGCTTACGGTATCATAACCCTGTGTGCAGTCACCGGCGGCATAAACATCGTGCAGGCTGGTTTGACAATGCAGGTTCAGCAGTACACCGCGGTCACATTTGGCACCGGCAGCTTGCAGCAGGCTAATGTTGGGCCTAACGCCTACCGCCATCACCAGCACATCAAAATCAAGACGGCTGCCGCCCTTAGCCAAAATTGCAGTATTTCCGTCAAATTCTGCCACATAATTGTTCATAACAAACTTTATGCCTTGGACCTCCAGATGTTTTTGCACCATAGCAGCCGCATCGGCGGTTAAAATGCTGCTCAGCACGCGGTCAGCCATATCTACAACGGTTATCTGCCCTGCCTTTTCGGCAATACCTTCGGCACATTTAAGGCCGATAAGCCCGGCGCCCACTATCAGCACGCGCGATGTTTTATCAAGCGCGGCATCAAGGCATTGGGCATCGTCAAGTGTCATAAAGCCAAACTGCCTGTCTACTGTGTTTAAACCTTTGGTGGGCGGCACAAAGGGTGTGCTGCCGGTGGCGGTTAACAGTTTATCGTAGGTAATTTTTTTACCGTTGCCCAGCTTGATAAACTTTTTATCGGCATCTATAGCCGATACCTTAACCCCAAGGTGGGCTTCTACCCCCATTTGCTTATAAAAATCATCAGGGCGATACTTCATACGCTCCAGGTCGGTTTTACCCTGCAACAGATACGATATCAGCGGGCGAGAATACGTATGGTGCGGCTCGGCAGCCACCAAAACTATCTGCCCGTCGGTATCGTGGCGGCGTATACCTTCTATACAGCCAATGGCCCCGGCCGAATTGCCGATAATAACATATTTCATACCGCTCACCTCTCCTCAAATACAATAGCCCGGTTGGGGCAGGCTGCCACACAGGCCGGCTGCCCGCCGTTTTGGGTACAAAGCTCGCATTTTTGCATTACCTTGCCGTTATCGGCCGGCATAACAGCGCCATAAGGGCAGGCCAGCACACAGGTATAGCAGCCTACGCATTTGTTCTGGTCAATATGTACAACACCGTTTACTACCGAAATTGCCCCGCTTATGCAGCTTTTTTGGCAGATAGGATCGGGACAGTGGCGACAGTTTACGGCAAAGCAAACACCGTCGCCTTCTTCTACGCGGATACGGGGGTTAATTGTAACACCTTTAAGCGCCTTACAGATATCGGTTTGGCCGCTGTTAGCAAAAGCGCAGGCATATTCACAAAGGTGGCAGCCAAGGCACCAGTCTTCCTGCACATAAACTTTTTTCATAACTTTACCCCCTATTCTCCGGCGTGCTGAATACCCAGTATTTTAAGCTCACGATCGGTAAGCCCAATGCCGCGCAGCATCAAACGGTTGCCGCGCAGTGCTTCGATAGAATTGATGCCCATACCGC
This sequence comes from uncultured Peptococcaceae bacterium, assembly GCA_964569265.1. Lineage (GTDB taxonomy): Bacteria > Bacillota > Dehalobacteriia > UBA4068 > UBA4997 > Avidehalobacter. The sequence goes on along the minus strand of CAZMTO010000003.1, from coordinate 64,441 downwards.
CCATAATTTCGGTTATCTCGTGTTCCCAGGCGTGCAGCAGGTTGGTAAGCCTTTCTACGCCGATATCCGGGTTAAGCCGCTTTACAAGTTCGGGCTTTTGGGTGGCAATGCCCCAGTTGCAATTGCCGCCATGACAACTGCGGCAAAGATGGCAGCCAAGGGCCAGCAGGGCCGCCGTAGCAATATAAACAGCATCGGCACCAAGGGCAATGGCTTTAATAACATCGGTGCTGTTGCGTATGCTGCCCCCGCAGATAATAGATATGTTGCCGCGTATACCTTCATCACGCAAACGCTGGTCTACCGCCGCTAACGCCAATTCAATGGGAATCCCCACATTATCGCGAATTCTGGTAGGCGCTGCACCGGTGCCGCCTCTAAAGCCGTCGATGGCAATAATATCGGCGCCGCTGCGGGCAACACCGCTGGCAATAGCCGCCACGTTATGCACAGCAGCAATTTTTACAATTATCGGTTTTTTGTAGTCGGTAGCTTCTTTCAGCGAATACACCAACTGGTGCAAATCTTCGATAGAATAAATATCGTGGTGCGGTGCCGGGCTTATTGCATCGGTGCCAAGGGGTATCATACGTGTTTCCGAAATATCACCGACAATTTTTAAGCCGGGCAAATGGCCGCCAATGCCGGGCTTGGCACCCTGCCCTATTTTTATCTCTATAGCCGAGCCGGCGTTTAAGTAATCTTTATGCACGCCAAAACGGCCGGACGCCACCTGCACGATGGCATTTTTGCCGTATTTATAAAAATCCTTATGCAGGCCGCCCTCACCGGTGTTATAAAACGTACCCACAGCTTCGGCAGCGCGTGCCAGGGCTTCGTGTGCGTTATAGCTTATAGCCCCGTAAGACATCCCGCCGAACATTATCGGCAGTGCCAGCTCTAACTGCGGTTCTAAGTTGGGCACCAGCCGCCCCTGCTTGTCCCGCTGAATATGTGTCGGTTTTTTGCCTAAAAAGGTGCGTGTTTCCATAGGTTCACGCAAAGGGTCGATAGAAGGATTGGTAACCTGCGAGGCATTGATAAGTATTTTGTCCCAGTAAACCGGGTAAGGCTCCGGGTTGCCCATAGAAGATAACAGCACACCGCCGGAATTTGCCTGACGGTATATCTCCTTCATATAGTTATTAGTCCAGTTAGAATTTGCCTTAAAGGTGTTGCCGCTTTTAACAATTTTTAAGGCACGTGTGGGGCACAGTGATACGCAGCGGTGGCAGTTTACACATTTGCTGTCGTCGCAGAGCATACGGCCGCTGTCATCATCACGCCAATGTACCTTGTTGGCGCACTGACGTTCACACACGCCGCAGCCTATACAACGGTTAGGGTCACGCACGATCTCATATTCGGGGTAGAAAAAATCCACAGCCATAATCGTCTACTTCCTTTACTGTATAATTATTATAAATTTTGTAAGTTTCCCTATAGTTTGGTGGTATCCAGCGTTACAATAACCGGCTCGCCGCCGCGGGGTGACCATATACGGTCAAGCTCCGGTTCTATAATGCGTATGGCAGATTCTTCGCTGGCAATATACACCATATCGTCTTTTTCTCCCACCACCATAGAACGTAATTTAAGGCGGTCATTCAAGGCCATCAGGCCGCCTTCAAAGCCCAACAAAATAGAAAACGGCCCGGTTATAAGCAGGCTGGCAAAGGCATTGCGCAGGTAAGTCAAACGCTCGCGCTCTTCGGGTTCTTTTTGGCTTATGGTAGACCAAAAGGGTGCGGCAATAACGCTGGCCATTTCTTCAAGCGTAAGCCCCTGCTTGCGTACCAAAAAGTCTACTATGTAGGTTATAACCTCGGTATCGGTAAGCAGATTACAACGGTAGCCGTACATTTCTATATGGCGGCGGTTAGCATCATAAGACGAAATTTCACCGTTGTGTACAATGGTTTTATCTAACAGGGCAAAGGGGTGTGCGCCGCCCCACCAGCCCGGTGTGTTGGTGGGGTAACGGCCGTGTGCCGTCCAGGAATATCCCTCGTATTCCTCCAGCCGATAAAAATCGCCAACATCTTCGGGGAAGCCTACCGCCTTAAACACACCCATATTTTTGCCGCAGCTAAAAATATAAGCGCCCGGCATAGTGTCGTTTACGCGCACCACAGACCGGAAAACGTATTCCTGCTCGTCCAACTGGCTGTCGGCCAACTTTGTGGGCAGCGGGTTTACAAAATAGCGCCAGATAAGCGGTTCGTCAGTAATGTTGGGGTTTTTGCGAATCGGAATTTTTGACAGGTTGATGATGTCAAAATGGCGTTCCAAAAAGTCCTCACATTTGTCTTTAGCCTCGGTAGAATCATAAAATACGTGAAAAGCATAGGCGTCTTTGTATTCCGGGTAAATACCATAGCCGGCAAAGCCACCGCCCAAACCGTTGCTGCGGTCGTGCATAATTTTTATTGACTGAATAATTTTGCTGCCGTCTATGCGTTTGCCGCTCCTCGAAAAAATCGACGATATGGCACACCCGGCAGGTATTCTTATCTCGCCTTCTTTTTGCATACCCATCACTCCCATAAAATATAAATTTACATCCGACAAATAATTTGGTAAAATATAATATAGCATTGTATAGCAAAATTACGCATCAGTCAATAATTTTTGCTAATGTATACACTGTATACAATCTAATTTTTGGCCAATTATACCGATTTCTACCGATATTATATATAACCCTTATTTTGCACGGCAGCAGGTGCAGCCGCAAAAAAATTAAAAATTTTGCAATTTGGGGTTGACTTTTTGCCCGCCGCCGCATATAATTTACAGAGTAATCAGCAACGGCGCTGTGGGTTATCCCCGCAGTGCCTTTTTTTTAAACAATGCAAACTAAAAATTATCATAATTTTTTAAATTTTTGATGGAGGTTTTATTATGACAAATGTTCCCGAATTGTTTGGCAGCAACGTTTTTAACGAAAATATAATGAAGGAGCGCTTGCCCAAACAGGTGTACAAAGCCCTTAAAAAGACTATAGAGGGCGGCAAACCCTTAGACCCTACCCTGGCAGAATCGGTGGCAGCCGCAATGAAGGACTGGGCTATACAAAAGGGTGTCACCCACTATTCGCACTGGTTTCAGCCGCTTACCGGCGTAACTGCCGAAAAGCACGACAGCTTTATTGAGCCTACCGAAGGCGGCAATGTAATAATGGAATTTTCCGGCAAAAACCTTATTCAGGGTGAACCGGATGCATCGTCCTTCCCCTCCGGCGGTCTGCGCTCCACCTTTGAAGCTCGCGGCTACACCACCTGGGATCCTACGTCTTATGCTTTTATAAAAAATAATACCCTGTGCATACCCACCGCCTTTTGTTCTTATGGTGGAGAAGTGCTGGATAAAAAAACCCCGCTGCTGCGCTCTATGGAGGCTATTAACAAGCAGGCACTGCGTATATTAAAGCTTTTTGGTAACACCCGCGCTACCCACGTTACCACTACCGTTGGGCCGGAGCAGGAATATTTTCTGGTAGATGCCGAAATGTTTAAGCAGAGAAAAGACCTGCGTTTTGCCGGCCGTACCCTGTTTGGCGCTATGCCGCCCAAAGGTCAGGAGCTTGAAGATCACTATTTTGGTGCCATCAGATCACGTGTAATGTCTTATATGCAGGATCTGGACGAGGAGCTGTGGAAGCTCGGTGTGCTTTCTAAAACCCGCCATAACGAGGTTGCCCCGGCACAGCACGAATTAGCCACCATCTATTCGTCTACCAATACGGCCACCGACAACAACCAGTTGGTTATGGAGATGATGAAAAAGGTAGCATCGCGCCACGGTTTGGCCTGCCTGCTGCACGAAAAACCCTTTGAGGGCGTTAACGGTTCCGGCAAGCACAACAACTGGTCAATGGCCACCGATTTAGGAGAAAACCTGCTGGAGCCAGGCAAAACCCCGCGAGAAAATTTGCAGTTCCTTACTTTTCTTACGGCGGTTATCAGGGCGGTTGACGATTATCAGGACTTGCTGCGTATATCGGTATCCAGCGCCGGCAACGATCACCGTTTGGGCGGTAACGAAGCACCGCCGGCTATTGTATCGGTTTTTGTAGGTGACGAATTGCAGGCCGTTATTGATTCGGTTGAAAACAACAAAATGTGCGAACGTTTGTGTCAGGATATTTTAGATTCGGGCGTAAGCGTGCTGCCCAGCCTGCCCAAAGATACCACCGACCGCAACCGTACATCGCCGTTTGCTTTTACCGGCAACAAATTTGAATTCAGAATGTTAGGCAGCGGCTTTTCACTTTCCTGCACCAACATTATTTTAAATTCGGTAGTAGCCGATACTTTGTCGATGTTTGCCGATGAGCTGGAGGGTATTGAGGCCGATAAATTTAATGAAGCACTTAACGCGCTGCTGGCCCGCGAGCTTAAAGCGCACGACCGTATCATCTTTAACGGTAACAACTATTCTGACGAGTGGGTAGAAGAAGCTGAACGTCGCGGTTTGCTTAACCTTAAATCTACGCCGGAAGCTTTGCCCCACTACACCGACCCGAAAAACGTGGCGATGTTTGAACGTCAGGGCATTTATACCCTGCCCGAAATGGAAGCGCGCAAGGAAAGCATTTTAGAGGAATATTACAAGGTGGTACATATTGAAGCTTTGACAATGCTGGATATGGCCAAAACCGAAATTATGCCGGCAGTGCTTACGTATTCTAACGAGCTTGCCAACACCCTGCTGGCTAAAAAGCAGTTGGGCGGTATACCCTGTACAGCCGAAGAAAAGCTGCTGAAAAATATTTCCACCTTAAACGATACAATGTCGGACAATATTGATGCCTTGACTGAAGTGCTGGACGCTGCTGCAAGCTGCACCACCGCCGAAGAAACAGCCTGCTATTATCGTAATACTGTGCTACCGGCTATGGATGCCCTGCGTGCCGCCGCCGATGCTTTAGAGGTGCTGACGGCTGCCAAGTATTGGCCCTTCCCCACCTACAGTGAGCTTATGTTCTACTAAAATATATATAAAAAGGATAGTCACAGCGACTATCCTTTTTTATTGCCAAATTTTAGCCGGGCAGTAACCCACTGCCCCGGCGCAGCATAATATACCATATACAAAGCACAGCTAAAAGGAGCGATTATATATGGCAAACTGTTTTGGCAACAATTTTAATATAAACCGCAACGGCAATAGCTGCAACTGCAACAACTGCAATCGGTGTTGCCCCTGCTGTTGCCCCGAAGCATCTACTGTAGCAATTGGCACGGTTATTACCGCCGAGCCGGATATTCCTGCCGGGGTTAGCAATTCCGGCACGGCTACCAACGCTGTCTTAAACTTTATCATTCCTTGCGGTGCTACCGGCCCTGCCGGGCCCCAAGGCCCCCGTGGTGCAACAGGTGCTGCCGGTGCTACAGGCCCCCAAGGCCCTGCCGGTACGGCTAACGCAGCCAGCTTTGGTTCTTTCTACGCCACGGGAGAAGTTACTATACCCGCAGGCGGCGGCGCCTTCCCCCTGGCAAACACCATTGCTGCCAAGGATATTACATTGAACACTACCACCGGAGTTGTCACCCTGCCCAATGCTGGTATTTATAAAATTGACTTTGCGGTTACCCCCGGCACTGTAGAAACCGGTGACGCAGTATCAATTTACGTAAACGGTGCCGAACTTGCCGGCACCAAGCGGGCTTTGGTAAACAACGACACTACCGGCGCATCTGCCATAGTCCCGGCAACTGCGGGCTCTACATTAAATATCCAAATTACCGCAGACGCTGCCGTTAGTTTTACCGGCACCGGCACTAATGTGGTCGGTTACCTTACTATTGTGCAAATAGGTTAACGTATAAAAAGTCCCACCCTCAACCGAGAGTGGGACTTTTGCTGTTTTTAACTGTTGGATAAAATAAGCAACAAAAAAGCCATACCCAACGGTACGGCCTGTTATGCTGTTATGGAGCGGGTGAAGGGAATCGAACCCTCGCCGAAAGCTTGGGAAGCTCTTGTTCTACCATTAAACTACACCCGCAAAATACTTTTATATGATACCATTTTTAACGACATTTGTAAAGAGAAATTTTTGTAATATTTTGACAAAAAAAATACCCGGCCGCAACAGTCGGGTATTTTTGTATTACTGTTATCAACTTACTTGTCTAAAAAGCTCTTTAACACATAAGCATTTGCCTGACGGTTCATAGCGGCAATATGCTGCGTAAGGTTAATATGCTTGGGGCAAACGCGCTTGCAGTTCTGAGAGTTACCACAGGTTTGTATACCACCCTTGTCAGTAAGTGCTTCCAAACGTTCATCAGCCTGCATACGGCCAATGGCGTGCATATTAAACATACGCACCTGTGCAATAGCGTTAGGGCCAACAAAGTTAGTTTTCTCATTATAGTTGGGGCAAGCCTCCAGGCAGCAGCCACAAGTCATACAATGGGCAATTTCGTAGGCTATCTTCTGGTCTTTCTGAGAAAGTCTGGGACCACGATCAATAGCCCAGCTACCGTCAACATTTACCCACGCCTTAACGCGCTTCAAATTGTTGAACATCTTCTGACGGTCTACCATCAAATCGCGAATCACCGGGAACTTGGTCAGCGGTTCCAACTGGATGGGTCTGTCGCCGTACTTTTCAATCAGTTTATCGGTAAGCGCCGCACAGGCCTGACGCGGCACACCGTTAATAAGCATAGAGCAGGCACCGCAAACTTCTTCCAGACAGTTACATTCCCACACTACGGGGTTTACTTTGGTACCGTCTGCGGTTACGGGGTTTTTGCGAATTTCCATCAACACCGAAACAATATTCATATTAGGGCGATACGGTATCTGAAAATCCTGCCAGTACGAAGGCGAAGAAGGATCGTCACGACGTTTGATTTTAAGCTTTATATATTTTACATCCTTTAAATCTACCATCTTTGCTCGCCTCCTTAATATTTACGTTCAACCGGTTTAATGTGGCTGATATCTACTTCTTCATAGCTGAATTCCGGCGTACCGTTGTTATAGGTAGCCAGCGTAGTCTTTAAGAAGTTCTCGTCATCACGCTTGGGGAATTCCGGCTTATAGTGAGAACCGCGGCTTTCGTTACGGCGCAGGGCACCGCCTACAATAACGCGGGCCAAGTCCATCATACCGCGCAACTGACGCACATACATAATGGTCTGGTTAGAATACCCACCGCAGTCGGTAATGTTGATATCATGCCAACGCTCCTGGAATTCCTGCAATTTAATGTCGGTTTCTTCCAGATTTTTATTAACACGCACAATGGTAGCGTGCTTGTACATAATATCGCTCATCTCGTCGTGCAGCTGATACGGATTTTCCTTGCCGTCCATCTTCATCAGCTTTTCGTGTTCTGCCTGCTGCTTCTTCTGCATCAGGTCAGCCAGGTTGCCAATGGTATCGGCTGCCGTGCTGTTTAAGCCGTTAATGTATTTAACTACCGAAGGGCCGCAAACCGTGCCGCTGTACATTGCCGAAAGCAGCGAGTTCGCACCCAAACGGTTAGCACCGTGATACATATAGTCACATTCACCGGCGGCAAACAGGCCGGGTATTTTGGTCTGGTGTTCCCAGTTAACGTGAATACCGCCCATAAAGTAATGCACTGCCGGGTAAATCTTCATCGGCACCTTTCTGGGATCGTCACCGTAAAAGGTCTGGTAAATATCCATAATGCCCTTTAAGCGGTTGTTCAGGTAATCCTCCGGCAGGTGGCTCAAATCCAGATAAACCTGATTTTTGCCGTCTACACCCAGCCCCTGATTTACGCAGACATCATAAATTTCACGGGCAGCAATATCACGCGGCACCAAGTTGCCGTAAGACGGATATTTTTCTTCCAAAAAATACCATGGCTTACCGTCTTTATAAGTCCATACACGGGCACCGTCGCCACGTGCCGATTCCGACATCAAACGCAGCTTATCGTCGCCGGGCATAGCAGTCGGGTGAATTTGTACAAACTCACCGTTGGCATAAGGCACACCATGCTGGTACACAATGGCTGCTGCCGAACCGGTGTTGATGATGGAGTTGGTGGAACGACCATAGATCATACCGGCACCACCGGTAGCAATAACTACGGCATCGGCCACAAACGAGCGAATCTCCATAGTGGCAAGGTCTTGCGCCACTACGCCCTTACAAATGCCGTTATCGTCAATAATCAGGTCGATCATTTCCCAGTTTTCGTACTTATTTACCAGCCCCATAACTTCCTTATGGCGCACCTGTTCGTCTAAGGTATACAACAGTTGCTGGCCGGTGGTAGCGCCGGCAAAAGCAGTACGGTGATTTTTTACACCGCCAAAACGGCGCAAATCCAGCAGACCTTCCGGCGTGCGGGTAAACATAACGCCCATACGGTCCATAGCATAAATAAGCCCGGGGGCGTTTTCTACCATACCCTTTACCGGCGTTTGGTTGGCCAAAAAGTCACCGCCGTAAACAGTATCATAAAAATGCTGATCAACACTGTCGTGTTCGCCCTTGGTATCTAAGGCAGCGTTAACACCGCCCTGCGCACACACCGAATGTGAACGCTTTACCGGTACCAGGGATATAAGGTCAACCGGGATATTTTTTTCGGTTATTTTTAAGGTAGACATCAAGCCGGCCAAACCGCCGCCGACAACTACCACTTTGGCTTTTTCCATAATTATGATCCCCCTTTTATATTCAGGCTACAGCCAGACACAGCAAAATGCCGCAAGCCCAAAGCGACATCACGATAAAGGCCAAGCCGGCACAAACGGCAAAAATCTTCTGTGCGCGGTCACCGGTGCAAATACCCCAAGTTATGCAAAAGGTGAACAGACCGTTGGTAAAGTGGTAAATTGCTGCTATTACGCCAATAACATACAGCACAAAATACAGCGGATTATGCAAAATCTCGACAATACCGGGTACCGGTTCGGCAGAAATATGCGGTGCAATGCGCAGCGTATAAACGTGCCAAAGCAAAAAGGCCAGCATAATAAGCGAGGTAATGCGCTGCAAATAGAACGACAGATTACGGTAGTATTTATAGCGCAAAACGTTATTTTTAGCCATATATACTACATAAATGCCATAAATACCGTGAAAGATGATCGGAATGGCAATTATTACCAGTTCCAAAATCACCACAAACGGCGCATTTTGCATAAAATCAATTACCCAGTTATGTGCGTCAGCGCCCAAAAAGATGGAGCTGTTCAGCAGAAAATGTACAATGATGAAGATCCCCAGCGGAATCAATGCAATCAGAGAGTGAAATCTGCTGATAAAAAAGTTTAACTTCGACAATTTCTTTTCCCCTTTCCAATAACCCATACAACCTTTTAATTTGATACAACAGCTTAAATGAAAAAACACAAATCAAGCATCTGCCAAACAAAATTGCCGATTTTGACCAAACAGGGCTGATAAGTGCATTCATCCATTGGGATATATAAACCCAACATAATTATTATAACGTAAATATTTGCGGCTGTAAATAGTATTTTTTAAATTTTAGCCGCCTATGTTGCTAAGCGCGCCCATATACATACGGTAAAAAGCTACGGCATCTTCGTCCTGCGTACCGGCACTTTCACAAATTATGGTGGGGCACCAGCCCTGTTCAGCTAAAATTTCGGCTAAATAACCAAAATCCGGCCCAAATTGCTTTTCAGCCAATATGCGGTGGCGCTTTTCTCCGCCTTTGGTATATTCTATAGGAGAAAAGTGAATATGCAGGTTATTTACGGCATCTTCACCCAGCTTGCGGGCAATTTTGTGCAATATACGCTCAAAGTCGCGGCGTTCTTTAAGGCTGCCGCCGCCCAGCGCGTGGATGTGTGCAAAATCTACGGTCGGACGCACCATATAGCTTATCTCACAAAGCCGCAGCACTTCTCCCAAAGTGCCCAACTGGCCGGGCTTACCCATAGTTTCGGGGCAAAGATATATCTGCCGCAGCAGGCCTTCGTGTTCCGCCAAATTTACAACCTGCTCCAGCAGCTCGGCAGCACTTTCCAGCGCCTGCTCACGGTTTTGTTCGCCCACCGTACCGGGGTGAAACACTACCCTTTCGGCTCCCATTTTGTCGGCAGCACGCAGGGCTTTCAGCAAATGCATCACCGATTTTTCTCTTATGGCGCTGTCCGGGCTGGCCAAATTTATATAATAGGGCGCGTGTATGCTCAAGGCAATATCAAACAGCTTGGCACTTTTAGCCATCGATACACAAAAAGCATCACTAAGCCGCACCCCATGCGTAGCCTCGTATTCATAAGCCGTAAGCCCCATACCAAAAAGGTATTCGCAGGCATCTAAAGAGCTTTTGTAACCGGCAGCATAAAAACCGTCGCTGTTGCCTCCTGCCCCAAATCGCGGTCTGTTATAAGCCATAAAATACCTCCCCAAAAATATTTGCCCGTATTACAGCGCTTCTAAATGCCACGTTTTGGCGGCTGTAATTTGCAGCTCTGCCAGTTGATTTATATTTTCCGGCATCGCCTTAAAAATTACTATTTTGTTGCTGTCGGTGCGGCCCGTATAGTAATCGGCATTGTTTTTACTGGGGCCTTCTACCAGCACGCGCACCGTGCGGCCGACATAAGCCTGGTTTTTTTCCAAACTAATGCGGTTTTGCAGCTCTGTCAGGCGCTGCAAACGTTCTTTTTTAACCGCCAACGGCACCTGATCAGGCATTTTAGCAGCTACTGTACCACTGCGCGGCGAATATATAAAGGTATAAGCCGCATCAAAGCGGCACTTTTCAACAAAAGCCAGCGTTTGTGCAAAATCTTCCTCGGTTTCTCCGGGGAAGCCGACTATCAGGTCGGTTGTTACGGCAGCCAACGGCGTTTTTTCTCGTATACGTTCAATAATGCTAAAATAACGCTCGGTATCGTAGCCGCGGTTCATCGCCTTAAGCGTTTTATCACAACCGGATTGCAGTGGCAAATGGTAATAAGCGTTTACCTTGGGCAGCTCGGCAATAACATCCACCAATTCCGGCGAAAAATCACGCGGGTGAGAACTCATATAGCGTATACGTTCAATGCCGGGCACAGCGTTTACCGCCTGCAACACTGCGGCAAAATCCGGTGCGGCTTCTATGCCGGCCTTGGCAAGGTCTTTACCGTAAGAATTTACATTTTGCCCCAGCAGCATAACCTCTTTAATACCGCGGGCAGCAGCGTCTCTAACCTCGTCAATTATCGCGGCCATATCGCGGCTGCGCTCGCGCCCGCGCACATAAGGTACAATACAATAGGAACAAAAATTGTTGCAGCCGTAATTTATGTTTACCTGTGCGGTTATGGTATCACGGCGGCAGCTTGGCAAAACATCCGGAAAATCCCTGTTATCTTCCGAAACATCAACAATTTGCCCTTCTCCCGCCATAGCACGGCTTATATATTCCGGCAGGCGGTGCTGCTGATAAGTGCCCAGCACAATATCCAAATGGCGGCCCATACGCTTTAACTGTTCTTCAAGTCCGGGCTGCTGTGTCATACAGCCCAAAACCGCAATTATTACGCCGGTTTTTTTATATTTGGCATTTTTAAGATTACCTATGTAACCCCATATTTTATTTTCGGCGCTTTCCCGTATGCAGCAGGTATTTATAACAATAATATCGGCTTCATCAAGCTCATTGCACTGTTGATAACCGGTTTGACTGAGCACGCCGGCAATTATCTCCGAATCATGCTCGTTCATCTGGCAGCCAAAGGTTTTTATATAAAACTTCATATAACTTCCCCACTTTTTAATGCAGCCGCAAATCCTTAATTTGCAACTGTACGCTGGAATTACCTCTAAATTCGTTAATTTCTATAGAATACACAATATCTACGGATAAGTTTGTCGGCTGACCTTTTAACAGGTGCTGCCACATAGTTTCGCCGCCCAGCGACAACACCATCTGTTCAAACTCATCCTTTTTGCGGAAAGATATGGCACTGATAAGGCCGCTTTTCATACGGTCAGCAAAATAAAAGCGTATCATCTGCTTATCCTTGCCCAACAACTGAATCCGCCGCACCGTCAAATCTTTATCCCCAAACAGCGGCGCCGGGTTAGCGTGGCCAAAGGGCATCATACCGGCCAAAAATTTGGCAAAGCCCATACCGGCAACGGCACGTTCTATCGGTAGCGCCATATCAATATAAACGGTGGGCAGCATATCGGCGGTATCCATAGTGCAGTTTTGGTTAAGCCGGCGGCGCAGCTCACCTATATTTTCGGCTTTTATGGTAAGCCCGGTAGCCATAAAATGTCCGCCAAACATTTCCAGCAGGTCGGCACATTCTACCAGCGCCTTAAACATATTAAACCCTTCTACCGAACGCCCGGAGCCCTTAACCAAATCTTTATCGCCGGCCAGCACAAAGGTCGGGCGGTTATAAATCTCTTTTATACGGCCCGCCACAATGCCCGCCACACTTTCCGGCAAATCCGGCTGATGCACCAACAACACCTTGGCATCGGCATAATTATGGGCATCAATCTCCTGCTTAATTTTTTCCACACCCTCGGCAGAAAGTTCCTTGCGGCGCACATTAAGCAACAGCAAATGGTCGGCCAGCTCTCTGGCGTGGGCCATATCCTCGGTCAAAAACAGCTCCACCGCCTGAGCAGCATTTTCCAGACGGCCGCTGGCATTGATACACGGCCCCAGCACAAACCCGATATGATATGACGTAAGCGCGGTAGCCTGCAAGCCGTTAGCTTCTAACAAGGCCTTTAAACCAATGTTCGGAGACTTGTCAAAGTTAGCCAAAGCGTATTTTACCAGTTTGCGGTTTTCGTCGGTTAAATCCATAATATCGCAAACAGTGGCAATAGCGGCAAAAATCAGGTATTCTATGTGTTCGGCCTGCCAATCACGCCCGGCCAGCTCATACAAACGTTCGGCCAGCTTATAAGCCAGCATACCGGCGCACACCGATTTAAACGGATATCCGCAATCGCGCTGCTTTGGGTCAATAACCGCATCGGCAGGCGGCAGCTTATACACGCTGCCCTGCGGCAATATGTCAAACGGTACTTCGTGGTGGTCGGCAATTATTACCGTAAGCCCCAACTGCTTGGCCAACTGCACCTGTTCATAGGCAGCAATGCCGTTGTCCAGGGTCAGCAAAACCTTAACGCCGTCATCTGCCAGCGCCTGCACCGCCGCCGAATTTAAACCGTAGCCTTCGGTGTCGCGCAGGGGTATGTAATACCTGAAGTTAGCCCCTAGACGCCGCAGCACCAGCGACATTATACTGGTAGAGGTTATGCCGTCGGCATCGTAATCACCAAAAACGGCAATTTCATCACCGCGGCAAATAGCCTGCCACAAAATATCGCAGCCCTTATCAAGGTCTTTAAGCCGGCCGGGGGCGTGCAGGCAGCCCAGCTCGTCCGAAAAATAATCGTCAATATCATCACGGTCGGCCAAGCCCCGCACTGCCAGCAGTCGGGCCGCCGATACCGGTATTGCATAATCACGTGCTATAGCCGAAATTTCACCGGCACTTACTTTGCAGCCACGCAAAACCCATTTTTTTTCGTTCAAGAGTGTTTCAAACCCTTTCTGTTTTATTTTGCATACTGTAAAAATTCAGCAAAATTTTACCGTTATACTGCCAGAGCTTTCACCGGTAATCCGGCAAAAGCTCTGTGTGGTAAAATATTTACTTTTTGTTAAAAATCAAACCACAATTTTAGGATCTTTTTTGTTGGTTTTTTTGGTTGTAGTAATTTTTTCGCCGCCACGCAAACGGGTAATATCAGTTAAAATAGGCCCGGCAATAAATACCGAAGAATAAGCACCGGAAACTACACCGATGATTAACGCCAGAGAAAATGCCCGTGTGGTATCGCCGCCGAAAACAAACAGCGAAACAATAAGCAGCAAAACGGCAAAAGATGTGTTTACCGAACGCCCCAGTGTCTGGTTAATACTGTCGTTCACCAGAGAATTAAAGTCCTGCTTGGGGTGCAGATCGCGGTTTTCACGGATACGGTCAAAAATAACAATGGTGCTGTTAATAGAATAACCCAAAATTGTCAAAATTGCCGCTACAAAGGTGCTGTCTACCTCAAACTGCAAAATAGAAAACAAACCGATCATTACAAATGCATCGTGCATCAAAGGCACAATAGCCGATACCGCAAAGTTAAAGCGGAAGCGTATTGTAATATACAGCAGCATCAGCAACAGGGCCAGCGCCAAAGCTATCCACGCATTGGTTATAAGCTCTTTACCGATTACTGGGCCGATACGTTCGTTACGCAAAATGTCAAAGGTGCTAAGCTTGGCCTCAATTTCATCAAGCAGGGCCTGGCTGGTTTCCTCCGACATATCTTCGGTGCGGATAAGGAAGGTGTTGCTGTCACTTTCCTGAATAGTCGGGGTGGCATCAACGTAGCCGGATACCACCTCGCGCAAATCTTCGGCTGCCACAGTCTGGCTGAATTCCAACTGCAAAATGTTGCCGCCGGTAAAGTCAATGCCCAGGTTTAAGCCGCGGAACATCAACGATATTAAGCCGGCTGCCAATATGATAATGGAAATTGCATACCAGATTTTTCTCTTACCGAGAAAATCAAATTCAAAACGCTGCATCATCTTAGTCACGAACAACACCTACTTTCTTTCTGCCAAACAATGCCGGGCGGCTTGCCAAAGCAGGTATTTGCGCGCACCATTTAAGCAGATAATGCGTGATAAACAGTGCCGTAAACAGGGTAACAACAATACCAACGGCCAGCGTTACGGCAAAGCCCTGTACCGAACCGGTACCAAACTGGAACAATACTACAGTTGCCAGCAGCGTGGTAATGTTAGAGTCCAAAATTGTCCACAAAGCGCGGCGGAAGGAGGCTGTTACAGCAGCCGGAACCGTTTTGTCGTTGGCCAGCTCCTCTCTAAGGCGCTCGTAAATAATAATGTTAGAGTCTACTGCCATACCGATACTTAACAGCACACCGGCAATACCGGGCAGCGTAAGTGTAATTTTAAGCCAGCACATAAGCAACAGCAGCACCAGTGTGTAAACCACCAGAGAAATTACCGCCACAACACCGGGCAAACGGTAATATGCTACCATAAACAACAGCAGCAGGCCCATACCGATAAGGCCGGCATACATACTTTTTTGCAGAGAATCGGCACCAAGCGACGGGCCAACGGTACGCTTGCTCATAATGTCAACGTCTACCGGCAGGGCACCGCCTTTTAAGATGGCAGCTTCGTTAACAGCCTGTTCCAGCGTATAGCCGCCGGTTATCTGCGCCTGACCGTTGCTGATAACAGAATTTACCGTGGGGTTCATCAGCATTTCACCGTCGATATAAATAGCAATTTGCTGGTTAAGATAACGCTGTGTAGCTTCGGCAAATTTTTTGGTGCCTTCCTCGTTAAATTCCAGCGAAATTACGTTTTGCTCGTTGGGGTTACGTGCGCCGGTGTTACGAGAACCGTAAGCATTTTTCAGCTCCGAACCGGTAAGTATAACCTCGCCGTTGGGCGCAATAAATTCTAACTTGGCAGTACGCCCCAACAACTCAATAGCATCGTCCGGGTTATCAACACCGGCCAACTGAATAACAATACGGTCATCGCCTTCTAACTGAATTATAGGCTCCGACACACCCATACTGTCAACACGATTACGCATAATTTCCTGCAAAGCCGTCATATCTTCGCCGGAAACCGTCTGGCCCTCCTCCGGTATTGCCTGCAACACCACTTCGGCGCCACCCTGCAAGTCCAGGCCCAGGTTTATGTTATCTCTTAGATAACCAAACGAACAGGCTGCTACAACTATAAGTGCTGCCATAAAAAGAGTAAGCCATAATCCTCCCTTTTTCATCAAACAAAAGCCTCCTTAAAAAATAAAAACAATAATTTATTGTTCGCCAAAATTATTCGGCCGCTTTTGTGTCGGTATCGTTAATAACGGCAGCAATACCCGATTTTTTAACCTCGATATCCACACCGTCACTAACCTCCAGCCAAATGCTGTCGTCCATAATTTCGGTTACAATGCCAACAATACCGCCAACCGTAACCACTTTGTCATCTACACTAAGATTAGTCATCATATCATTGCGCTTTTTTTGTACTTTTTGCTGCGGTTTTATTAACAAAAAGTAAAACAAAAACACCATTAACGCAATATAACCAACCGTATACAGAGCGCTGCCACCCATAGATTCCATAAAAATAATACCACCTTTTCAAAAATTTTTAGCATAGATTGCCATAACCTTATAGAATTTCGCTCTAAAATTTTAAATTCCTGCCTAATCTTGCCAATTAGCAAAAAAATCTTTATAAAACTGAGAAAATGTTCCGGCTGCAATGTTTTCGCGTATTTCTTCCATCAAATGTAGCAAAAAGTGCAGATTATGGATAGTTGTAAGCCTGAGACCCAAAATTTCGTTAGCCTTTATCAGGTGCCTTATATAAGCCCGGGTAAAGTTTTGGCAGGCATAACAGGTGCAGCCATCTTCCATAGGCCGGTGGTCATGTGCGTATTCGGCATTGCGCACCACAAGCTTGCCGCTACGCGTAAACACCGTGCCGTTGCGGGCTATGCGGGTAGGCAACACACAGTCAAACATATCAATGCCGCGCGCCACACCTTCCACCAGACAATCCGGGCTACCCACACCCATAAGGTAACGGGGCTTATCCACAGGCATTATCGGCATCAAATTATCCAGACAATCGTACATCAGCGGCTTGGGCTCGCCAACACTAAGCCCGCCTATGCCGTAACCGGGAAAATCCAGCTCTATAAGCTCCTTAGCGTGCCTTATGCGCAAATCATTGTAAAGGCCGCCCTGCACAATACCAAACAGCGCCTGATCCTGCCGGGTGTGTGCCGCTTTGCAGCGCTTGGCCCAGCGCGTGGTTTTTTCCAGCGCGGCAATAATTTGCTCTCTGGGGGCCGGGTACGGCGAACAAACGTCAAACTGCATAGCAATATCAGAGCCAAGATCCTGTTCAATTTCCATTACTTTTTCCGGCGTAAAAAAGTGCTTAGAACCGTCAATATGCGACCTGAAAACCACGCCGTCCTCGCTGATATCACGCAGCTTGGCAAGGCTAAACACCTGAAACCCGCCGCTGTCCGTTAAAATAGGCTTGTCCCAGTGCATAAACTTGTGCAGCCCGCCGGCTTCAGCTACCAGCTTGTGGCCCGGGCGCATATACAAGTGATACGTGTTGCTCAGTATTATCTGCGACCCCACCTGATTAAGTTCTTCGGGCGTCATGGTTTTTACCGTAGCCTGCGTACCCACCGGCATAAATATCGGGGTTTGTATAGAACCGTGGGTAGTTTCTACAATGCCAAGTCGGGCATTACCGTCCTGCTTCAGCAGGGTATATTTAAGCGTCATTTGTCACCTCTTAATATTTATTATAATATCAGCATAGCATCGCCAAAGCTGAAAAAGCGATATTCGTCATCTACTGCTACTTTATAAGCATCCATTATCATTTCGCGGGTAGCAAAGGCCGAAACCAGCATCATAAGGGTGCTGCCTGGCAGATGAAAATTGGTCACCAGAGAATCTACGGCCTTGTAGCGGTAGCCGGGATAAATAAATTTTTGCGTCCAGCCGCTGCCTGCGTGTACAACACCGTCATCGGTGCTTACGGTTTCCAGCGTACGGGTGCTGGTGGTGCCTACACTTATAATACGCCCGCCGTTGGCACGGCAATCGTTTATAAGCTTGGCGGTAGCCTCGTCTATCTCGTAATATTCCGAATGCATCTGGTGTTCTTCGATATTTTCTACCTTTACCGGTCTAAAAGTCCCCAAACCGACATTAAGCAAAACTTCGGCAATATTAACGCCCTTGGCACGTATTTTGTCCAGCAGCTCATCGGTAAAATGCAGGCCGGCTGTGGGTGCCGCCGCCGAACCGGGGTCTTTGGCATAAACACACTGGTAGCGCTCCTGGTCTTTAAGCTGCTCGTGAATATAAGGCGGCAGGGGCATAGTGCCCAGCTTATCCAAAATTTCCATAAAATTGCCTTCATATTCAAAGCGTATAAGCCGCATACCCTCCTCTACCACTTCTTCTACGTGGCCGGTTAAAAGGTTATCGTCAAACAGCAGGGTTTCGCCGGGCTTGGCTTTGCGCCCGGGCTTTACCAACGCCTTCCAGTGGTTCATATCCACCTGCTGCACCAGCAAAACCTCTACCACACCGCCGGTAGCACGTTTGGCATAAAGGCGCGCAGGCAGAACGCGCGTTTTGTTGATAACCAACACATCACCGGGGTTTAAATATTCCGGCAGATCATAAAAATGCCGGTGATCAATGCTGCCGTCCCGGCGGTTTAACACCAGCAAACGCGAATGGTCACGCGGTTCTACCGGGGTTTGAGCTATCAAACGCTCCGGCAGGTCATACACAAAATCTTCAAGCTTCATAATTTAACCTCTCACTTACATCAGCATTAAACATATTATATAAATATAGCACATTTTAGTCTAAATAGTCAATTTGTAATAATTCCGGCTCGTCACCGCCGTAATAATGCAGCAAAATTTCTTCGGCCGTATAACCGTCTTTGGCCATACCAATGGCACCATACTGGCTAAGCCCCACACCGTGGCCGTTGCCGCGCCCATTTATAACCACCGTGTTGCCGCTGCCGGCGCTTATTTTACCACCGTTAAACGCAGCAAGGCCGGTGCTGCTGCGCATATAAGCAGCAGCAAGGTTAACCAGCCGCTGCATAGCCTGTTCGCCGCCGGCACCAATAGCACAAAGATCCTGCCAACTACGCTGCACCAAATTGCCTGCCGCATCCAAAACATAAACCTCATCAAGGGGGGCTGCCGCATTATCGCTGCCGTCAATGGTAAACAGCGTGCTTTTAAGCCCCAGCATAGTGCGCACGGCATCACGTTCGGCAGTTACCGCAGCTTCGGTGCCGTAAATGGTAGCTTTGGTTACCCGCCCGGACTCTGTGTCGTTGCCGTCTGCCCCGCTGTAAGAAACCTCCAGCCGTACAAAGCTGCCAAAGCTGCCGGTTTGCTTAATGCGGCTCATATAGGTTTCGGCCAGGCTTTTTAACTGTGCCGGTGTATATGTAATCGACCATTCATAAAAGGGGTATTCTTCATCATACGGCGATTTTACCGCCCTTAAATACGGCATTGCCGCACCGCCCCAAACGTTTTCGTTAGCTTCGGTATAGCCGCCGGCGTTGCTGGCAAACACCGCTTCTACAATGTCACCGTCCCAATACATTACCAGCCCCTCGGTATCATCTACTGCCCGGCGCACCGCCGCGCTGCTGTGGCTGCTTTCGGCAGTGTAGCCGCCGTAAACCTGGCTGGCTGTCCCCGCCGAAACATCATAATAGGTGCTGCCCATATTAAACGCCGCATAAGACCGCGCCACAATAGCCTGCGCCCGCAGTGCCTCAAAATCAACGTTGTAGCCTATTTCTTCACCTACCACACCGTAAAGGTAATGCTCAATATCCAGCACATTAAGCAAATAGCCGTTGGTAAGCAGAGAAAAACTGCCGCGATACTGCCGGGTGCCGTATTGCATTACACAATCATCATCGGTGGCCAACAGCAGCATACTAAGTGCCGACGAGCCGATGTTTTGCCCATTAAGATAAACCGTAAAGCCGGCAGCTTCTTTGTTTATCTTTATGACATCACCCGCAACGGCTGTTGCAAGCTCCTGCTGCTTTAAGCTGCCGCCCTGCACGCTGTATTCACCGCTGATAACGGTAAATTCAGCCGCAGCCGTTGAGGTTTGCAGGCACACACGGATATCGGTTGCCGCGGCACAACCCGGCAGCAAACCAAAAAGCACCAGCAGCAACAGGCACATATTAAGTTTTTTATGTATTAAAAGCAATGTTTTTTGCATAAACTACCCTGTTTTATTCTTCTGACTGTTTAGGTTTTTGCTTATTCTTTAAATTTTCGGCTTTTTGCCACTTATTGTCCAATATCAGCGGTTGGGCTTTGGGTTTAAAATAACGGTCTTTTTCGCTGTAGATACAGCCGCAGTAGCCCTGCATATACAAACCTGCTGCGCGTGCAATCTCCTGTCCTTCTCTAAAATACGGCCTGAAATCCTGATAATAAAAGCTAAGCCCGTATTCTGCCGCGGCCTTTTCACCCTCCAGCTTTATCAGCTCGTGCTTTTGGTAAGGGCTAACCAGCAGGCTGGTAGATATTGCCTCAAAGCCGTGTTCTGCCGCAAATTTAGCTGTTTGCCGCAGCCGAGAGCTATAGCAATAGCCGCAGCGCGCCAAGGGAACTTGAGCTACGTTAGCCAAAAAATCTTCCATATTATAATCATCCAGCATAGCAAAGCTTACACGTTCCTGCTCCATATATTCTCTAAAAGCATTGCGGCGCAGCTTATATTCCCGGTAGGGGTGAATATTGGGATTATAAAAAAAGGTGCTGGGTTCTATGCCGGCCTGCCGCAGCAGCTTTATGGGCATAACGCTGCACGGCCCGCAGCAGCAATGCAGTAACAGCTTCATCAGCATACCTCCTTGCAAATGTGCTTTTGTGTTTTAATCAGCAGTAAACAAATTAGCTTCAAAGCTTTTGCCTGCCGGCGGTTCCACGCCCAAATAGCGGTATGCCTCGGCAGTGGCCATACGGCCGCGTGGTGTGCGGTTTAAAAAGCCTAACTGCAACAAATACGGCTCGCACACATCAAATATCGTATCCGCCGATTCGCTGATGGTAGCCGCTATGGTATCAAGGCCAACGGGGCCGCCGCCAAAGGTTTCTATCAGCGCCGTCAGCACTTTTTTATCGGTTTTATCCAAACCAAGGCGGTCAATTTCCAACAGCTCAAGCGCAAAATTGGCCATTGTGCCGTCAATAACGCCGTTACCCTTAACGCAGGCAACATCCCGCACGCGGCGCAAAATACGGTTGGCAATACGCGGCGTACCGCGCGATCTGCCGGCAATTTCCCGCGCACCTTCGTCGGTAATATCCACCTTTAACAGCACGGCGCTGCGCTTAACAATCATCAACAGCTCGTCCGGCGTGTAATATTCTAACCGGCTTATAACACCAAAACGATCTCTTAGGGGGGCAGTAAGCATACCTACACGCGTGGTGGCACCCACCAGCGTAAACGGCGCCAGCGGCAGGTGAATAGTCTGCGCACCGGGGCCTTTACCCATCATAATATCAATATGAAAATCCTCCATTGCCGGGTACAAAATTTCTTCTACAGCACGGTTCAGGCGGTGTATTTCGTCAATAAACAAAACATCGTTGGGGGCCAGGCTGGTAAGTATCGAAGCTAAATCACCGGCGTGTTCAATAGCCGGGCCGGATGTTACCTTTAAATTAACGCCCAGCTCGTTGGCAATGATGTTGGCCAGCGTGGTTTTGCCCAAACCCGGCGGGCCATACAGCAAAATATGGTCAAGTGCTTCACCGCGCGCCCTTGCCGCCTGAATAAATATCTGCATATTATCCTTTACCCGCGCCTGACCAATATAGTCACCAAAGGTTTGCGGCCTAAAGTTAGGCTCAGCGGCTATATCCTCCATATTAGGTGCTGCCGATACCACACGTTTATCCTCTGCCCTGTTGGTTTTATCAGGCTGACGATTAGAAAATACGTTTTTGCCGATTTCGGTTTCCATCTGTCATACCTCCTATCCGCGTGCAGCCAACTGCAAGGCTGCAGTAATAATATCCTCCAGGGCAGCATCGTCGGGCATATCGGCACACACGGCATCTACATAACCGGCAGCGGTGCTTTGTGCATAGCCCAACTGCGTAAGCGCCATAGCCGCAGTTTTACGCAAATTATCCGCCAGATTATTTACCGCCGGGGTTGCCGCTGCTGCCGGGGCATATTCCGGCTCAAGCTTCATAATTTTGTCTTTAAGCTCCAGCAAAATACGTTCCGCCGATTTTTTACCGACACCGGGTATGCGCATAAGCGTTTGCACATTGCCCATTTGCACCGCGCCCACCAGTTCGGCATAGCTAAGGCTGTTAAGTGCGGCCAATGCGGTTTTGGCGCCTATACTGCTTACACCGGTAAGCAGATTAAACAGCTTAAGCTCACGTTTTTCTACAAAGCCAAACAGGCTTATGCCCTGCGTGCCCGGCTGATTGGTAAGCTGCATATAGGTGTACAGTGCCAAATCATCACCAACCGCCGGTAAATCTGCCAAACGGTTAAGCGGCACAAACACCAGATACCCCACCCCGCCGCACAGCAACACAATACTGTCTTCGGCAACATCTATAACCGTACCGGTTAAATATGCAATCATCAAATTACCTCCGTAAAATACCAAGTCAAATAAACTAACCCATCTACACCAGATTTTCTGCGGTATTTTTTTGCCAATGGTTAGCCTGCTGCCAGTTACTGTGGCACACCGCCACCGCCAAAGCATCGGCAGCATCGTCCGGCTTGGGCACAGCATCAAGCTCCAACAAATTTTTTACCATATACTGCACCTGCTTTTTTTCGGCACGGCCATAGCCGGTAACACTTTGCTTTATTTGCAGGGGCGTATATTCATACACCGGTATGCCGCGGCGGGCGGCGGCCAGCACCAACACACCGCGTGCCTGCGCCACACTTATAACCGTGGTAACGTTGCGGTTATAAAACAGCTCCTCTATGGCCATTTCGTCCGGGTTATATTCGTTTATCAGCAGGTTTATGCCGTCAAATATTTCGCAAAGGCGCTTTTGATTAAGCTGGTGCGCCGGGGTACGTATGCAGCCCCAATCTATTACCGTAAGCCGGTTATAGTTTTTTTCTATCACTCCCCAGCCGACAATGCCGGTGCCGGGGTCTATACCCAAAATACGCACAGCCAAACCTCCTTTGCGCCTAAATGTCCAAATATATAAATTTCTCCGCAAGTTGCCGTTTCCCTGCCATAGCCACCGATATTTTGCCGCTGATATTTTTATGTTACCGCCACAAACAAAAAAATGCCGCCAAGCAAACGGTCGGCAGCAATTTTTTTCCACACTTACAGACCAAGCGCCTCGCTTAGCATTTGCCGCCACGCCTGCCCTATACCTATTTTAACAACCTCCTGCCCGGCTAACAGCGGCAGGGTGCTTATCACTTCACCGTTGCGCATAATTTGCAGCTCACCTATAGGTACATTGGCAGCAAGCGGCGCACATGGCAGCTCGGCAACATTTATCTGCGTAGTATATTCACCGCCATCACCTGCTTTAAGCAACACACCGGCAGGCTCGGCAATATAGGCATCCACCGCCGATATTTGCCCCTTTTGCACCGGCACGCTGCATATGGCTGCCCCGCCTGCATACAGCAGCTTATAGGTGTAGTTATTAAAGCCATAGTTTAGCAGCTTCATACTTTCGGTAAAATGGCCCTGCTTGGGTTCTACGCCCATAACCACCGATATCAGACGCATATCACCGCGCTTGGCTGTAGCTGCCAGGTTACGCCCGGCCTCAGACGTATAGCCGGTTTTAAGGCCATCGGCACCTTCGTACCATTTTAGCAGGCGGTTGGTATTCCACAGCACCAGCGGCTTAGGTTCTTCCCTAAACCGGTATTCGTATATACCGGTAAAGTCCAGCATACAGGGCACATTAACAGCGTGCTGCGCCAAAATCGCCATATCGTGCGCCGTGGTATAATGCTCGGTATCATGCAGGCCGTGCGGGTTGGCATAATGCGTACCTGTCATACCAAGCTCGGCAGCACGTCGATTCATCATATCCACAAAATTGCCCACGCTGCCGCCAATATGTTCGGCCACCGCAACAGCAGCATCGTTGCCGCTGCCCACCGCCACTGCTATCAGCATTTCTTTAAGGGTTCTGGTTTCTCCGGCATACAAATACACCTGAGATCCGCCCATACCGGCAGCATATTCACTGGTGGTAACAATATCGTCAAAGCTCACCTCGCCGCGGTCTACAGCTTCTAACGCCAGCACCAGCGTCATAATTTTGGTGGTACTGGCCGGGTAGCGCTTTGCATCGGCGTTAGACTGTGCCAAAATTTCGCCGGTATCCGCCGACATTAAAACATAGGCAGCGGCATCAATATCCGGCAAAGCTTCGGCCATAGCGTTTAGCGGCCAACACAGCAGCAGCAACAGCATAAAAACAAAAGCGCGGCAATTATACAACAAAATTTTCATAAAAAACCCTCCGGCTGCAAAATAACTTACGTTATATTGCTATGCCAAAGGGTATTTATTTTAGAACAGTTGGGTTTTGCTGCGCATATTTACCGAAAGCACCAGCCCCAGCGCCAGCATATTTATCAGCAGGCTGGTACCGCCGTAGCTTAGCAGCGGCAGGGTAATACCGGTAACGGGCATAAGTCCCACCGTCATACCGATATTTACAAATATTTGGAACAGCAGCATTGCCGCCACACCCGACACTATCAGCGTACCGAACATATCAGCGGCCCGCAGTGCTATGCGCACCGCCAACAGCAGCAGCAGCACGTATACCGCCAAAATCATTATGCCGCCGATAAAGCCCAGCTCCTCACCGATAACCGCAAAAATAAAGTCGGTATGGTGGTCGGGCAAAAAATTGTTCTGCACCTGACTGCCTTCTCCGTAGCCCTTGCCAAACAAGCCGCCGGAACCTATGGCCACCTTAGATTGTATTATCTGATAGCCGGTGTTGGTTGGATCCATTTCCGGGTTTACAAAAATTATCAAACGGTTTAGCTGGTAAGTTTTTATCGGCAGCGGCAGAGAAAGATTTTCTGCCAGATGAGTAAAGCCGTCGGTAGCAAACCAAAGGTCTACAAACACCAAACCCACCAGCAGCAGCGCAATAAGCACCAGCACCAGCACGCGGCGCCGCGGTATGCCGCCCAGCCACATCATTATAACCATAATAAAGCCAAAAATCAGCGCCGTACCAAGGTCAGGCTCCTTCATAATAAGCAGCATTGGCACCACCGTAAGCAAAATTACGCCGATAAACACGCGCCATTCGTTTATTCGGTCTTGATTATTGGCCAAATATGCCGCCAGGGTTAAAATTATGGCCAGCTTGGCTAATTCCGACGGCTGAAAGCTGAACGAACCAAACCTGAACCAACGGTAAGCATCCAAACCGTTGGTTGGCTCAACAAACAGCACACCTATAAGCAGCGCCAAAGATATTAAGTATACCGGCAAGGCAAAGCGCTGCAAGTCCCGGTAATTAAACCAGCCGACAAACGCCGCCACCGCAATGCCCAGCAATGCCCACACTGCCTGCCGCTGCACGTAATAATACGGGCGGTTGCTAACCAAATTGCCCGATGCCGACGCCAGCACAAACAGGCTTATGCCCAGCAATGTAAACAGCAGCACCACAAACAGCCAGTCAATATTTTTTAACATTTTTTTATCAAACACTATCTATCACCTAACAAAATTCCCACTTGCCGTTTCAACATTTTATCCCCAAATATTCTATATAATCTGTCATATTATTAAATATATCTTATTATTTAACGCTATTGTTTTATACGCACCACCGGTATGCTGGCAACCAGAGCAATTTCTCCCTCGCTTTTATTAAAGCCCATATCCAGTTGGTCTTCGTCTATCACCATATAGCGAGATATTACATCTATAAGCTCGGCTCTAAGCTTTAACAGCATTTCGTCCGGTATGCTGTTGCCTCTGTCCTGCACCAGCACCAGGCGCAGGCGTTCTTTAGCAATTTCTTTACTGCCGGGTTTTGCTTCTTTAGGAAAGAATTTCGTTAAAATTTCCGAAAAACTCATTATGCCGCCTCCTTATCGCCCTACCAAAATGCTTTTAAGCCGGCTGAAAAAACCGTCTTTTTCTGTCAAATCCAACAGCGGCACAGCTTCTCCGCAAAGGCGGCGGGTAATATTTCGATACGCCTGCCCCGCCTTCGAACAATCGTCTAACACGGCAGGTTCACCGCGATTAGTAGATGTTACGATTGAATCATCGTCCGGTACAATGCCCAAAAGCTCCACTGCCAAAATTTCCAACATATCCTCCACCGACATCATATCGCCGCTTTGCACCATACGCGGCCTTATGCGGTTTATTATAAGGTGCGGCTCACCAAGGCCATGGGCTTCTAACAGGCCGATTATACGGTCGGCATCCCGCACCGCCGATACTTCGGGGGCAGTAACCACAATAGCTTTATCAGCGCCGGCAACAGCATTTTTAAACCCATGCTCAATTCCGGCCGGGCAATCTATGATTATGTAATCAAATTCCGGCTTCAGGTTGGCTATCAGGTTTATCATCTGCTGTTCGGATATTGCCGTTTTATCTTTGGTCTGCGCTGCCGGCAGCAAAAACATATTATCAAAGCGTTTATCGCGTATAAGCGCCTGCTTTAGGCGGCACTTGCCCTGCACAACGTCCACAATATCATAAACAATGCGATTTTCCAGCCCCAGCACTACATCAAGGTTTCTCAGCCCAATATCAGTGTCTAACATACACACCTGCCGGCCCAGCCTGGCCAGCCCGGCACCCAAATTGGCCGTGGTGGTGGTTTTGCCGACACCGCCCTTGCCGGAGGTAACGACATATACAAAACCCATAAAAACTTCCTCCTTAAACTAACAATGCTTACTTGCAGACAACATATTTTTCGATAACTACCTCGCCGTCTTTAAACCTTGCTACTTCCGGTCGATACGTATCCGGTATAGCTGTGCCGTCCGGCGGGCGGGTAATACAAGAGGCAATGCGTATCTGGGTGGGCAGCAGCCAAAGTGCTGTTACAGTGGCCTGTGTATCACCGTTAGCCCCGGCGTGTACCACTCCCCTTAGCACCCCCATAACCACTACGTGCCCGGCTGCAATAATTTCGGCACCGGGGTTTACATCGCCCAGCACCAAAACATTACCGTCAAATCTTACCGTTTGGCCCGACCTTAAGGTACGCTGTATCATTGTTGTATCGCGCCTTACCGCAACACCCTCGCTTATTACAATGCCGGCTTGTGTCATATCCAAATCACTGTACCTCCTTAAACAAATTTCTGTTGTTTGCCTAAGCATTTATTTTCTTTGCGGTCAGTAATATTTCCTTGACAAAATACCGGGTGTTTTGCGCCAAATTATGCGGTATTTCGGCCTATACCGGCAGTTATACGGCAATTTGTCGGTGTTTTGGCATTTTTAAGCATTATTTTTAAGCATTATAGTACAAAAAGCTTTATGGTTGGTTATTTTATTTTACAAAACTGCTTAAAGCAATCACTCCTTTTTATGGGCGCAGCCTTTGGCAGCGCCAACAACCTATTCCACCACCGTAGAATATACCGTTTGTGTCTGTACACCCTCTAAACCAAAATAAGCATCAAAGGCAGCCTTGCACACTGCACCGGCCGAAGCATAACCGTGGTAGCCGTATTCTATCATACCGGCAAAAGCCACCTGCGGGTCATCTGCCGGGGCAAAAGCAATAAACCACCCATGGTAATCCTTATTTTTATCATCACCCACCAGGCCGGTTTGCGCCGTACCGGTTTTAGCCGCCACCTTTACCGGGTAGCTGCCAAACAGAGAATACGCCGTACCGCCGTCAGAGGTTACTGCCTTCATAGCGTTATAAAGTGCATTAAGATTATAATCGCTTATGGTAATTTCGTCCATAACACGCGGTTCCCACTGGTATACGGTTTCGCCGGTGTAATCAACTATTTTTTCTACCAAATGCGGCTGCATACGCACACCGCGGTTGGCAATGGTAGCCACAGCCTGCGCAACCTGCAAGGGTGTATAATAGCTGTAACCCTGGCCAATAGCCATATAGTAAGTATCGTAACGATGCCAGTCGGCCTCGTAGCCTTCAAAGTTAAGCTTTTTATATTCCGGGTTAGCCAGCAGCCCGCGCGATTCACCGGTAAGCTCAATGCCGGTAAGCTGCCCATAGCCCAGCTTTTTAAAGGTATCATACATACTGTTTATGCCGGCCATAGCCGCTACCTTTTCAAAATACACGTTGCACGATACCGCCATAGCCTTGCTTAAATTTACCGTGCCGTGTGCTTTGGGGCACTTGGCTATATCTTCTTCGGCCCAGGTTTCCGGCCCGCAGGTAATAGTGGTGTTAGCGTCAACAACACCGCTTACCAGGGCAGCCAGCGCTGTAGATACCTTAAATGTGGAGCCTACCGGGTAAGCAGCCTGCACCGCCCGGTTATAAGTAGGCTTTAGGGTATCATCATAATAGTAGGCCGAAAGCGCACTGTTTAAACCGTCAATAAAATTTTGCGGGTCATAATCCGGGTACGATGCCATACCCAGCACGGCACCGGTTTTAACATCTAACAGTACACCGGCACCGGCTTTGGCCTTTGGCCTGCTTTGCGCTATTTTTTTTACTGTTGCCGCCAGAGAAGCTTCCATAGCCTGCTGAATTTTACTGTCTATAGTTAACATCAGAGAATTACCGGCAACGCTGGGTTCTTCGGATATTGTACGGACAATACGGTGCTTGGAATCTACCTCTAACACACTTAAACCACGCTGGCCGCGCAAGCCTATCTCGTTGCCCTCGGTATCGGTAAAGCGCTCCATGGTTTTTTCCAGCCCGGCCTTACCTACCCAGTCGCTGGTAGTATAATCGTAGCTTTCCAGCAGGTCGGCATCGGTATCGGTTATACGCCCCATTTGGCCAATAATATGGCTGGCCAGTTTTCCCTGCGGATAAACACGTACCGGCTCCTCCATTATCAGCAGGCCCGGCAGCTCGGTGCGGTGTTCTTCCAGCATGGCAATTAAATGCTGGTTACCTTCGGCCGGCAGGGTTTTTATTACCACCGGCTGGTAACCGCGCACATTACCCGATACCTTGTTGACGATCTCCTCGGCAGTAAGCTCAGGGTCTTTTAAATATGCCGACAAATTTTCAGCCAGCACCGTAAGGGCATCACCTTTTACCTGCGCCGATGAAATACATATATCATAGCAAATTTGCGAACCTGCCAGCTTTACACCGTTGCGGTCAAAAATATCACCGCGCTTGGCCGGCTGGCTTATCATTCTCATTTGGTTGTTGCTGGATATTGACGTGTAAATATCGGTGTTTAAAATTTGCAGCGCAAACAGCTTTACGGCAATGGCAAAAAACATCAGGCACATTACGGCCACAAACCACACTGCACGCTTTTGCAGCTCTTGATTCGATGCACTTTCTGTCGGTTTGTTTATTTGGAACATACCCAAAATCTCCTAATCAAAGTTACACTATCCAAAAATCAGCCTGTTTGCTCACGACTTCTTTTTTTGGCGCTTCAACCAGCCGTATTGCAAAGACCTGTATACCGGCAGATAAATAAGCGGCGCAATAAAGCAGTTTGTTGGTATGCCGCCCAAAATTATCCGCCCTATCTGCGTCATTGAAAAAAAGTGGCCGGATATAAGCCCCACCAGCACCGCATACAGCAGGCAGCCAGCCGGGTAAGCCAGCAACACCGACACAATGGCAATAAAGTAGTTTTCTTTAAAAAGCCCGCGCGACAAATAGCCGCACAGCCAGCCAACCAGCGCCCAAACCAGCATATTAAGCCCAATAAAGCGCCCAATTACCAAATCTATCAGCAGGCCGCACAGCAGCCCGTGCGCCAGGCCGCAAACACCGCCGCCCAGCAGCCCCCCAAATACCGGAAAAAAAACCAGCAGCAGCGGGCAAAAAACACCCCAGCCCAAATTATTAAGCACGCCGTACTGCAAAATTAAGGCCACGGCATATAAAACGACCAGTGTTGCGTAACGCCGCCAATTATACATAGCAGCCTCCTTATTTTTTAGGTGTAAGCACCATAACTTCTTCCAGCCGATTAAAATCTACATAAGAGCGCACGCCAACATTCAGCATTAACCCGTCACTTTCCAGGTCTATGCTGTTAATGTAGCCTATCAGCAGCCCCTTGGGGTATACACCGCCGTAGCCCGACGTTATAACCTGCTGATAATTTTCTATTTCGGCATCGTAGGGCACGTGTATCATACTAAGGCTGTCGGTTTCGCCGTCACCTTCTACCACGCCTACCGTGCGCGTTTTTTGTACCATAGCGCTAACTGCACCTTCACGGTCGGTTATCAGCAAAACTTCGGCAGTGTGTGCCGACGTATTGATAATACGCCCTACCACGCCCTGTGCCGATACCACCGGCATCCCCACTGCAAACCCGTCATCGGCGCCGCCGTTAATAATCAGCGTTTTATACCAACTGCTTTGCTCGCGGTTTACTACTTTGGTGGTAACATAATTAAAATCGGCGCTGTAATCCTTTACGGTGTGCAAAAGCTCGCGCAAACGGTCGTTTTCCTGCTCGTATTCCGCATAATTTACCAGTTGCATACGCAGCTCGCTTACCTCGCGCAAAAGCTCCTCGTTTTCTGCCCGTATGTTATCAACACCCTGCAAGTATGCGCCCCAGTTGTGAATATTAGCCGATACAACACTGGCCCCGTTTTGAAACGGAGCCAGCATTTCTCGCAAAAACTGTTCCGGTGTAGAGATATTTTCCCGCTCGGTAGAGGTTAACCCCGCCAGGAACAACACCAGTATTACCAAACAGGCAGATAAACCGCCTATCATCAGCTTCTTTTTTTTCGGATCCAAAAAAGCCACCCTCCTGCTAAAATAAGCTACCTGCGCGTTCCGGAATCCAAAATGTGAATATTATCCAGCACCTTGCTGGTACCAAGTACCACCGCATTAAGTGCCTGATCAGACAAATGCACCATAATGTGAGTTTCCTGCGAGAGCAGCTTGGGCAGCCCCCTGAGCAGAGAACCGCCGCCGGCCATTACAATGCCTCTGTCCATAATATCCGCGGCCAGCTCCGGCGGAGATTTTTCCAGACAGCTCTTTACGGCGTCAATAATTGCGGCTACCGGCTCCGAAAGTGCCTGATTGATCTCGTCGGTAGTAATGGTGATGGTTTTCGGCAGGCCGGTCATAAGGTCTCGGCCACGCACCGAATAGCTTTCACCGCGTTCCTCCGGTTCAAGGTAGGCCGAACCTATCTGAATTTTAATTTCTTCGGCGGTACGTTCACCAATAGCCAAATTAAAATGCTTTTTAATATAGTTAACAATGGCTTCGTCCATTTTGTCACCGGCTACGCGCACCGAATGTACCGTTACCAGCCCACCCAAAGATATAAGGCCGACTTCGGTGGTGCCGCCGCCGATATCAACTATCATATTGCCCACAGGCTCCATAACCGGCAGGCCCGCACCTATAGCAGCCGCCATAGGTTCTTCTATCAGGTAAGCTTCTTTGGCACCGGCATTAAGCGCCGCCTCGCGTATAGCACGTTCTTCAACTGTAGTTACGCCGGAGGGCACGCAGATAACAATACGCGGGCGCGAAAATATAGAGCGGTTTTTTACCGCTTTATCAATAAAGTACCTTAACATTTCCTGCGTAATATCAAAGTCGGCAATAACGCCGTCTTTTACCGGGCGAATAGCCATAATATTGCCGGGGGTACGCCCCAGCATTTTTTTAGCATCGTTGCCCACCGCCAAAATTTTGCGGCTGTGCTTTTCTACCGCCACCACCGACGGTTCGGTAGATATAGTATCCTTGCCTTTTACATAAACAAGGGTATTTGCCGTACCCAAATCTATACCAATATCAATATTAAACAAAACGTTGTCCCCTTTCCAGCCTGTTTGTCACAACTATAATACATTACAACTTTTACACTTTATTATTTTACTATATACACCGTTTGAAATACAACATTCTTTTAGTATTTTTATCAATTTTTTTTGCTGACATACCAATAGCTGCGGCTGTTACAGCTCTATATAGTCAAACAGGTCAACCATATTATTTAACACAAACAGCGGCAAACCGACAATATTGTCAAAATCGCCGTCAATAGCGGTAACAAAGGCACCTGCCCCGCCCTGTATGGCATAGGCACCGGCTTTATCCAGCGGCTCACCGCCGGCCACATAATCAGCAATCTGTTCTGCGGTCAATTCGGCAAAGGTCACCCTGGTTTCAGCCGCATCAGACAACAGTTCACCGTTTTTAAACACCGCCACCCCGGTAAAAACGCTGTGCGTCTGCCCGGATAATTTGGCCAGCATACTTTTAGCATCATCGGCATTGTCAGGCTTGCCGAAAATTTCGTCGCCCAAAGCCACCACAGTATCAGCCGCCACTATTGAGCCGTTGGGGTATTTTTGCGCGCAAGCCTGCGCTTTGGCCACAGCATTGGCAATAACAAGGTCACGCGGGGGCATACCGCCGGTTATTTCGTCACAGTCAGTCGGGCAAACCATCGGCTCTATGCCGGCAGTACGCAATAAGTCCAGCCGCCTTGGCGACGCACTGGCTAAAATCAAACGGTTATTCATCGGTTTCTACCTCCACCAAACAAGCTCTGGCATCTGCCAGCATATACAAAGATCCACTTATCAGCAACATATCGGTACCGTTTTGCAGCCCGGCCCTGCCGGCAGCAACAGCCGCAGACACCTCCTCTATCAGTTGGCAAGGCACCTTATATTCACGGCACAGCTCACCCAGAGTTTGCCAATCACCGGCACGGTAACTTGGCACACGGCAAATAACGGCACTGTCTAACAGGGGCAGCAAATGGCACAGGGCTTCTCGTCGCTGTTTGTCGGCCAGCATACCCAGCACCGCACATATTTTTTTACCCGGCCAGTAGCGCTTTATGGCTGCTGCCAGCGCCTGCATACCGGCCTCATTATGGGCACCGTCCAGCACAATTAACGGGTTTTGGCAAACCACCTCTAAGCGGCCGGGCCAGCGTGCCGCCTGCAAACCACTGTAAATAGCAGCCTGCGGCAGATTTAAATAGTGTGCCGCCACCACTGCCAGCGCTGCATTTTTCAACTGATGTTCGCCCAGCAAATTTATACGCAAGCCGCAAAGCGCCTCGCCGGTGCGCAAATCGTTATATGTAAACGTTTGGCCGCTCTCATCATAGACAACATCACTGACCGTAAAATCCTGCCCATAGCAAAAAAGCGGTGCCTCAACAGACATAGCCTTTTGGCGCAGCACAGCCAGCACAGCTTCATCTTCGGCAGCGGTAAAGCAGGGCTTGCCCGCCTTGATGATACCGGCCTTAACAGCAGCGATTTCTTCTTTAGTATTGCCCAAATAATCAATATGATCAATCGCCACGTTGGTAATTATCGCCAACTCCGGGGTAATAACGTTGGTCGAATCTATCTCGCCGCCCAAGCCCACCTCTATTACGGCATATTCGGTTTGTGCTTCGGTAAAATAATTCAGCGCCATAGCGGTGCTTACTTCAAATTCGGTCGGTGCCTCGGCACCTTCGGCCTGCATTTGGGCCAACAGCGGCTTAACAGCCTGTACCCGGCGCACAATTTCTTCTCGGCTTATCAAATTGTTATTGATGCGATAACGTTCGCGGTAGGTGTGCAAATGTGGCGACGTAAACAACCCACAGCTTTTATCGGCCGCAATAAGGCACGCCGAAAGCATTGCCGACACCGAACCCTTGCCGTTGGTGCCGCCAATGTGCAGGTATTTTACACCCTGCTGCTGCGGGTTACCCATAAGCTGCAACAAACGCTGTATGCGCCCCAGCCCCAAATTTATGCCAAACTTGGTTTGTTCCTCTAAAAAGCGGAGAGCGGCCGCATAATCCGCCGCTCCCGCCAAAATTTCCGTATTAGTCAATTTTATGCCCCCGCCTTTAGGCCAACTTGTTTAATTCGGCCACACGGTCTAACAGGCTCTGCTTTTTTTCGCTGTAATCGGCCAGCTTAACGCGCTCGCCTTCTACAACAGCCGCCGGTGCCTTGGCAATAAAGCCCTGATTGTTCAGCTTGCCCTCTAAGCGGCTTATTTCTTTATCCATATTGGCAATTTCCTTATTCAGGCGGGCAATTTCCTTATCAAGGTCAATAAGCCCTTTAAGCGGCAGGTAAATATCCACGCCGCGGATGTGTGCTACCGCTGCCTGTTCCGGTGCTGCCGCATCGGCTGCCGTGTAGGTAAGGGTTTCGGCACCGCAAAGCGCCTTAATATACAACTCACCCTGCTTAATACCGTCGGCGTTATCGGCAGCTATTATCAAATCTACCTTTTTGCCGGGAGCCACGTTCATTTCAGCACGAATATTACGCACAGCACGTACTGCTTCCATATTCAGGCCCATAACAGCCGCTTCTGCCGCAAAATCGGGCATTTCATCAGCATTGGGCCACTTTGCCAGCATAATGGTTTCACCGTCGTGCGGTATAGCCTGCCAAATTTCTTCGGTAATAAACGGCATAAAGGGGTGCAGCAGACGCAAAATACTGTCAAGCACCTGCACCAGCACTGTCTGTGCGGTGTAACGCTCCTGTCTGTCATCGCCGTACAGGCGCGGCTTCGACATTTCAATGTACCAGTCACAGAAACAATCCCAGGTAAAGTCGTAAATAGCGCGCGCTGCCTCGCCCAGCTCGTACTTGCCAAGGTTGTTGGAAACCGCCGCCGTTGCCGCCTTTAATTCGGCCAGTATCCATTTGTCGGCCAAGCTGTAATTAACCTCGCCGCCGGGCTGATAATCATCAAGGTTCATCTGCACAAAACGGCTGGCGTTCCAAATTTTGTTACAGAAGTTACGGCTGGCCTCTAAACGCTCCGTCTGGAAGCGCAAATCATTGCCGGGAGTATTGCCGGTTATCAGCATAAAACGCAGCGGATCTGCGCCGTATTGCTCAATAATCTCAATCGGGTCAATGCCGTTGCCCAGCGATTTACTCATCTTGCGGCCCTGAGCATCCAGCACCAAACCGTGAATAAATACATCACTAAAGGGCTTTTCTTCCATAAAATGCAGGCCGGTAAATATCATACGTGCCACCCAGAAGAAGATAATGTCGCGGCCGGTAACCAGCACCGACGTCGGGTAGAACTTTTTCATCTTGGCAAGAGCTTCCTCATCCGGCCAGCCAAGGGTTTCAAACGGCCACAAACCGGAGGAAAACCAGGTATCCAAAACATCCTCGTCACGCTTTAATTTAGCGGAATTACACTTGGGGCAGCAGGCAGGCTCATCCTTTTGGCAGATAACCTCGCCGCAATCCTGACAATACCAGACAGGTATACGGTGCCCCCACCAAAGCTGACGGGATATGCACCAGTCACGGATATTTTCCAGCCAGCCAAGGTAAATCTTTTCAAATCTCTGCGGTACAAAACGGATGTCACCGGTTTTCACCGCCTCGATAGCAGGCTTGGCCAAAGGCTCCATCTTTACAAACCACTGCGGAGAAATCAGCGGCTCGATAACACTGCCGCAACGGTAACATTCGCCCACCGCGTGGCTTATGTCCTCGATTTTTTCCAACAGGCCCAGCTTGTCCATATCCTCTACTACGGCCTTGCGGCACTCATCTCTGTCCATACCCTCGTACTTGCCGGCAAATTCGTTCATTCTGGCATCTTTGCCGATAACCGATATTTGCGGCAGGTTGTGGCGCAAACCCATTTCAAAGTCGTTCGGGTCGTGTGCGGGGGTAATTTTAACTGCACCGGTACCGTATTCCAAATCAACGTAATCGTCGGCAATAATCGGAATTTCACGGTTCATCAGCGGCAGCATAATGGTTTTGCCAACCATATCTTTATAGCGCTCATCATCGGGGTGAACAGCTACGGCAGTATCGCCCAGCATAGTTTCCGGCCGGGTGGTAGCCACTACAATATAACCGCTGCCGTCGGTCAGGGGGTAGCGCAAATGCCACAGGTGGCCTTCGTGGTCACTGTGTTCAACCTCAATGTCCGAAATCGTCGTCTGGCACTTGGGGCACCAGTTGATGATATAAGTGCCGCGGTAAATCAGGCCTTCGTTATAAAGGCGCACAAAAACCTCGTTTACGGCATCGTTGCAGCCTTCGTCCAGCGTAAAGCGCTCGTGATCCCAATCGCAGCTTGAACCCAACATTTTAAGCTGCTTAACAATACGGTCGTGATACTGGTGCTTCCAATCCCACACCTTATCCACAAAGGCTTCGCGCCCCAAATCATACTTGCTTATACCGTCTGCTGCCAGGTGCTCTTCTACCTTGGCCTGGGTAGCAATACCGGCGTGGTCACAGCCGGGCACCCATAAAGTCTGGTGGCCCTGCATACGGTGCCAGCGGGTCAAAATGTCCTGCATGGTATTATCAATGGCATGACCCAAATGCAACTGGCCGGTAACGTTCGGCGGCGGCATTACCACCGAAAACGGTTCTCCGCCGGCGTTATTTTCACAACTGAAATAGCCGTTTTTCTCCCAATGGGCATACCACTTTTGCTCAACATCGTGGTGATCGTAGGTTTTGGGCAGCTCGTGCCGCTTTCCGCAATCGCACATAACAATTTTCCTCCTATAAAATACGCGTTTATCTGCGTAAAATTATCTGCTTTTATAATAATATATCTTCTTGGCGCAAATAGCAAGCCTATTTGCAATAATCCACCAGGCCGTTAACACATACCGGTCTGCCGGCCAGTATCGTTGCTTCTACAGCACCGTGCATTGCCAAGCCGTCAAACAGGGCGCAGGTTTGGCGCGCCTTTGTCTGCATCAGCTTATGGTCAAACTGCCACTCTCTGTCCATATCCACCACCGTCAGGTCAGCATCAGCACCCACGGCAATTTGCCCCTTTTGCGGATACAGCCCCATAGCCCTGTAGCCGTTAACACACACCAGCTCGGCCATACGCTCTATTGTAAGCCTGCCGCTGTTTACCGCCGTAAGCAGCAGTGGCAGCATAAGCTCTAAATGCGCAATGCCGGACGGTGCCTGCCATATTTTATCCTCGCCTGCCTGCTTTTGTGCCAACAGGTGCGGTGCGTGGTCAGTACCAATATAATCTACCGTGCCGTTTTGCACATACTGCCACAAACCCTGCACGTTTTGCGCCGAACGCAGCGGCGGATTGCACTTGGCATAAGGGCCAAACTTATCAATAAGGCTGTCATCAAAAAACAAATGATGAAAACAAACCTCCATAGTAACATCTTGCCCGGCGGCCTTGGCATTGGCAATATATTCCGCTGCCGCCACCGTAGAAACATGAACGATACCCACCTTGGCACCGCATTTTTGCGCCGCAGCCAACACGCGCTTTACCGCATTAAGCTCAGCTTCGTCCGGCCTTGTTTTATAATGGAAGGAATATGCTTCTTCGCCGGCCGCATGGGCAGCAGCCTCTAATTGGCCAATCAGGGTATAATCCTCGCAATGAAAGTAACAGCGCATATTTACCGCCGCCGCCGCTTTAAGTACCCTGCACAGCTCAACATCACCGTCATCAGCCGCCACCGTAATATATTGCGGCTCACCCGGCTTGGCAGGCTGCAAAAAGGTTTTTAACCCAACCACCCCGGCAGCAGCCAAATCAGCAAAATCTTCGGTATTATCTGCCCCGGCTGCCGCATAAAATACCACATTACACAGGGCCTTTTCAGCCGCAAGACGTTTGCTTTGCGCCAGGGCCGCCGCATTGTGCGGCATAGGGTTTACGTTGGGCATTTGGCAAACAGTGGTTACCCCACCGGCCAGCGCCGCCGCCGTACCGGTACAAAAATCTTCTTTTTCCGGGCTGCCGGGCTCCCGCACGTGGGTATGAGTATCTATAGCACCGGGCAGCACTATTTTACCCATAACATCATAAACCTGCCAATCCGGTTGGGCGGGGGCAGCAGCATCATCAAAAATGGCTGCAATTTTACCGCCCTCTAACAGCAAGGCCCCGCTTTTTAAGCCGCTTTCGGTGTAATAGCAGGCGTTTTGTAACAGCAGGGGCTTGGCCGCAGCTTGTGCTTTTAGCATAATAATTCTCCTGACAAATAAAAAAATTGGGGGCACCGCAAAAAAAGTGCCGACAAAAAACTGCCATCAAAGTGAATAATAATATATTGTAGCATAATTACAGACAAATTACCAGCAATTTTGCGCAAAATAATAATAAATAAATTTGACTAAAAAAACCCTTTATTTTTGTAGATTTATAGAGTATAATGATTATAGCTGTTGTGATGTTTAAGCTTACTTAAGACATCATAACGATATAATCATTTTCAAATTTATGGAGGTATGTGTTATGAGTTATGAACACAGAATCAGATGTAAGGAACTTTTGAGCAAAGTTACTACAGCTGAAGAAGCAGCAAAACTGATCAAGGACGGCGATACTCTGGGTTGCTCCGGCTTTACTCCTTCCGGTTACCCGAAGGCAGTTCCGCTGGCACTGGCTGAGCGCGTAAAGGCCGGCGAAAACATCAAGGTACAGATTTTGACCGGCGCATCCGTTGGCCCCGAGCTGGACGGTTTGGCTACTATCGGTGCAGTTGCACGCCGCAGCCCCTACCAGACCAACAACGATATGAGAAACGCTTTGAACACCAAGGGCGAAGCAGGCGTTTTGTACAACGACCAGCACCTGTCTTTGGCTACCCAGTATGCTCGTTACGGCTTTTTGGGCAACATTGATATCGCTTTGGTAGAAGCTTGTGCTATTACCGAAGAAGGTAACCTGATCCCCACCACTTCTGTTGGTTCCGCTCCTACTTTCGTAAAGTGCGCCGACAAAGTTATCGTTGAAATCAACACTTCTCAGCCCGAAGAAATGGAAGGTATGCACGACATTTACATTCCGCTGGATCCGCCTTACCGCAAGGAAATCCCGATCTACGCTACCGGCGACAGAATCGGTACTCCTTACATCGAATGTGGCGCTGACAAGATCGCTGCTATCGTTGTTACCGACATCACCGATAAGGTACGTCCTCTGCCCGCAGTAACCGAAACCGAACAGGCTATTGCAGACAACATCGTTGGCTTCTTTAACAAGGAAGTTGAAGCTGGTC
This sequence comes from uncultured Peptococcaceae bacterium, assembly GCA_964569265.1. Classification (GTDB taxonomy): domain Bacteria; phylum Bacillota; class Dehalobacteriia; order UBA4068; family UBA4997; genus Avidehalobacter. The sequence goes on along the minus strand of CAZMTO010000003.1, from coordinate 25,585 downwards.
GTTTGCCCAAAAACCTGCTGCCCCTGCAGTCTGGTGTTGGCGGCGTAGCTAACGCTGTATTGGCTTCCTTCGCTACTTCCGATCTGGAAGGTTTGACCTTCTATTCCGAAGTTATTCAGGACGGCGCTCTGGATTTGATCGACTGCGGCAAGTTCGTAGCTGTATCCGGCACCTCTCTTACTCCTTCTGTAGACGGTCTGGCTCGCTTTAAGGCAGACGTAGAACGCTACAAGAAGACCATCGTACTGCGTCCTCAGGAAATTTCCAACAACCCCGAGGTTGCTCGTCGTTTGGGCGTAATCTCCATGAACACCGCTATCGAAGTTGATATTTACGGCCATGTAAACTCCACCCACATTATGGGTACCAGAATGATGAACGGTATCGGCGGCTCCGGCGACTTCACCCGTGCTGCTTACATCTCCATCTTTATGACCGGCTCCGTTGCTAAGGGCGGCGACATCTCCTCTATCGTTCCGATGTGCTCTCACATTGACCACACCGAGCATGACGTTAACGTTATCGTTACCGAACAGGGCGTTGCAGACCTGCGTAACAAGGCTCCTCGTGAAAGAGCTCTGGAAATCATCAACAACTGCGCTCACCCGGATTACAAGCCGATGCTGCTCGATTACTACAATCGCGCTCTGGAAGCTTGCCCGGACGGCAAGGCTCATACCCCCCACATCCTGGAGGAAGCTTTGTCCTGGCACGTTCGCTTCAACCAGACCGGCACTATGAAGCTGAGCAAATAATTAAACCAAAGTTTAATGGCTTAATTTACAATTTATAAAGAGGACGGGGAATTTTCCCCGCCCTCTTTTTATATGCGGTTTTGCCTTGATAATTGGCGGCTTTCGTGTTATCATTATTTATTACAATATCTTATAAATTATATAAAATTATACTTTTGATTAAGGAAGTTTTGACTATGCAATACATAAAAAAACTGTGCGCGGCCCTTGCCCTGCTGCTGTGTCTTATGCTGGCAGCCTGCACTGCACCGGCCAACATATTGCCGTCTTTGGCGCCGGAAATGCCCCCCACCACCAAGGTACAGCTATCGCTGGTGGCTGCGGGCGATAACCTGATACACGGGCCTATTTACCGCCAGGCAAAAGAACGCACCGGCGGCAGCGGCTTTGACTTTACCTACGCTTATCAGCATATTGCGCCCTACATAGCTAACGCCGATTTAGCCTTTATCAATCAGGAAACTCCCCTTGGCGGCACCGAGCTGGGGTTAAAATCGTACCCTATGTTTAATTCGCCGCAAGAGCTTGGCACCCATTTGGTAGGTATGGGCTTTAATTTGGTAAGCCAGGCCACCAACCACATTTTAGATGCCGGAGAAAAGGGTTTGCTTAACACCGTAGCCTTTTGGCGCAGCCAATGTGATGCCGTTATGGCCGGGGTTGCTGCCAACGCCGACGACGATACGCTGCAAATTTTAAACTGCAAGGATGTAAATGTTGCCCTGCTGGCCTACACCTACGGCACCAACGGTTTGTCGCTGCCAAAAAACAGCGCGGCTATTATTAACCTGATTGATGATGAAGCCATAAAAAGCGATTTAGCCGCTGCTAACGAAGCCGCCGATATTGTTATTGTAAGTATGCACTGGGGTGTAGAATATCAGGCGGAGCCCAACGCCGAACAAAAGCGTTTGGCACAGCTTGTTGCCGATGCCGGTGCCGACATCATAATTGGCACGCACCCACACGTTGTGCAAACTGCCGAAATGCTGCAAGCTGCCGATGGCCGCAATGTTCCGGTGTTTTATTCGCTGGGCAATTTTATATCCGCCCAAAACAAGCCTGCCACTATGCTGGGCGCCCTGGCCGAGGTTGATATGACCTACGATACCGCCGACGGCAGCCTTACCGTTGACCATATGGGTGTTATACCGATAGTTAACCACTTTACCTACAACTACGGCGACATTACCGTTTACCCCCTGGCAGAATACACCGAGGAGCTGGCCCAACAACACGGCGTAGCCCTTACCCGCGATTATCTGGTGCGGCTGTTTGAAGAACGCATACCTGCCGAGCTGCAAGACCGCCGCTAAGCAGCACAAAGCCCCGACCTTTTTAGGCCGGGGCTTTTTTACTCTTTTATTTTACTCTTTTATTCCACGCGGAGGTTCAAGTCAAATTCCGCGCTTTCGCCCGCCAAATTAATGGCAAATGATCCGCTTATATCCTCAAACACAAACTCCTCATTAAACGAGTCGATGGGAATCTCCTTAATAATTTCGTCATTATTGACCGCCACCAGACGTAAATTCCCGCTGCTCACATTCAAATAACCAATGTACACCCTGACATCAGACGGCAACAGGTAATTCGTCAAGAAAATCTGCTCCACGCCGTTAAAATTTTTGCTCGAATACTCCGTGCTGAAAATCGAATCGCCAATGCTCTCCTCGCTATAGCCCAGCCCCGATGCACCCACCGACAAATTGATAATCTCCTCGTCGGAAATCGTCTGCAAGCTGAAATCATCAGCACCATTCGTGTCAGCATACTCCGTGCCGCAGCCCGCCAAGCCAACACACAACAGCATTGCCGCTGCCAATATAGCCAAACGTTTCATATTGCAACCCCCTTATACTTTCCCCCGGCTCAACCTGCGCCACGTAGTATCCGGTATTTGCGCCAGCATAACCGCAGCCAGCATAATAATGCAGCCCATATATTCCCGCGCCGTCATTTGGTCATGCAAAATTAAGGCACCGGCCAAGGTAGCAAAAACAGCCTCAAGGCTCATAAGCAGCGCCACCGTGGTCGGGTTAGAACCTTTTTGCGCCAAAATCTGCAAGGTATACGCCACCCCGCTGGAAAATATACCAACATACAAAATGTTGCCGGCCGCCATTTGCAGTGTTTCTACGCTGGGGGTTTCGGTAAGCAGCATACCTACGCCGGATATCACCGTCATTACCAAAAACTGCATACAGGAAAGCTCCACGCCATCCACCTTGGCAGAAAAATGGTCAATAACCAAAATATGCAGGGCAAAGCACACCGCACAAAGCATAGTTAAAAAATCACCGAAGCTTACCGTCATACTCTGCTTTATACATAAAAAATACAGCCCGACAACCGCCAAAGCAACACTTACCCATATTGCGCGAGAAGGCTTCTTTTTTAAGAACAAACCAAACAGCGGCACCAGCACAATGTACAGGGCGGTAATAAAGCCGGACTTTCCGGCTGTCGTGGTTTCTAACCCTTTTTGCTGCAAATTGGTGGCCACCGTTAAAGCTACGCCGCAGCATAGGCCGGCAATCAGCAAATTACGCCAATAAACTGCCCCACTGCCCGATTTTTGCCCCTGCTTTGCGCGGTAGCTGCGCAGCACCGCCGCTAAAACCAGCAAAAATAAAAACGCAATAACTGCCCTTGCCGCATTAAACGTAAACGGCTCCACGTGTTCGGCAGCCACACTTTGGGCCACAAAGGCAGTGCCCCAGATGAGCGCCGCCAAAGTAGGAAACACGTTTTGCCGCACAAAATTGCTTTGCATATATAAGTAGCTCCTTTTATCTAAAGTATAAATAACAACAAAAACTGCAAATATATTCCTATAGTATATACCAACAGCAACAATTTGGCAAGCCGTTTTGCCAATATTTTTGTACTTTTGTATTATTTTAAGTACAATATAAAAACCAAAGCATAAAACACAAAAGCCATACCGCAGTAATATATGTCGGTATGGCTTAGGTTGTGCTAAAAAGGCAATATAATACGGGCAGCGCCTAAATAAGTCCCTCTTTTACCAGCTTTTCACCCAAGGATCGCGAGCCTAACACCCACACAAGGTCACCGGCATCCAGGCGCATATCCGGGCTGGGGTCTAAAATCGGCAGGCGGTCACGCTCTAAGCCCAACAAAAAGCAGCCCCAATCCGTCTTTAAGGAGGATTCTCGCAGGGTTTTGCCGGTGTATTGCGGCGTACCGGCCAACTGCACAGCAAAACAGTAAAGCTGGCTGTCGGCAGCATCGTGGTCTTGGCTGTCGATATAATCCTTCAAAATCTTCGGCGCATCACTGCCGCGCTCTAACAGCCCCTGCTTTTTAGCCGCATAGCTAAAGTTTTCAATATTTTTAGGTGCGCCCATAACCAGCAGCGTATCACCGGCGTGCAAAATCTCGTAACCTTCCGGTATGTTTATATAGCTGCGGCCGCGCATAATTTTTATTACTTTTATGCCGTAAAAACGTCCCCAATCCAAATCTATAAGCTTTTTACCAACTGCCGTGCTGTCGTCGGGCAGCACAAAGGGCACTACCGAAAGCTGACGGTTAAGGCTGGTTTCGGTGCTTTGCGAACCCTCGGCCAGCTTCTTTTCGTTAAAGTTAGCCAAAAAACGTGCTTCTATACGCAGGTACATACTGCTGAAGTTGTTGATACGCAGCAGCAATACCGTAAACAGCAGGCCAATGGCCAACAGCAGCCACGGCGGCAGACTAAACAGCAGATACAACGGCGTAAGCAGCAATATCATACCCAAAACCACACGTACACCAATAAGCCCCACCAGCGGCAAACGGTTTTTTAAGCCGCGCAGCCACAAAGACATCATATACGGGTCGCGGAAGATCATAAGCTGACGGATAAACGGCGTTATGCAAACGTAAATTATTACCGCGCAAATAACGTTGGCAAACGGCAAATGCGCCAGCAGGGGCACCAGCACCGTATGCCCCAGCATTATAAGCCCCACCGAAATTATAATATACAGGGTTGCCGTAATAATGTAATTTTTGCCAAAAGCACGCCAGTCTTTATCCTGCAAGGCGTTATCATCATCGTTATTACCGTATTTTTCCCAGCCTTTACGGAGTTTTTCCGGCAGATGTTCTTCTAACCAACCGGCACAGGTATCGGCGTGGTTTATCATCAGCGGCGTGGTAAAGGCCGTTACCACCGATACCGCCACGATAATGGGATATAAAAAGTCACTGGTTACCCCCAGCGATGTGCCCAGCGAAGCAATGATGTAAGAAAATTCACCAACCTGCGTTAAGCAAAACGACGACGACAGCGAGGTGTGCAAATCTTTGCCGGCCGCCAGCATACCGCCAGTAATGCTTAAAATTTTGCCCACTATGGTTACAATGGTAATAAGCAAAATGGGCAGCCAATATTCTGCCAGGGTAGAAGGCACTACCAACAAGCCCACCGATACAAAAAACACCGCGCCAAACAGGTCTTTACAGGGTTTTACCAAATGCTCAATATGTTCGGCGTGTACCGTACCCGCCAAAATAGAACCGGCCAAAAATGCACCCAATGCCGACGAAAAGCCCAGTGCATCGGCTATCCATACCATACCAAGGCACACACCCAAAGAAAGCACCAGCAGCATTTCATCATCTAACAGGCCCTTTACCTTGTTTAAAAAGGTCGGCAAAATAAATATGCCAAGTATAAGCCACAGCGACAAATAGAACAACATTCTGCCCACAGTAAACAGCAATTCGGCACCGTTAAAGCCGCTGCTTACTGCCATGGTAGAAAGTATTACCATCAAAAATATAGCTACAATATCTTCAATTATAAGTGTGCCAATAGCATAACCGGCAAATTTTTGCTGCTTTTGCCCGCTGTCCTCCAAGCCTTTAAGGGCTATCATAGTAGAAGAAATTGACAGCATACCGCCTAAAAATATACTGTCCATCATAGACCAGCCGAACACCTGCCCCAGCATTATGCCCAGCACCATCATACCCAAAACTTCAAACAGAGCAGAAAGTATAGCGGCCATACCGACTTTTACCAGCTTGTGCAGGCTAAATTCCAGCCCCACGGCAAACATCAAAAATATAATACCTATTTCTGACCACAAGTCGATATTGGCTCTATCGGCTACGGTTGGCAAAAAGCTTACCACCGGGCCGCACAAAAAGCCGGCCAAAATATAGCCCAGCACCAGCGGCTGCTTAAACTTTTTACAAAGCAGCGTGGCAAAGGCAGCCAACAACAATATCAACGCCAAATCTGTGATCAAAGTAGGTATACCGTGCATTAAAAATCCCCCTTAAAATTACTTAGTAATTATTATAGCGGCTATTTATGAATTATTTGTGAATTTATGTTGAAATTTTGACACTTATGCCGTGGGCATTTAAAGTAATGTGTCAAAAATTGTCCCCTCTATTGCCACCACCGCCGCCATATCAATAGCTGTACCGTCAGAAAACACCAACTGCCGCGCTATGCTGTCTGCGGCTTTTACCGCACCGCAATGCCGGCAATAAGCACCGCCGCTTTTTTTGGCATCGGGCTTAAAGTAAGTAACACAAACCTGCGGTTCTGCCTCTTTTGCCGCCAACAGCACCGCCAGGCGTTCATCCAGCGCCGCCAGAGCATCTTCGCTCAGCACCGCCACGGCATCGGTCTGCCGGGCAGTTTCTTTTATTGATTCGCCGTAACCGCTAAGGGCAGCAAAGGGAGAAAACTGCGCGGCTCGGTCGTACATAGGCATTGGCTGCCGTGTTAAAGACCTGTGATGCGGCATATCAATAATAGCTGCATATTTGTTGGTTGGCTTTGTCATATTTTACCCCCTGTATAATGTTGCGGCTACCCCTTGTGGCCGCCAATTTGCCCGTTACGTTCTATAGCGGTAGAACCTTCTTCAAAATTTGAACCTTTAAGTATGGCGTTTTTGCCAAACTTCTTTTTTATGGCCAGCACAGCCTGCTGCATACGCCGCTCTTTGGCAAGCTCGGCCTGCTCCTGCTCACGTTGCTTCTGCAAGGCATCGTAATCGCAAAACAGACGCATTTGTTCCGGCTCGGTTTGCTTTAGGGCTTCGGCCTCCGGCTTTATACGGTTAGCCGATATATAGATACGCCTCACCAGCAAATTTTTGTCAACTATATCATCATAAAGCTGCAACACCGCCCGTACCGCCTTTTTGGCAGATGCCGTGTAACCGCCAAGGTTAGCAGTACCGTGCGCGTGCTTGGGTACACTGCGGCCATAACGGTCGGTGGTTACCGCCCCGTGATACAGCCTTTTGCGATTAGGATCCAGCAGGTTTTCCACATCATAACCCACGGTAAGCACCATCTGATCAGTTGCATAGCCTTTATCCACCAGCTCCAGCAGCAAAAGCTCCGTCATCTCACGCACTATCAAACGCGCCTGACGGTTATTATAGGGGCATTTTAGCACCTGCCCGTTACCAATGCTGTTTTCCTTGGGCTTATAAGCTTTAATGTCGGCAATGCGGCAAGGCTCCCAACCCCAGGCGTGGTCTATCAAAAGCTCGGCATTTTTGCCAAACAGCCGGTAAAGCAGTGCTTCGTTATAATAGCTATCAGCACCGCCCACCGAACAAAGTGCAATATCACCCATAGTATAAAGCCCCTGCTCGGCCAGCCTGTCGGCATAACCGGGGCCTACACGCCAAAAATCGGTTAATGGCCGGTGCGCCCACAGGCGGCGGCGATATTCCATTTCGGTAAGCTCGGCAATACGCACGCCGTTTTCATCGGGCGCAATATGCTTAGCCTCAATGTCCAGCGCCACCTTAGCCAGATACAAATTGCTGCCTATGCCGGCCGTTGCCGTTATACCGGTCTGCTTAAAAACCTCGGCTATCAGGTGGCTGCAAAGCCTGCGTGCCGTTGTACCGTAGGTTTTAAGGTAATCGGTAGCATCAATAAAAACCTCGTCTACCGAATAAACGTGAATATCTTCGGGCGCAATATATTGCAGGTAAATATTATATATACGGTTGCTAAGCTGCATATAGTAGGCCATTCGGGGCGGTGCAGCAATAAAATTAAGCGCCATAGCCGGGTTTTGCGCCAGCTCCACGGCATCACAAGATTCTCCCACAAGCCGACGCCCCGGCGCTGCCTGCCTGCGGCGGCTGTTTATTTTTTGCACTTGCTGTATAACCTCAAACAGGCGCGCCCGCCCCGGTATGCCATACGCCTTTAAAGACGGTGTTACTGCCAGACAAATGGTTTTTTCGGTACGGCTACGGTCGGCTACCACCAAATTGGTTTGCATAGGGTTTAGCCCACGCGCCACACATTCTGCCGAAGCAAAAAACGATTTTAAATCAATAGATAAATAAACACGTTCGTCCATAGCCGCACCCCCTTTAATTTAAGATACCATAATTATAGCTAAAATATCAGCAAAAGGCAACCAAAAGCAAAAACGCCCGGCCACAGGCACACAGCCCCGGCCAGACGTTGTATCAGGCGATATTAAGCGTTTTTTACTAGCATAAGTAGGGTACCCGCCACAATAGCCGCCAGCCCCGCCGCTGATTTTTTCGTCAGTTTCTCTTTAAACACCAGATAAGAAAACATCACTGTCGGCAAAATACTAAGCTTATCTATAGGCACCACCAGACTGGCCGGCCCACCCTGCAAAGCTTTGTAATAACACAACCAGCTTGCACCGGTAGCCAGGCCGGAAAGGCAAATAAAACCAAGTTCCCGTGGGGCAATTTTAGCAAGCTCACCCTGCTTGCCCTGCACCACCACCATAAGCCAGGCCATAAGTAGCACCACCACCGTGCGTATGGCAGTACCCAAATTAGATTCTACCCCCACAATGCCCACCTTGGCTAAAATGGCGGTAAGGCTGGCAAACACCGCCGACCCTAACGCATACCACAGCCACTGCGAGCCTTTGGCCGCCTGCCCGGTGTTCGCCTTTTTTTCAATCATTAAAAGCGTGCCAACGGCGATAAGCACAACACCAAGCCCCTTTACCGGAGTTATGGCTTCGTGCAAAAACAGGGCCGCCAGCAAAATTGTTAACACTGTGCTGGATTTATCAATAGGCACCACCTTGTTAACATCACCCAACTGCAAAGCCCGAAAATAACACAGCCAGCTACCGCCGGTAGCCAAACCGGAAAGTATTAAAAACAGCAGTGTTTTGCCGTTAATGGCCGCCAACTGCCCCGCCGAGCCGACAATAAATACCATCAGCCACGCAAACACCAGCACAACCACCGTGCGTATTGCCGTTGCCACTGTAGAATCAGTTGTTTTTATGCCGCATTTAGCCAAAATTGCGGTTAAACCGGCAAACAATGCCGAACCTACAGCATAAAGCAGCCACATTTTGCCTACGCCTCCTTTTGTTGCTTAGGGAATACTACCGTAATGGTGGTGCCCTTGCCCTGCTCACTTTGCAGCTTTATAGCCGCCCCAAGGTAAGCGCAGGCGTGTTTTACAATAGAAAGCCCCAAACCGGTACCGCCGCTGGCCTTAGAATGGCTTTTATCTACCCGATAAAAACGCTCAAACACACGGCTTTGATGCTCCGGGGGTATACCAATACCGGTATCGGCAACCGATAACACAGCACCGGCTTCGGTATTAGCCACACACACCTTTACCGTGCCGCCGGCAACATTATATTTTATGGCATTTTCCGTCAGATTATAGGCAATTTCGTGTATCAGGCGCGGCACACCCTGCAACAGGCAGGTATCAGCCTGCACCTCTAACTTAACGTTGTGTTGACCGGCTTTTTCGGCAAGCTGCTCCGCCACATCTTCGGCCACGGCACCAAGGTCAATAGCTTCGCTGGGCAGCGCCACACCTTCATCAAGCTGAGAAAGCCTTATAATATCTTCAATAAGTGCCAGCAAACGGGCTGCTTCATCGTGAATATGCCCCACAAAACGCTGCATATCGTCCGGCTTTACCATACCGGCCTGAATAATTTCGGCACTGCCCAAAATTATCGTCAGCGGTGTTTTAAGCTCGTGCGACACATTGGCAGTAAATTCCCGTCTGGTACGCTCGGCGTTGCGCTTTTCCGTAACATCAAAGGCCAACAGCACTGCACCGGCCGCCGCACCCTCCGATTCTATGCGGCTCATATCTATCTGATACTCTCGCCCGTCACGCAGCAGGCAAATTTCGCTATGCCCGGTATCCAGCGCGCGCGTCATAGCCTCGTTTACTTCGCGGCTGCGTTCTACGGTTAAAAACTGCTGCCCCACCGCCTGCGGCCCCGTATGGAACAGTGCCGTTGCCGCCGGGTTAATGCTTAGTATGGTGGCGTTATTATCCAGCAACACCAAACCTTCGTTCATACTGGCAGTAACCTGCGCAAACTCATCTTTCTTCTGCTGCAAAATTTTCAGTTGACTGTCTATCTGGTGGCTTTGCTGGCTTATGCGCCTAAGCAGCGGTGCCAGCTCGTCATAGGTATTATTAGCCAGTGGGTTATCTAAATCCAGCTTATTAAGCGGCTCTACAATGCGCCCGGCCAAACGATGCGCCAAAAAAAACGCCAATGCCAACACCGCCGCCATTATAATACAAACCGGCTGCAGCATACCCAATGCCAACACTGCCATACTGGCATGGCTTACGGAAATTCGCAGCACTGAACCGTCGGAGAGCAGCTTGGCACAGTACAGGGTTTTTTCTAACAGCGTTTTAGAATATCGACTGCTGGCACCTTCGCCGGTAGCAAAAGCCTGCTGAACTTCTTCACGTTCGGCATGGTTTTCCATCGTTTGCTCATCGGCCTGTGCATCATACAACACCGAACCGTCGGCTGCTATCCAGGTAAGGCGGTTGTTGCTGCCGTTTAATCCGGCCAGATATTCCCTGCCGCTGTTTTCCACCCCGGCTACGGCCAGGGCTAATTCTTCTTTAAGCTGATTTTCCTGCACATTACCAAAGTATTCATACAGGCAGCCCATAACTATTAACAAACTGGCCACCAGCACCACACACGCCGCCGCCATAATAGAACGAAATATCTTTCCGGTCATAGCTGTACCTCCAGCCGGTAGCCGACATTACGCACGGTTTCTATGCAATGTCCGTATTCGCCAAGCTTATGCCGCAGGGTTCTTATGTGCATATCAAGGGTGCGGCTTTCTCCTACATAATTTGCGCCCCAAACCTCGCAGAACAGTTGTTCGCGGCTAAATGCCACACCGGGGTGCATTAAAAACAAACGCAGCAGCTCGTATTCTTTGTAGGTAAGCTGCACGCGGTCACCGTTAACGCTTACTGTGTGTTCGTCTAAATTAAGCACCAGCCCGCCCAGCTTTAAAAGCTTTTGCACCGGCGCAGTTTGGCAGCGGCGCAGCACCGCCTTAATACGCGATACCAGCTCCATAACGCTAAACGGCTTTACTACGTAATCATCGGCCCCAATATCCAGCCCTAAAATTTTGTCATATTCGGCACCCTTAGCGGTAGCCATTATCACCGGCAAATCTGCCAGGCGGGCATTGGCCCGTATTTTTTGCAGCAGCTCCACGCCGTCGGTGCCGGGCAGCATAACATCAAGCACCACCAAATCAGGGCGCTCAGTTTGCAGAGCCTGCCAAAATTCATCACCATCGGCAAAACCCTTAGCATCTAAGCCAACAGATTTTAAGGCATATATTTCAATATCACGTATGGCCGCGTCATCTTCTACACACCAAATCATAACTGTGCCTCCTTGTGTATACCGGTAACCGAATATATTACCCATTCTGCCAAATTGGTTGCGTGGTCACCTATGCGCTCAAAATATTTGGCTATCATCAAAATGTCCAGCGCATATTCGCCCTTAGTCTGGTCGGCAGCTATAAGCTGTATCAGCCGGCTTTTTATATCGGCAAAACAGGCGTCCACCACATCATCATAGGCAATAACCGCGCGGGCAGCTTTTATATCACGTTTAACATAGGCATCTACACTGTCGGTTACCATTTTTATGGTGGCCCCTGCCATTTCCTTTAAACCTATATGTTCCGATGCCGAACAACCGTTTAGCCGGGTAATCAGCTCGGCAATATCCGCCGCCTGATCACCTATACGTTCCATATCGGTAACCATTTTAAGTGCCGCCGATATTTGCCGCAGATCGCCCGCCACCGGCTGTTGTTCTAACAGCAGTTTAAGGCAAAGCGCTTCAATATCGCGCTCCTTTTGGTCTATCTCTTTATCACGGGGTATAACATCGGCTGCCAGTACGGTATCACCGCTTATCAGGGCATCGGTTGCCATGGCAATAAGCTCCTCACACAGGGCACCCATTTCTATCATTTCTTTATCCAAACGGCCAAGCTGCTCATCAAATCTGGTGCGCATCAACCAAACCTCCCCGTAATATAATCTTCGGTACGTTTATCCTGCGGCTGAGAAAACAACTGCTCGGTATCGGCAAATTCTATCAACTGCCCCAGCAGAAAAAACGCCGTCTTGTCAGATATTCTTACTGCCTGCTGCATATTGTGAGTAACTATAACTATAGTATACTTTTCTTTTAGGCAAATAGCAAGTTCTTCTATCTTAGCTGTAGAAATTGGATCTAAAGCACTGGTTGGTTCGTCCATCAACAGCACCTGCGGTTCTACTGCCAAGGCACGGGCAATACACAATCTCTGCTGCTGCCCACCGGATAACCCCAGCGCGTTTTTCTTTAAACGATCTTTGGTTTCGTCCCAAATGGCCGCCTGCCGCAGGCTGCGCTCAACAATTTCATCTAACTGCACCTTGGCGGTTATACCGTGGGTGCGCGGCCCGTAGGCAATATTGTCATAAATACTCATCGGGAAGGGATTGGCCTTTTGAAACACCATACCAACCTCTCGTCTTAGTTCGTTAACATTTACCCCCGGTGCATAAATATCTTCGCCGCCGTAATATACACTGCCGGTTATTTTTACACCGGGCACAAGGTCGTTCATACGGTTTAGGCTTTTTATAAACGTTGATTTACCGCAGCCCGACGGCCCGATAAACGCAGTTATGGCCTTTTGCGGTATTTCTATGTTGATATTTTTAAGCGCCTGCGTATTGCCATACCACAGGCACAGGTCTTTAGCTTCTATAATACTCACACGCTGCATCTCCTTTCAAAATATTTACCGACAAATGCCGCCAAACTGTTTATGGCTACAGTAAGCAATAGCAAAATGGCCGCAATGGCAAAGGCTACGCCAAACTCACCGTCTGCCTTGGCATATAAATACAGCGCCACCGTTAAGGTTGCCCCGGCACTGCCCAGCCCGGTAAAAAAGCCGTTTATGGCGTGGGCAAAACCAGCAGTAAACATCAGTGCGGCCGATTCTCCTAAAATACGCCCCACCGATAAAATACAGCCGCACACCACACCGTTTACACAGCTTGGTAGCACCACCGTGCGTATAACCCGCCATTTGCCGGCGCCCAGTGCAAAAGCACCTTCCCGGTAGCTTTGCGGCACCGTTTTTAAGCTTTCCTGCGTGGTACGCATAACCGTTGGCAGGTTCATTATCACCAGCGTTAAAGCACCGGCCAACAAACAACTGCCTATGTGGTCGGCAAACAGCAGCATACCCACCAGACCGTATATAATAGACGGTATACCGGCCAGCGTTTCGGCAGCATATTCAATAACACCCACCAGCCGCCTGTTGGCAGCGTATTCATTAAGATAAACCGCCGCCCCTACACCAATAGGCAGCACCATAAGCAGGGTGGCAATTATTATATAAACCGTACTTAAAATATTGGGCAAAATACCAATGTTGCCGTTAATATAGCTGACACCGCCGGTTAAAAAGCGCCAGCTTACGTTTGGCAGTCCTTTTAGCAGCACACAGCTTACCAAAAATATCACCAGCAAGGCTGTTGCCCCTGCCGCCAGCAGCATAAGCAGCTTAAAGGTGCCAATATAGCGTTTGCGCCTAAGCGGCAAAGATACCTTTAACATAAATTATACCCCCTTGTTGCCCTTTAGCAGCAGGTTAAGCAGGGCATTTATAAGCATAATAAACAAAAACAGCACTAACGCTATCGAAAACAGGGCCTGCCGCTGCAGCCCACCGGAATATGCCATTTCGCTGCCGACAATGGTAGTTAAAAAATGCACACTTTGAAACAGCGAATCGGGCATATTAGGCGCACTGCCGCAAACCATCATAACGGCCATAGCCTCGCCTACCGCCCGGCCTACACCCAGCACCACCGCCGTGGCAATACCGCTTTTGGCTGCCGGTACCGATACCCTGAAGTACGTTTCTATCGGGGTTGCCCCCAATGCCAGCGACGCATCTTCGTATTCCTTGGGCACGGCTTCTAACGCCGTTACCGACACCTTGATTATAGAAGGCATTATCATTACGGCCAGCACCAAAATAGCCGCCAACAGGCCGCTGCCGTCTGCCAGACCAAAAAACTGCCTTATAGCCGGCACCAGCACCATCATACCTACCAAACCATACACCACCGACGGTATACCGGCCAGCAGGCTAACGGCACTGTTCATAACGGCCTTTACCCCGGCAGGTGCCAGCTTGGCTAAATAAACTGCCGTTAAAAAGCCTACAGGCACGCCTAACAGCATAGCCCCCGCTGTACCGTAAATGCTGGTAAGCAAAAACGGTAAAATGCCATACTTAGGCTCGGCAGCCGTTGAGGCCCATACCTGCCCGAACAAAAAATTGCCCAAACCAATTTGCCTAATGCCCGGCAAGCCGGATATCACCAGATACACCGTTATCAGCAAAACGCAGGCCACCGTTACCAAGCCCAGCAGCAAAAACACCATATGTACAGCAGCTTCTATTAAATAAACTAAACTATTGTTATTTTTACGCTTGTTATTTTGCATCTATTTTTTCACCTTATATCAACAAACGGCACAAGCGACGGTTTTTACACCGCCGCCGCAGCCTGTACATTGCTTAGTTAGCCGGTACCACGCCGGCCCCGCTGATAATATCGTTGGCTGCCGCCGATGTAGCATAATCGAAAAAGCTTTGTGCTGCTTCGCTGAGTTCACCGTTGGCCGGGGTTACCAGCACAAAAGGCCGCTGCACCTTATAGCTGCCGTCTTTAACAGCCTGTTCATCGGGGGTAATGCCATCAACCGCCAGCGCCTTAACGCTGTCTTTTACCGCTGCCAACGATGCATAACCGATAGCCTGCGGGTTAGCGGCAACAGTGGCAATAACATCACCGGTTGAAGATAATTCCTGACGGTAGTTACAGCTATCCTCGGTGCCGGTAACAGCTTCAAAGCCATCACGGGTGCCGGAGCCTGCCTCGCGGCCAATAAGCACTATCTCACTGTCGCTGCCGCCAAGTTCCTGCCAGTTGGTAATTTTGCCGGTGTAAACAGCCGCAATTTGCTCCAGTGTCAAGTCGTTTACCGGGTTTTCCGGGTTTACAATAACCGCAATGCCGTCATAAGCCAGCACGGTTTCGGTAAGGCCCGCTGCTTTTTCATCATCTTTTAAACTGCGGGAGCTAAGCCCGATATCACAGCGGCCTTCCTGCACGGCTTTTATGCCGGCCCCGGAACCTGTGGGGTTATAAGTAAAAGTAATACCGGCGTTATCGGCCTCAAAGGCTTCGCCCAGCGCACCTATCACCTGCTTCATCGACGTAGAACCGTCGGTGGCTACATTGCCGCCCGCATTACCCGAACAACCGGCCAAACAGCCCACCAGCATAACCGCCATTAAAATCGTACCAATCAACTTCTTCATCAAAAAATACACTCCTTTTGCTTTTCGTTTTTAATTCCTTTGGTTTACGTTTTTAGTATAAAGCACGGATGTAAAGACGAAAATCTTATTTTTGTAAAAAAATTGTCAAAAAAAACAGAGCCATACTTACGTACAACTCTGTAGCTTCCGGTTATATAATTGCATTAAACCGCACGCAGCGGTGGCCCTGCAAGCTGTATTACGCTATCTGCCAGCGCCAGTGCTTCGGCATTATGCGCCGTGTAGATTACCGGCCGGTGCATAGCCCGCACCCGCTGCATAATGCGCCCGGTAAGCTTAGCATCCACACCGGCAAATGGCTCGTCTAACAGCAGCAGCCTTTTGTTATGGGCATAAGCCAGGCAGCGCGCCAAAGCCAATCGCCGCTGCATACCGCCGGAAAGTTCTCCCGGCAAAGCATCAGCCTCGGTGTCAAGCTCTACCGCCGCCAAATATGGCTCTATGGCAAAGCCCTTGGGCAGCACCGCCCTTAGCTGCTCTGCCGCCGTCAACCCCGGCAGCAGGCGGTTTTCCTGAAAAAGCAGTGCTGTATGCTGCGACGGCGGGCACACAATACTGCCGCTTTGCGGGGCTTGCAGCCCGGCCAACAGTTTAAGCAGGGTGGTTTTGCCGCAGCCGGACGCCCCTGCCAGCGCAATAATAGTATCATCAGCCATAGCCGGCAGGGATAAACTGAAATTTTGCAGCACACAACGTTCATTATAGGCAAAGCAAACATTTTGCATACTTATTTTTACAACATCTGCCATATTGTTACTTCTCCATCAGCCTGCGCACAATATTTTCCACCAACATAGAAAGTACAATTACCACAATGCTCCACGCAAACAGGGCCGGGGTTTCTAAGTAAATTTTAGCATAATATACCTGCGCGCCAATAGCCATAGCCGGCAGACACAGCACCTCCGCCGCCACGCCGGACTTCCACGCCAAACCGATAGAGGTACATACACCGGCGGCAAAATGCGGTTTAACAGCCGGCAGGTAAATATAGCGCACCTGCCGCCATGGCTCCATATTATACGCTAAAGCCATCTCTAACAGGGCAGGGTCTGCCGATTTTATACCGGCGCTTACGCTTTGCCACATTATCGGCAGCACCATAAGTGCCGATATTACCCCCGGCACCGCACCGGTTTTTACCCACAGCAGCACCAGTATAATAAAGCTGGCCACCGGTGTGGCACGTATTATCCGTATCACCGGAGAAAGCAGCTCGTCTGCCAGAGTAAAACGGCAACAAAGCACCGCCGCCACACAGCCCAGCACCACGCCGCACAGCGCACCGCAAAATATTCTGAGCAGGCTGGCGGCTACCGTTTGCCAAAACACAGCCCCCACTGCCAGACTGCAAAGCTCCTGCGCCACCCGCAAGGGTGTGGGCACCAAAAGTTCCTGCCCGATGAGCGCGGCAAAAGCCCACCATACCCCCAGCCAAAAAATCAGCGGCAGCATTATACGCCTAAGCCTGCCGGCAAAACCCCGGGCATTTTTTTTATGGGATAAAATAGAAGTCCTCATCCGGCAGGGCACCTCCGATAGCAGCCGGGTTGGCATTATACAGCACATTATAATAAGGTTCTATAACCGGGCGAATTTCGGCACCGGTAACACAACAGATATTGCAGGCCGGTATGGCAGTCTTAGCTATAGCCGCTTTGGCCACAATGCCGTAAGTTTCACACAGGGCGGCGGCAGCCTCGGTATCATCCTGCACCGCCTTAATAGATGCTGCGTATTCCTTTAAAAACATTGCCACAGCTTCGGGGTTAGCTTCGGCAAAAGCACGGCGCACCACCACACAGCCCATAGTAAGCTTGCCGTCTTCGGCAACACGGTTCCATTCCTCGGTCAAATCCAGCGCCGGTCGCACATCGGCATTTTGCATAGTAACCGCTGCTGCTGCCGGCATTGGCAGCATACATACATCATAAGCACCGGCAGCCATTTGCGTTACCAGCGTCGCCGAATCCATATATTCTACCGTAACATCTTTACCGGGAACCAAACCATTGGCATTTAAAATATAGTTAAGCACATATTCCGGGTTAGCGCCCTGCCCGGTGGCATAAATCGTCCGCCCGGCCAAATCGCTTATACTGTTAACAGATGTACCGTTTTCTAAAATATGCAGCACACCGTAGGTATTAAGCGCACACAGTTGTATACTGCCGTCGGTTTTGTTATACAGGTTAGCTGCCACATTGGTAGCAACCGCCGCAATATCAAACTGACCGCTGGTAAGCCCGGCAACAATTTCATCGTTAGCTGCCGCCACCGTAAAGCTATAATTGTTTACGGTACTGCCGGCTTCATTTTCAGCCATCAGCGATACCGCACCAACCCCGGTAGGGCCGCTAAGCACGGCAATATTAACATCGGCACCCTCAAAAACCTTATTATCAACAGTGGCACCATTGCAAGCACACAGGGCCGCTGCCGCCATAACCAACAGCACCGTAATAAGCAAATTTTTTAAACGTTTCATTTTATCACAAACCTTTCTTATACTTTTCTTATTTTTATTATCACTAAAATATTATTGTACCACATTGTAGGCGCGGCGGCAAACAATTTATTAAAAGTGGGCATCGTTTTATGTTAGGCAAACCTAACATTTGTCAAATTACTTGCTTTTTTGCGGTTATTTGTTACAATAATATATATAAGTTTTATTACCTTAATTATAAGGAGGAATCCGGTTTTGAGTAGACTTACACTGCTTACCGAAAGCCGCGCCGATGCCGTAGTAGAGGGCATCTATAAGGATATGGAACGCCGTTTGGCAGCCAGCCACCCCGGCCTGTGCCCCGTAGACCTGACTGCTGCTTTCTTAAAAATGTGCCATGCCCAAACCTGTGGCAAATGTGTGCCCTGCCGCGTTGGTTTAGGGCAGCTTAGCAACCTTATGGAAGATGTATTAAAGCACCGCGCAACTATGGATACCCTGGCAGAAATTGAAAACCTGGCCAATGTAATTGTTGCTTCGGCAGACTGTGCCATTGGTGTAGAGGCCGCCAAAATGGTGCTGCGCGGCTTAGACGGCTGCCGTGAAGATTATGTTTCTCATATTAAAGAGCATCACTGTGCAACATCGGTGCCGCAAAGCATACCCTGTGTAGCCAAATGCCCCGCTGGGGTAGATATACCCGGTTATATTGCACTGGTAGGCCAGGGCAACTATGCCGATGCCGTGCGCCTTATCCGCAAGGACAACCCCTTCCCCACGGCCTGTGCGCTTATTTGTGAACACCCGTGTGAAAGCTATTGCCGCCGCACTCTGTTAGATGCACCGGTTAATATCCGCGGTTTAAAACGCACTGCGGTAGAACGCGCCGGCAAGGTTGATGCACCGCAATGTATGCCCGCCACCGGCAAACGTGTTGCCATTATCGGCGGCGGCCCCTCCGGGTTATCGGCTGCCTATTATTTGCAGCTTATGGGCCACCAATGCACTGTTTTTGAAATGCACAAGCGCCTTGGCGGTATGCTGGTTTACGGCATACCTGCGTATCGTCTGCCACGCGAAATTTTGCAGAACGATATCGACTGCATACTTTCTACCGGGGTAGAGGTAAAGCTTAATACCAAGGTAGGCACCGGTGAATATACGATGGAGCGCCTGAGAGAAGAATATGATGCCGTTTATATCTCTATAGGCGCACATACCGACAATAAAGTTGGTATAGACGGCGAAGATGCCCATGGGGTACTTTCTGCCGTAGAATTTTTGGGCAATATCGGTGACGGCGAAATACCCGACTTTAGCGGCAAAAGGGTTTGTGTTATCGGTGGCGGTAACGTAGCAATGGACTGCACACGTTCGGCCATACGCTGCCGGGCAGAAAGTGTTGCCATTGTGTATCGCCGCCGCAAAGAAGATATGACCGCCCTGCCGGAAGAAGTTGAAGGTGCCATTGCCGAGGGCGCCGTTATGATGGATTTGTGCGCCCCCATAAAGATAGAAACCGATGACAACGGCAATGTGGCAGCACTGTGGGCAGCACCCAAAATGCCCGGCAAAATTAAAGGCGGCCGTATGAACCCGGCAGCCTCCGGGTTAGAAGATAAACGCATTGAATGTGACATAATTATTGTAGCTGTAGGCCAGGGCATAGATTACGCCAGCCTGGAAGCATCGGGTATACCGGTGGTACGCGGCGTTATTAAGGCTAAGGAATGGACAGAGGTAGACAATGCCCCCGGTGTATTTGCCGGCGGTGACTGTGTTACCGGCCCCAAAACCGCCATACGCGCCATTGCGGCGGGCAAGGTTGCGGCTGCCAACATAGACAACTACCTTGGCTTTAACCACATTATTGAAGCTAATGTAGATATACCCACCCCCAATTTGGCTGACCGTGATTATTGCGGCCGCGTTAATATGGCAGAACGCGAACCTGCCGAACGCAAAAATGATTTTGAGCTGATGGAAATTTTGATGACCGAAAAAGAATCCTGCCAGGAAGCCGGGCGTTGCCTGCGTTGCGACCACTTTGGCTGCGGCATATTTAAAGGAGGGCGCAAAACACAATGGTAAACCTGACAATTAACGGCACCCCGCTGCAAGTTCCGCAGGGCACCACTATTTTAGAAGCCACCCGACTGGTGGGCGTACAGGTACCCACCCTCTGTTTTATGAAGGATATACACGAAATTGGTGCCTGCCGCATTTGCGTTGTAGAGGTAGAAGGCATTGAACGGCTGGTTACTGCCTGCAACAATGTCTGCGAAGAAGGTATGGTAATTAACACCGATACCGCCCGTGTACGCGAGGCACGCCGCACCAATATCGAGCTTTTGCTTTCTCAGCACCGCGTAAACTGCCCCACCTGCGAACGCAACAATAGCTGCCAACTGCAAAAGGTTGCTGCCGATATGAATATAAACGAAGCCAGCCTGTATTCGGCGGATATACCTGCTGACGATTGGGACTACACCCTGCCGATAATCCGCGACGAAAGCAAATGTATTAAATGCTACCGCTGTGTTTCTGTATGCGACAAAATTCAGTCGCTGGGCATTTGGGATATGATCGGCACCGGCTCTAACACCACCGTCGGTGTGTCACATCACCGCAAGCTGACCGAAGCCGACTGCTCCTTCTGCGGGCAATGTATTACCCACTGCCCCACCAATGCCCTGCATACCCGTGACGATATTAAAGCCATTAACGGCATAAACGGCGCACTTAATAACCCGGAAAAAACCGTGGTTGTGCAGGTAGCACCGGCTGTGCGTGCCGCCTGGGGCGAAGCTTTTGGTCTGGATACCGATGTTGCCACCCAAAAGCGTTTGGCTGCCGCCTTGCGCCGCCTTGGCTTTGACTACGTTTTTGACACTAATTTTTCGGCAGATTTGACCATTATGGAAGAAGGCACCGAATTTTTGACCCGTATGCAAAACCCCACCGCTTACAAGTGGCCGATGTTTACATCTTGCTGCCCGGGCTGGGTGCGCTTTATTAAAAGCCAGTACCCGGATATGGTAGATCAGCTTTCTACCGCTAAATCGCCGCAGCAGATGTTTGGCACCGTGACCAAAACCTACTTTGCACAAAAAATCGATGTGGCCCCGCAGGACATCATCTGTGTGTCTATTATGCCGTGTACCGCCAAAAAAAGCGAGCTTAACATACCCAACATTAACGATGCCGCCGCAGGTGTAAAAGATGTGGATTATTCTTTGACCACACGCGAATTTTGCCGTATGCTGAAGACGAGCCAGATTGATGTTGCCGCCCTGCCGGAAGAAGATTTTGATTCACCACTGGGCAGCGGCACCGGTGCAGCAGTTATATTTGGCACCACCGGTGGCGTTATGGAAGCCGCCCTTAGAACCTGCCATTTTGTGCTTACCGGCCAAAACCCCAGCGCCGACGAAACCTTTAAGGCAGTGCGCGCCCAAGGCAGCGACAAACCCTGGATAGAGGCCGAATATAATCTGGGCGATATAACAGTACGCGCGGCTGTGTGCAACGGTTTGAGCAATGCACGCCAGCTTATACGTGCCATTCGTCGCGGCGAGGTACATTATCACTTTGTTGAAATTATGGCCTGCCCCGGCGGTTGTGTGGGTGGTGGCGGCCAGCCTATACACTTTAACGAAGAATGGGCTGCCAAACGCGCCAAGGCCCTTTATAAATACGATGCCAACAACAGCCGACGTTTTTCTCACGAAAACCCCGATGTGCAAACCCTGTACGCCGACTTTTTGGGTGAACCCTGCGGCGAAACAGCTCATCACCTGCTGCACACCGACCATAACGGCTGGCAGGTACCGCTTGCCCCGCTGCCCAATGCCGATGTAAAGCGCTAAAAACTGCATATCAAAAGAGCCACCCAACCGGATGGCTCTTTTTAATTTTACATACAAAAAAGCCCACCCCCAACAGGATGGGCTTTGGATTTTGAAAATAGTGACCTATTTTGATACCAAATGCACACGCTTCTGAGTTATCGTTAAAATGTATTGGAATAATTAAAAGATGCACACCCTACAGGTCCCTTCTTTTTAAGGAATTGCGGACTTGACTTTCCTCCGATTCAGAGGTTATATCATAGCAAAACTCTGGAGGTTGGTAGAATGAAAATAGAAGCCACAGCAAAAGAAACCGAATATGAAATTGGAAAGTACATTTTCTCGCTACTTGAGAAAAATGGAATTCTGACCCATGAGCAGTATCTCACTTTACGGGACAGCTTGATAGACGTATATGACCCAGTAATCGGTGCGTTAGAAAGAGGACTGGACTATGAATATCCGCAGAATTGAATTTGCTCCATCACTTCTGCATCCAGTGAACCGACAGGGATATTTACGCAGAGTTGCGGCTTATGCCAGAGTGTCGACGGAATCATTAGAACAGGAAGCAAGTCTGGATGCTCAGCGAGAATACTTTGAGGAGTATATTAAAGCACACGAAAACTGGTCTTGCGCGGGGATATACTTTGACAGCGGTCTCTCTGGTCTATCCCACCGAAAACGCGAAGGCTTCAACACGTTGATTGAGGATGCTTTGTCCGGAAAGATTGACTTGATCGTAACAAAATCGCTGTCCCGCTTTGCACGAAATACAGTAGATACCCTTACCATTATCCGAAAGCTAAAGGCAGCAAATGTAGAGGTGTATTTTCAAAAGGAAAATGTCTACACCCTGGATTCAAAGGGGGAGTTCCTGCTTACTCTTATGAGTAGTATAGCGCAGGAAGAAAGCCGCAGCATTTCTGAAAACATCACCTGGGGACAGCGGAAGCGCTTTGCGGATGGACGGTACAGTGTGCCTTATAAACGCTTTCTGGGCTACGACCAAGGTGGAAAAAACTGTCTTGTTATAAACGAATCACAGGCAAAGACCGTGCGCCTGATTTACCGTCTTTACCTGACGGGGCTTACCGAAAAGGAAATCTGCAAATTCCTTGAAAAAAACTGTATTGATTCACCATCGTATGGTACAAGGTGGCATAAAAATGTGATTGCGAGCATTCTGACCAATGAAAAGCACAAAGGAGATGCTCTCCTACAAAAGCAGTTTACCGTTGATTTTTTATCAAAGACCATAAAGAAGAATCTTGGCGAACTACCGCAATACTATGTTGAAAAAGGACATGACCCTATTATTTCTGATGAAGTTTTCGATCTTGCCCAACAAGAGCGCCAAAGAAGAAAATCTCTGAATGGGCAGTATAGCTGTAAATCTATACTTTCAGCAAGAATAATTTGCATTGGATGTGGTAGCTTCTACGGGAAGAAAATTGCTCATTCCAATGAAAAATACCACAAGGTCTTCTGGCGCTGTAATCATTTTTATGATACGGGATTCCACTCGCCTTGCATTGATGATGCTGTGGTCCGGGATAGTTGTAGGGAAGCCGTTTCCTGTTTGCTTCAAAAACACCAGGGAGCAATACATATCTGTGCATCGCAATTAAATTCGTTGTTCTCTAGCCGCTCTATTGCAGAATGGAAAAAATTGATCACGAATCAACTGGATAAAGCAAATGATGAGAGATATGGACAAGAAGTTCTGTGGCGGGCGTTGATTAAAAAAATTGAGGTGTCACTGGACGGAAGCATCAAGGTGTCGTTCCTCGGATAAATCGTTAAATGGTATGTGCAAAATTAAAAAGTGCAATGGGAATGCCACCGCAAATCGGCTGATCGATTTTAATTTACTTCCTTTTTGCGTCCCTCTCGGCTTTCCATGCTTCGAACTTTTTTACATTTTCTGGGTCAGAATAGAATTTGCGGCATAAATCTAATGTTGCTTTGGCTAACTGCTCTGTCTGTCATTTGGACAGCGAGATATTTTCCAGATTGTAGGCTTCCTTCGATGTAACATCCCTGTTTTCGTCCCAATGAAGGATGACTATCGGAACGCCGGCTTCGATCTCAGCTTTTGTTTTTTCGTCCATAAAAGTTCCTCCTATGTCAGGAGCATCCTTTCTACGGTGGCTTTCGTTCCTCACAAATGAATCTGATTTGACATTCAGTTCATTTCTGTGCTGTCTTTCCTTGACAACAACATATTGCCAAACAAAGACCTCGCAGATGTCGTCCGATCCATGGCATTCAAATCGTCTGCACATGGGACGTCTATGCTTATATGCTATTCATAAGGCCGCGGCAATACTATCACAACGAGAGTCGCATTTCCCCAGTATCGCCTACCCCCCTCGCCACAATTGTTCCGCTTTAAATCTGAAGCAAATTATGCTAATATATCAACAAAGCTGTCGACAGGAGGGTATATTATGACAATCTGGGAAAAGGTAAAACTCCATGAAGGCGAGACTTTTTATACAAAAACGGGTCTGGAATTTACCTATACAATAAGAGGAGAAACGGTGCATCACACCCGAAGCAAAGCCACATTATCACGTTCCGATTTTGAAAAGGCTGTTCAGCTAAACCCGCAGAAACCTTCCGATCTGCACAATGATGTGGCAGGCCCATCCTATGTGTATGCGGTAATTAACGACCCCAGATTGAAGTAATCCTGTATCTTACCTAAAAGCATCTCTAACGAGGTGCTTTTATTTTTAAACAATATTCCCCGCCAAAATCCAATAAACACACCCAATAAGAATCGAATCATATTTACCATCTCCTATTGCTGCCGTTACACATGATATTTACAGTTGCAACATTGATTTTTCTGTTCTTCATTCCATTCAATTGGCGGGTCAAAGGTTCTGAGGACATCAGGGCGCAAAAAACCATTTGCAACGTCGCTGATTTCAATGCAATCAATTACGGAGATTTCTCTATTTGCGATAGGGCAGAAAACCAGCTGCTCACCATCCTCAGATTCTGTCACCTCAAAATCCTCTTTCGTGCATTTTCGGATGATATGCTTTGTTTTCTCAAGAGGAAGAGGAACATCTGTCTCGGGAAAATACTCAATTTCGACAACTTCAACAATCGTATGGTGGTTGTCCTTTCCGGCGGGAACAACTACATAATCACCAACTTCAATTGTATCGTCATCTGAAATGTAGTAATAGGTATTATACCCTCCCTCAAATTCCACGCTGCAATACATATAATCCTGTTTGGAACGCTTTGCTTTTCCATAAACATCCGGGTCAAGAATTTCTCCGAAGCCATAAAACAGCATGAAGTGTCTTACCTCATCAGCGAACTCGCCCCAGAACTCTGGCAGCGCTTTCTTATCATAGCTCCCTTGGATCACTCGCTGCGACCCCTTTTTGAACGCAACAGTGATGGCATATTCCTGCGTTGCCAGAGGATTTTCAATCACATCGTCTGGGTTTCCCTCTATATTGCCGAACAACTCTTCGGCGTCAATATTATCAAGCAGATTTTCCACGCCGCCTTGGACATAGTATTTTCTGGAGACAACGCAGCCACTACCAATATTCTGAATATGTTCCAAAGTTTCGCTTTTGCGATCAATCACCAGTCTTTCGGTGTAATCCCAGGTCACATACTCTACAGTATCTGAAACAGGGAGCGTTGGCTTCATTTTTGTAATGCGGTGATAATCAACGGTTATGCGATCAACTCTGTCCGGCTTGTTATTGCCGTCAAATACATAGAGGTCATCCATTC
>CAZMTO010000002.1:0-98748 GCA_964569265.1 uncultured Peptococcaceae bacterium | reverse complement strand
ACCGGCTCTTTTCGTTGTTCCCAAACGCCCTGCTTTACCGCACGGGCGTTTTTTTTTAAACCCAAAACCCCAAACAGGAGGCGATAATATTGCCAAACGATACAACTTATATGCGGCTGGCCCTAAAGCTGGCTGCCAATGGCGGCGGCTGGGCAGCTCCCAACCCGCTGGTAGGCTCGGTAGTAGTAAAAAACGGCCGCGTTATCGGTATGGGCTGGCACCAACGCTGCGGGCAGGCGCACGCCGAACGCAATGCGCTGGCCAACTGCACCGAAGATACCGCCGGAGCAACGCTTTACGTCACCTTAGAGCCCTGCTGCCATCACGGGTTGCAGCCGCCCTGCACCGACGCGATAATTGCCGCCAAAATAAAGCGCGTGGTTATCGGCCTTACCGACCCTAACCCGCTGGTAAACGGCGGCGGCTTAAAAATTTTGCAAAATGCCGGCATAGCTGTTACCACCGGTGTTTTGGCCGATGAATGTGCCCGGCAAAATCGGGTGTTTTGCCACTATATAACCCATAAAATGCCCTATGTAACCTTAAAATATGCTATGTCTGCCGACGGTAAAATTGCTGCCTACACCGGTGCTTCACAATGGATAACCGGCCCGGCAGCGCGTCACCACGTGCAAATACAACGCTCTGTACATCAGGCTATTATGGTGGGCGTAGGTACGGTGCTGGCCGATGACCCCCGGCTTACCTGCCGCCTTAAAGGCCAACCCACACCGCTGCGTATCATCTGTGACAGCCACCTGCGCACGCCGCTTGGCGCCAAAGTGGTGCAAACAGCCAACACTGTGCCCACCCTTATTGCCACGCTGCAAACCGATGCCCAACGCCTGCAACCATATATTGCCGCCGGTTGCCACATATGCAGCCTGCCGCCCGATGCTTTGGGCCACGTTGACCTTACAGAGCTTATGCGCCGCTTAGCTGCCAACCGTATCAGCTCGGTGCTGGCAGAAGGCGGAGCCGAACTGGCGTGGAGCCTGCTGCATAACGGTTTGGTGCAGCACGTACAGGCCTACACCGCACCACTGCTGTTAGGCGGCAGCACTGCCAAATCTCCTGTTGGCGGGCGCGGTTTTTGCAGCCCCAACGCCGCCGTGCAGCTATGCAACATTAAGCTTAGCCGCATTGGCAACGACTTTTTGTTAGAAGGCGATATAGAAAGTGAGGTGCCGCCATGTTCACCGGCATTGTCGAAGAAATAGGCACTGTCCAAAAAATACAGCACGGCGCAAGCTCGGCAGTGCTGCAAATAAACGCCAACCTTATCTGTACCGACCTTAAAATCGGTGACAGTGTAGCCGTAAACGGCGTATGCCTAACCGCCACCAAGGTTTTAGCCAACGGTTTTTTAGCCGATGCTATGCCGGAAACCTTAAACCGCAGCAATTTAGCCGCCCTTACCCCCGGCAGCCGCGTAAACCTGGAACGTGCCTTAACACTTGCCGGGCGCGTAGGCGGGCATTTGGTAAGCGGCCACATAGACGGTACCGCCACGGTTATTGCCACCCAACGTGACGATAACGCCGTCTGGTATCGGCTGGCGGCACCGCCGCAGCTTATGCGCTACATCATCACCAAAGGTTCGGTAGCGCTCGACGGTGTAAGCCTTACGGTAGCCAGGGTAACTGCCGACGATTTTTCCGTATCGCTTATACCGCACACGGCGGCCAACACCACCTTTGGCACCCGCCGCCCCGGCGATAAAATAAATCTGGAATGTGATATTATAGGTAAATATGTCGAAAAGCTGCTTGCCCCCACCGCTGACGAAAACACCCCCGGCGGCATAACAGCAGAGCTTTTAACCCGCTGCGGCTTTATGTAAACCGCTTGCAAACTACTTGTACAGGAGGATAAAATGACCAACACCTTTACTTACAACACTGTAGAAGACGGTCTGGCGGCGCTGCGCCGCGGCGAGCTTATTTTGGTAAGCGATGACCCTGAGCGCGAAAACGAGGGCGACCTTATTTGTGCTGCCGAATTTGCCACCACCCAAAATGTCAACTTTATGGCGGCATACGGGCGCGGGCTTATCTGTATGCCAATGTCGGCCGAAATTGCCGCGCGGCTGGCACTGCCCCAAATGGTAGACCACAACACCGATAACCACGAAACCGCCTTTACCGTTTCTATCGACCATATAGATACCACCACCGGTATTTCTGCCGTAGAACGTGGCCTGACGGCCCGTATGTGTGCCGACGATACCAGCAAACCGCAGGATTTTCGCCGCCCGGGGCATATGTTCCCGCTGGTGGCACGCAAGGGCGGTGTGCTTGTGCGCCCCGGCCACACCGAAGCTACCGTAGATTTGCTGCGGCTGGCCGGCCTAAAGCAGGTTGGCCTGTGCTGCGAAATAATGCGCGATGACGGCACAATGATGCAAACCACCGAGCTGGCACAAATGGCCAAACAGCACGGCTTAAAGTTCATCACCATAAAAGACCTGCAAAATTACCGCAAACGCCACGAAATTCTGGTAAACTGCGTAGCCAAGGCACAAATGCCCACCAAATACGGCAATTTTGTTGCTCACGGCTATGTAAACCGCCTTACCGGCGAACACCACATTGCTCTGGTAAAGGGTGATATCGGCGACGGCCAAAACCTGCTGTGCCGCGTACATTCCGAATGTTTGACCGGCGATACCTTTGGTTCTCTGCGCTGCGATTGCGGCCAACAGTTTGCCGCCGCTATGACCCAAATAGAAGCCGAAGGCCGCGGCGTTCTGCTGTATATGCGGCAGGAGGGGCGCGGTATTGGGCTGATAAACAAGCTTAAAGCCTACGAGCTACAGGAGCAGGGCCTTGACACCTTAGAAGCCAACATTGCCCTTGGTTTTGCCGCCGACCAACGTGAATACTACATTGGTGCCCAAATTTTGCGGGATTTAGGCGTAAAAACAATGCGTCTGCTAACCAACAACCCCGACAAAGTATACCAACTGGCTGATTTTGGTCTGGAGATATGCGAGCGCGTGCCCCTGCAAATGAACGCCACCGAATACGACCTGCACTATCTGCAAACCAAGCAGCAAAAAATGGGCCACCTGTTAGACTATTAACCGCAAATTATATAAAATACCAATATTTAACCGCTGCACTATAAGCTGCACTATGAAAGGAGAAATACATTATGAAAACTTATTCCGCCAACCTTATAGCCAACCCGCAAATTAAAGTTGCCATTGTTGCCGCCCGCTTTAACGAATTTATCACATCCAAGCTTTTGGGCGGTGCTATAGACGGCCTTACCCGCCACGGTGTTGCCGATGAAAACATTGAGGTTGCCTGGGTGCCCGGTGCCTTTGAAATCCCTCTGGTTGCTGCCAAAATGGCCAAAAGCGGCAAATACAGCGCTGTTATCTGCGTAGGTGCGGTTATACGCGGCACCACCGACCATTACGATTACGTTTGCGCCGAGGTTTCCAAAGGTATTGCCACGGTATCGCTGGCTGCCGAAGTTCCCGTGCTGTTTGGCGTTTTAACCTGCGATACGCTGGAACAGGCCATTGAACGCGCCGGCACCAAGGCCGGTAACAAAGGCTACGACTGTGCGCTTTCGGCTATTGAAATGACCAACCTGCTAAAGGAGCTTGCCGACTGAGTATGAACATCATATTTGATTACGACGGCACACTGCACAACTGTCTGCTTATTTATGCCCCGGCGTTCAGGGCTGTTTGCGGCATTTTGGCCGATGAAGGCCGCCTGCCGCAGCGCACCTACACCGACGCGGAAATCGGTAGCTGGTTGGGGCTGCCCTCAGCCGAAATGTGGGCAACCTTTGCACCCACCCTGCCTATGGAACAACGCCAACGGGCCAGCCAATATATTTATCACAGTATGATAACCGCCATAGATGCCGGCCGGGCACAGCTTTACCCCGGTGCCGCCGCTACGCTTAGCGCCTTAAAAGCCGCCGGACACAAGCTTTACTTTTTAAGCAACTGCCAACACCGCTATATGCAGGCACATCGCCTTGCCTTTAAGCTTGACGATTACTTTGACGAAATGTACTGCGCCGAAGATATGGGCTGGCGCACCAAGGCCGATATCTACCCGGATATTTTGGCCGCCCACCCCGGCAGCTACCTTGTTATTGGTGACCGCCGCCACGATATGGAAATTGCCGCCCAACACAAACTGCCCGCTATCGGTTGTGCCTATGGCTATGGCACCACCGACGAGCTTGAGCCGGCCTGCTGCATTGCCAATTCTCCCGGTGATATACCTGCTTTGGTGGCAAAAATTGCCGCCCGCAGTTGACAAACCCCCTTATATATGCTAACATATAAAGTGTTAGTTGCAACTAACATACTACCTTGAACTACCACCTGCTGTAACTTTAAGTATAATTTTAAGGAGGTTTTATTTATGAGCAAAATTGCTGTTGTATATTGGAGCAGTACCGGACATACTGCCTTGATGGCGGACGGCATTGCCGAAGGCATACGCGAAGCCGGCGGGCAGGCGCAGCTTATTTCGGCGGCCGACTTTGACGGTAATGTAGACGAGTTTGCGGTCATTGCTTTTGGTTGCCCGGCTATGGGTGCCGAAAGTCTGGAAGAAACCGAATTTGAACCTATGTTTGCCGCCACCGAACCCAAGCTGAGCGGTAAAAAAATTGCTCTGTTTGGGTCTTACGGCTGGGGCGACGGACAGTGGATGCGTGATTGGTGCAACCGCTGCCTTGCCGACGGCGCCATACTTTTTAGCGACGAAGGGCTTATTTGCAACGATAAGCCGGATATTGAAGCACTTAACAAGTGCATAGCCTTAGGCCGGGCGCTGGCCAACTGGTAACCAAAAAACAACACAAAAAAAAACGCTTACAACCGTAATTGCGGCTGCAAGCGTTTTTATTTTGCCTTTATTTTATTCGCGGTCTTTGGCGTCAGCCTCAGCGCGCTCCAGCAGCATTGATATCTGCTGTGCCTCTGCTGCCGCATCATCTATCTCGCTTTTCAGGGCAAGCTTTGTCGGCTCGGTTTCTTCCGCCGCCATAACAGCCTCGGCTTTGGCTGCCTTTTTGCCGCTGCCCTCGTCCTTGGTCATAACGCGGGCCACATCCATAACGCAGTCGTTTTCGTCCAGGTTTATCAGCGTTACGCCCTGTGTCATACGCCCCTGCTCCGAAATATCCGCCGTGTTAATGCGTATAATTATGCCGCCCCTGGTTATCAGCATCAGCTCGTCGCCTTCTTTAACGTTCATAGCGCAAACCAGCGGGCCGGTTTTATCGTTGCAGCGCAGGGTATGCACACCCTTGCCGCCGCGCACAATACGCCGGTAATTTTCCGACGAAAGCAAGGTGCGTTTACCAAAGCCGTTTTCCGACACTACCAGCAGATAGCTGTGTTCTTCGGCTTTAGTCATAGCCACCAGTTGGTCACCGTTATTAAGGGTTATGCCGCGAACACCTCGCGCCACACGTCCCATCGGCCGCACGTCAGTTTCACTAAAGCGGATAACAAAGCCCTGCGCGGTAGAAAGCATCAGGTCAGAATTACCATCAGTCAGCATAACGGCTATCAGGTCATCATCATCGTCCATTGTCAGGGCAATAATACCGTTGGTGCGGCTGTTATACTGGTCAAGCGCCGTCTTTTTAACAATACCGCCGCGGGTAGCCATTACCAAATAGCCCCCCTGATCAAAGCTCTTTATCGGTATAACCGTGCGCAGCTTTTCGTTGGCATCCAAAGTCAGCAGGTTTACCAGCGCCGAACCGCGCGCCTGGCGGCCAACCTCCGGTATCTCGTGTACCTTTAAGCGGAAGCACCGCCCACGGTTAGTAAATATCAGCAGGTAATCGTGGGTAGAGGCAATAAACATCTGCTCCACAAAATCTTCATCGCGCGTGGTCATACCGGTTATGCCGCGCCCGCCGCGCCGCTGCTGGCGGTAGGTGTTAAGGTTAAGGCGCTTAATATACCCGGTGTGAGATATCGTAATTACCATATCCTCCTGCGCAATAAGGTCTTCATCGTTCATCTCGCCCTCGTCGCCCACAATAGTAGTGCGCCGCGCATCACCAAATTTATTTTTCAAGCCTACAAGCTGCTCTTTAATAATGCCCAGCACCATTCTCTCGCTGGCAAGCACCTGTTCCAAATAGGCAATAGTCTTTATCAGTTCGGCATATTCGGCATCAATTTTGCCATGTTCCAAACCGGTAAGTGCCCGCAGGCGCATCTCTAAAATAGCACTGGCCTGCTTAAAAGATAACCCAAAGCGTTCCATTAAAGCCGTGCGTGCTTCTTCCGGGTTGGCGGCGTTGCGTATGGTAGCCACAACCTCGTCAATGTAGTCAATGGCTATTTTTAAGCCCTCTAAAATGTGGGCACGCTCCTGCGCCTTAGCCAGCTCAAAACGGCTGCGGCGTTCAACAACTATCTTCTGGTGCTTAACATAGCACTCCAAAATCTGTTTAAGATTAAGCGTTTGCGGTACACCGTCTACCAAAGCAATCATAATGGCGCCAAAGGTTTCCTGCATCTGCGTATGCTTATACAGGCGGTTAAGCATAACCTGCGCCACCACATCGGCTTTAAGCTCAATAACCACGCGCACACCGTCACGGCTGGTTTCATCGCGCAGCTCGGTAATGCCCTCCAACTGCTTATCACGCACCAGTTGGGCAATTTTCTCAATCAACCGCGCCTTATTCACCTGATACGGCAGTTCGGTTATAACAATGCGCTGTTTGCCGCGCGCCGTAACCTCAATGTGGGTTTTGGCCCGCATCCGTATCGAACCGCGCCCGGTACGGTAAGCGTCTTTAATACCATCGGTGCCCAAAATAAGCCCGGCAGTCGGAAAATCCGGCCCTTTAATGTAGCGTATCAGCTCATCCACTTCAATATCCGGGTTATCTATCAGCGCACAAATACCGTCTACAACCTCCGACAAATTATGCGGCGGTATATTGGTAGCCATACCAACTGCAATACCGGAGGATCCGTTTACCAGCAGGTTGGGCACCACGGCCGGCAAAACCACAGGCTCCTGCTCCTCGCCGTCGTAGTTGGGCATAAAGTCTACGGTATCTTTGTCGATATCACGCATCATTTCCAGCGCAAACTTGTCCAGGCGGGCTTCGGTATAACGCATTGCTGCCGCCGAATCGCCGTCGATAGAACCAAAGTTGCCGTGGCCGTCAATCATCGGGTAGCGCATCGAAAAATCCTGCGCCAAACGCACCATCGAATCATAAATGGCGCTGTCGCCGTGGGGGTGATACTTACCCATAATATCACCCACCGAACGTGCCGACTTTTTATACGGCTTGTCCGGCGTTACACCCTGTTCATACATACCGTATAAAATACGGCGGTGTACCGGTTTAAGGCCGTCGCGAACATCGGGCAGGGCACGCCCCACAATTACGCTCATCGAATATCTAAGGTAGGCCGAGCGCATCTCCTTGCTTATTTCACTTTTTCTGATGTTGCCGTCATTATAAATTTCGCTCAAGCTGCTCTCCCCCTTTCTTAAATATCCAGATCATCAACATATTGCGCATTACTTTCAATAAATTCGCGGCGCGGGCCAACCTGGTCACCCATCAGCATAGAAAAAGTTTCGTCCGCATAAATCGCGTCATCAATGGTAACCTGCACAAGCGTCCGGTTTTCCGGGTTCATCGTGGTATCCCAAAGCTCGTCCTCGTTCATTTCGCCCAAGCCTTTATACCGCTGAATAGAATAATTTTCGCGCTTTTTATCCATAAAGTAACGGTCTAACATTACTTCGTCATAAACATAGGTGGTTTCCTTATTTTTACCGTGCTTGGGCTTTACGCCAAACAGCGGCGGCTGTGCCACATACACATAGCCGTGTTCAATAAGCTGCGGCATATAGCGGAAGAAGAACGTCAGCAGCAACGTCATAATATGGGCGCCGTCAACGTCGGCATCGGTCATAATAATAACCTTGTGATAACGCGCCTTGGTAATATCAAAATCGCCGCTGATGCCTGTACCCATAGCCGTTATCATATTTTTAATTTCTTCGCTGGAAAGTATCCGGTCTAAACGGGCTTTTTCCACGTTCAAAATTTTACCGCGCAGCGGCAGCACCGCCTGCGTCCGCCGGTCTCGGCCCTGCTTGGCAGAACCACCTGCGGAATCACCCTCGACCAAATACAGCTCAGAAAACGCCGGGTCTTTTATCGAACAATCGGCCAATTTGCCGGGCAGCGATGTTTTTTCCAGCACGTTTTGCTTACGTGTAAGCTCTCTGGCTTTGCGGGCAGCCTCGCGGGCACGGGCAGCACGCACGGTTTTATCAATTATCAGCTTGGCCTTTTGCGGGTTTTCCTCTAAATAGCTGGCCAAAGAATCTGCCAGAATACGGTCACAAATGCCCTTAACTTCGCTGTTGCCCAGCTTGGTTTTAGTCTGGCCCTCAAACTGCGGCTCGCGCACCTTTACGCTTATAACCGCCGCCAAACCCTCGCGCACGTCATCACCGGAAAGTTTAGCGTCTTTATCCTTTAAAAAGTTAAATTTACGGGCGTAATCATTTACCACACGGGTAAGTGCCGTTTTAAAGCCCAGCTCGTGGGTGCCGCCTTCCACCGTATGGATGTTGTTGGTATAAGATGCAATGTTTTCGGTATAACCGTCGTTGTATTGCAGGGCAATTTCCACCAGCACATCGTCCTGCTCACCCTGAAAATACAATACCGGGTGTATAGCCTCTTTGTTTTTGTTTAAATACGCCACAAAATCGGCAATACCGCCTTCGTGGTGCCAAACCGAACGGCTGCCGCCCTCACGCTCATCCTCTAAAATTATGGTTACATTGCGGTTTAAAAACGAAAGCTCACGCAAACGGTTAGCCAAAATATCAGTGCTAAAATCCAGCGTTTCGGTAAAAATCAGGCCATCCGGCTTAAAGGTTACCGCCGTACCGGTTTTATCGGTATCACCGACAATCATCAGGTCGCTCATAACCTTGCCGCGCGCATAATTTTGCGTATAAATGTGGCCGTTGCGGTAAATTTCCACCTTCAACCATTCCGACAATGCGTTTACTACCGACAAACCAACGCCGTGCAAACCACCGGACACCTTGTAGCCACCGGCACCGAATTTACCGCCGGCGTGCAGCATAGTAAGTGCCGCTTCTACTGCGGGTTTGCCGGTTTTCTCGTGAATATCCACCGGTATACCACGGCCGTTATCAATTACCGTACAGCTACCGTCGGTATGCAACTGCACCGTAATGGTATCACAAAAACCGGCCAGGGTTTCGTCAATACTGTTATCGACAATTTCGTACACCAAATGGTGCAGGCCCCTGCTGCTGGTAGAACCGATATACATACCGGGGCGGCGGCGTACAGCCTCTAACCCCTCCAAAATCTGAATTTTATCGGCATCATACTCATCGGCATCCGGCTGAGTATCAGCTACCTGAATCTCATCGCCCTCAATTTCGGCACCGCTGCTTGTCATATCATCGGTCAGCCCTGCTGCGGCAGGTGCAGCATCGTCCTGCACCGCATCAGCCAAAACTTCGGGTGCTTCCTCGGCAGGCATCACCGCGTCTAATAAATTGTCAGTTTTTTTCTGCTTTTTATCAAAGGATTTAGCCACTGTTTTCAGCCCTCCTTACTGAAAAAACTTTACTATGTAGAGATATATATGCACCGGGGCAGGCGTACCTTTAAGCCTATTAAAATGGCCTTAAAAGCCGCTTTGCAGGCGGCGGTTTGGCCGCTGCCCAACATTTGCCCCCCTATCTTATTTATTATACCCCAAATATAGCTAAAAGGCAAGTGTTTTGGCCGACATTTTGCGGTAAATTACGCTATTTGTCGCCATTAGCCACAATATTTGGTGTATAAGCCATTGCTGCAAAAATAAAAACCCCCAGCCCAATGGCCGGGGGTATAAGTTGCCTGTAAATTTAAGCTGTTTTCATCGACATTGCCAGATATTCTCCGACCATTATGCCTATAAGGCACAGCATTAAGGTAAGCATTGCATAAGCTATGCCCATAACAGGGTGGTGCGTTTGCCCCAGCTTCACAACCTCTAACGATAACGCCGATAATGTAGAAAAGCCACCGCAAAAGCCGGTTCTAAGCAGCAAGCTAAGCTCACCGCTGCCGCCGACCCGCATATCCAGCCACACCGTAACAAAGCCCATAATAACAGCAGCGGCAATGTTTATGGCAAACGTAATTATCGGGAACAATGTGTATACCGGCAAAAAGCCCAGCATATAGCGCAGCATAGAACCAGCCGCGCCGCCAAGCCCCACCAGCAAACAGCCTTTTAGCATTTTATAAACCTCTTTTTTTATGTATCTTATGCAGGCGGCAACATAAATGCCACCGCCCTGTATACGCCCTGCGGCGCGGCTTTTTCAGGGTTACGCAAGCAAGGTTGTGTACCAAACCCAAGTAATTGCAAATGTACCCCATATGCAAGCACAACACAGCAAATGGGGTGCTATTGAGCTTTTTACATTAAGCCCAGTCCGGCTTGTCAGCCCCTAACACTCTCCCCGCAACCAACGCAATCAAAGCCATACGTACAAACAAACCGTTGCCGGCCTGACGGAAATATGCCGCACCCGGGTAATCGTCAACCTCCAGAGCAATCTCGTTAACACGCGGCAGGGCGTGCATAATAATTGCCCCCTCCTTAAAGTGAGAAACCGTTTCGGCAGTCATCAGGTAGGCATCTTTAACCGCTTCGTATTCGGCCAAATCAGCAAAACGTTCTTTTTGTACGCGTGTCATATAAATAATGTCGGCATCCTTAACCGCAGCGTCAATGCCCTCTCTTATCTCAACCTCTATGCCGCCGTCACGCAGCTTTTGCACAATATCGGCGGGCATAGCCAGCTCCTGCGGGCTGGCCAGCACCAAACGGCACTTGTAATACTTCAAAAATTCTACCAGAGAATGTACCGTGCGGCCATATTTAAGGTCACCTATCATAGCCACCGTTAAACCCTCGGGGTTGCCTTTTTCCTTAACAATGGTATACATATCCAGCAGAGCCTGGCTGGGGTGCTGCCCCGCGCCGTCACCGGCGTTTATAACCGGGTGGGTTGCTGCTGCCGCCGCAATCTGCGCATCACCGGTACGGGGGCTGCGCATAACAATAACATCGGCATAATTGTTTACCATTTTAATGGTATCGTGTACAGTTTCACCTTTAGATGTCGAGCCAATCTGGTTTTCCGGAGATTCAGCCAGCGTAATAACCCGGCCGCCCAAACGGTGCATTGCCGTTTCAAAAGACAACCGTGTGCGGGTCGAAGGTTCAAAAAACAGCGCGGCCATAACTCTGCCGTCCATATCCCACAGGCGCTTGCCGTCACGCAAAGCCTGTTCATAAAAAGCAGCTACGCCCAGCACCGCTTCCATCTCCTCTTTAGAAAACTGCGGCGCGCCCAAAATGTC
Source organism: uncultured Peptococcaceae bacterium (assembly GCA_964569265.1). Classification (GTDB taxonomy): domain Bacteria; phylum Bacillota; class Dehalobacteriia; order UBA4068; family UBA4997; genus Avidehalobacter. Next base: position 87,297 of record CAZMTO010000002.1, on the reverse strand, counting down.
CTTACCAACAAAGCTGTCTAACATTGCTCTATCCGGAAACTTAAAATCTGCCAACATTTATTTTTGCCTCCTAAAAATTCGCTTTACAACTTGTATCTACAAACCACATTTATATTTTGTGCCTGTTTTATTCCTCTGTTGCCTCTATGGGCAGTTGTGCAACCACACCGTGACAACGCGGGCACAGGCCGTTTTCGTCGGCTTCTTCGCTGTAAATCCAGCAGCGGCAGCATTTTTCACCCTTGGCCGGGCTAACGCTTATCGTCATTTCGCCCTCGCCCTTTACAACCTCGCACTGCGACACAATAAACAGCTTGGTCAGCATTTCTTTATTGCCGGCCAGCAATTCATATTCGTCGCCGTCGGCCGCAATGGTAACGCTTGCATCCAGAGAATGGCCGATCTCCTTGTTCTGACGGGCAATCTCCAGCACACCGGCGACCTGCTCTTTAACAGCCGCCAGCTTCTGCCATTTTTCGTCAAGTGCATCGTCAACAAACGCCGGGTCTACCTTGGGCATTTGCAGCAACTGAACACTTACCGGGGCATCGGCAGCCTTGGGTATATAGCGGTAAATTTCTTCGGATGTAAAAGCCAGTATCGGGGTTATCAGGCGCACCAGTGCGTCTAAAATGCGGTACATAACGGTTTGCACCGAACGGCGTGCCTTGTCCTCCGGCAGCTCAGAATACAGCGTATCCTTGGTAATATCCAAATAAAGGTTGCTCATTTCTACCACGCAGAAGTGGTGAATAGCGTGATATACCGTGTGGAATTCGTATGCATCATAAGCGTTTATTGTGCGCTCAATCAGCTTTTGCAGACGGTGCAGCATCCAGCGGTCTACCTCGCGCAGCTCGTCATAGGGCAGCATATTTTCTGCCGGGTCAAAATCATACAGATTAGACAGCAGGAAACGGGCCGTGTTGCGTATTTTGCGGTAGGTTTCGCTTACCTGCTTTAAAATACCGTTACTGATAGCCAAGTCACTGCGATAATCTGCCGAACTTACCCACAAACGCAGCACATCTGCGCCCATCTTGTTGATAATATCCAGCGGGTCTACCACGTTGCCCAGCGATTTACTCATCTTGCGGCCTTTTTCATCTACCAAAAAGCCGTGTGTTAAAACTGCCTTATAAGGTGCAGCGCCGCGTGTTGCCACACCAATGTTAAGGCTGGAATTAAACCAGCCGCGGTGCTGGTCGCTGCCCTCAAGGTACAAATCAGCCGGCCAGCTAAGGTTATCGCGCTGCTCCAAAACAGCCACATGGCTGCTGCCGCTGTCAAACCAAACATCCATAATATCGGTTTCCTTGCGGAATTCGTGACAGCCACATTCGCAGGTTAAGCCCTGCGGTATCAGCTCGGCAGCTTCTTTTTCAAACCATATGTTAGAGCCGTGTTCGGCAAACAACTGCTGAATATGGCTGATAGTTTCATCGGTAATAATTTCCTTACCGCAATCCTTGCAGTAAAAAATCGGTATCGGCACGCCCCAGGTGCGCTGACGCGATATACACCAGTCGGAACGGTCTTTAATCATATTGTAAATACGGTCGTGGCCCCATGCCGGTATCCACTGCACCTTGTCGATCTCAGCCAGCGCCTTTTCACGAAAGCCGTCAATCGAGCAGAACCACTGTTCGGTAGCACGGAAGATAATGGGGTGCTTGCAGCGCCAGCAGTGCGGGTAGCTGTGGGTTATCCACTGCATCTTCAGCAGTGCGCCGCACTCCTCAAGGTCTTTTACCACCTGCTTGCCGCCCTCGTTTATCTCCATACCCTCATACTTACCGGCTTCGGCAGTAAAGTGGCCGGTGTTGTCCACCGGAGAAAGTATATCCAAACCGTACTTTTGGCCAACCTCAAAGTCATCAACGCCGTGGCCCGGTGCAGTATGTACGCAGCCGCAGCCGGCATCCAGCGTAACGTGGTCACCCAAAATAACCACCGACGGGCGGTCAATCAGCGGGTGGCGGCACACAATGCCTTCCAGCTCGGCGCCCTTAAATTCCTGCAAAATAGCCCAGCTTTCGGCACCAATCTCTTTGCAGGTTTTACCCAGCAGTTCTTTGGCCATAACCAGCTTCTGTCCGTCCACATCGGCCAGCACATACACATAATCCGCGTGGATACAAATTGCCAGGTTAGCGGGTATTGTCCACGGGGTAGTTGTCCAAATAACAAAGCTTACTTCTTCTTCGGCAACCTTGCCTTTGCCATCAGCCACCGGGAATTTTACATAAATAGCCGGGCTTTTAACATCGGCATATTCAACTTCGGCCTCGGCCAATGCGGTTTCACAATCGGCACACCAGTAAACCGGCTTTTTACCCTTGTAGATATAGCCTTTTTTAGCCATTTCGCCAAAAACGCCAATCTGTGCCGCTTCAAATTCCTTTTTCAGGGTTATGTAGGGATTATCCCAGTCGGCACGCACACCAAGGCGCTTAAACTGCTCACGCTGAGTATCTACAAAACCCAGGGCAAATTCCTCACACTTAGCGCGAAAAGCCGCTTTATCTTCGCTGTGGTGGTTAATCCCCAGCTCCTTAATGGCACGTTGCTCAATCGGCAGGCCGTGAGTATCCCAGCCGGGCACATAGGGTGCATCATAGCCCGACATACTTTTGTACTTTACAATAATATCTTTTAACACCTTATTAAGCACGTGCCCGGTGTGAATATTGCCGTTGGCATAGGGCGGGCCGTCGTGCAAAATAAAGGTGGGCTTGCCGGCATTGGCTTCCTCTACCTTATTATAGATGTCCATTTCCTGCCACATTTTTAAGGTTTCCGGCTCCCGCTGCGGTAAATTACCGCGCATCGGAAATTCCGTACTGGGCAGATTAAGCGTCTTTCCGTAATCCATAGTCAAACTCTCCTTAAACTTAGATGTAGCTTATACCGATGTTTAAGCGCACAATTAGGCCGGTACATAATACCGACCTAAAGAATTATCGCCAAAACCCGATACACCAGCGATTCTATAATATACAGCGCAAATATTGCCAATATCGGAGAAAAATCCAAACCCATCCGAGAAGGCGGCAATATTCGGCGGAATATCCGCAAAAACGGCTCTGTCATTTCGTAAATAAATACAGTTATGGCATTGCCGCGCATTGGCCTGAACCAAGAAAGTAATATGTTGGCCAACACCATAAAATAGTAAATTTCAAAGGCAAAATGCACAAAATTATATACAAACTGCATAACAATCACCGTTTATCGGCGCCAAACAGGCATCGCGCTGTCGTCAACACCTTCGGCAAAAGCCTGAACATCCTGTTCAACTATCTGCCCGGCCAAATCTACCTGGCTGGAGCTGAACAAAAATGTGGAAGCACTTACCTTTTGCGTTTTACCGTCTAAGGCGTACACCGCCCCCGACAAAAAGTCTACCATACGCTGCGCGGTTGCCTTGTCCAATTCCTCAAAATTAACAATAGCCACCTTTTGTTCTTTAATATTTTGTGCAATGTTTTTCAAATCGTCATATTCTCTGGCCCGTATCAGCACCATTTCACAGGATTTTTTAGGTGTGGCATTGCCCGGTATCGCCATTATCTGGTTGCGACGCGCCTTTTTCGGGTCGGGCTCCTGCCAAACATCCTTTTCTGCGGTAGCGGCTATCTGGTCCATTTCCTCCGGCTTTAAGGCTTCATCGTCTTCTTCCTGAAAAAACACACTGGTAACCTTATTCCATACTCCTGACATATCACAAAACCTCCTTAAAAAGCAGCCGGCAACAACCGGCGTTTTGCAGCCATAAAGGGCTGCCCACAAGTGTTCAGTAGTTTATTATCTTAATTAAAAATTTAAAGCTTTAATTATGCAGGGCACTAACGGTATATGCGCTGTCCAAAAATAAGCGAACCAATACGCACCATAGTGGCACCTTCTTCTACAGCTATCCTATAATCATTAGACATCCCCATAGAAAGTTCCTGCAAATTCAGGCGGGCATCCGTAAATTTTTCATATTTTTTACGCAAATCATCACGCAAAACACGCATTGCCGCAAAAACCGGGCGGGTTTCTTCCGCCGGTACATCCGGTGCCACCGTCATAAGCCCGCAAACGGCAATATGCTGCTTGTCGGCAAGGTAGTCCACAAAATCGGCAGCTTCGGCCGGGGCAATGCCAAACTTACTGTCTTCTCCGGCCATATTTACCTCTATCAGGCAGGGTACCAAAAGGTTGGCTGCCGCCGCGCGCTTTTCTATCTCGTCGGCCAGGCGCGTGCTTTCCAGAGAATGAATCATCTGCACCCTGCCAATTACCTGCCGCACCTTGTTAGTCTGCAAATGGCCTATCAAATGCCATTTAACGTCAGGCGGCAGGGCATCCTGCTTGGGCAGCAGTTCCTGCACACGGTTTTCCGCCAGAGCATCTACCCCCAAACGCCAGCAGGCCGCCGCCGCTTCGGCCGGGTTGTGCTTGGATACCGCCAGCAGCTTTACCGCCGGCGCAGCGTTGGGCGCCGCTTTTGCTGCTGCTATAACCGCTTTAATTTCGGCCAGATTTTGTGCCATATATGTGTTATCTGCCATAAGCCGGCCCCCTTTATACAAAACCGATATTATATTGTACCATAAAGCCCCGCCGTTTGCAAATTATTTTGAACAACTATTTTGCCGCACACCCAAAAATTTTCGGTGTTTGTAAAATGCAGGCAAATTTATACACGCGCCTATTGACATACCACATTTTGTATGCGATAATAACAATACCGACAACAAGTACACCAAATATATGCTTAGCTGTTTGGTACGCCAACTCGCAGTTTAGCTGGGGTTGGCTGATTTTATGGCATTTTTCGGTTCTATTTTGCAGTACAGGTAAGTAATGCAGGCATAGGCTTTGTGTTGTAACGGATTACAGCAGATGTGCCGCTATTGCAATTTCAAGCGGCGCGGCTTTTTAAATAATATATAGCCACGTCAAAGAATTGCAAAAGTTGTACAGATGCGAGAAATTATATAACACAGCAGATGTGCCGCTATTGCAATTTCAATAACAGGATCGCAAGAGTGGTACAGATGCAAGGAATAGAATTTCGAGTCGACAGAGGCGTACTGAAGTACGCCGACAAGCGAGAAATTATATGACACAGCAGATGTGCCGCTATTGCAATTTCAATAACAGGGTCGCAAGAGTGGTACAGATGCAAGAAGTGAATTGGTTTTGACGAGCAAGCTGCACTTATAGTGCGCGTCGCGAGCAAAACCAGTTCACGACACAGCAGATGTGCCGCTATTGCGATCCTGAGGAGGAATATCAATGTTTACAAATATTATTAAGCGCGACGGTCGCCTGGCCCCCTATGACATCAACAAGATTGCCACTGCCATAAGCAAAGCTATGGAAGCTTGCGGGCGCGCCGCCAATACAGACGAATGTTTGCGTCTGGCCGGCCTGGTAGAAGCTAAGCTGGCTGAAACCTTTAAGGGCGAAGCTCCCGGCATCGAAGATATTCAGGATACGGTAGAAACCGTACTGATGGAAAACGGCTATGCTTTTGTGGCCCGCAAGTACATAATCTACCGCACCGAACGCACCAAAAGCCGCGAAATGAACACCCGGCTTATGCGTATCTACGATGAGCTTACCAACACCGACTCGATACTGTCGGATATGAAGCGCGATAACGCCAATATCGACGGTGATACCGCTATGGGTACCATGCTTAAATATGGCAGCGAGGGCGCCAAAGACTACTACGAAAAATACGTGCTTAGCCCCACGCAGTGCAAAGCCCACACCGACGGCGATATCCACATCCACGACTTTGATTTTTACACGCTTACCACCACCTGCTGTCAAATCAACCTGCTTGATCTTTTTAAGGACGGATTTTCTACCGGGCACGGCTTTTTGCGCGAGCCCAACGATATATCCAGCTACGCAGCCTTAGCCTGCATAGCCATACAATCCAACCAAAATGACCAGCATGGCGGTCAAAGTGTACCCAACTTTGATTACTGTATGGCGCCCGGCGTGGCCAAAACCTTCCGCAAGCTGTATATTTCCAACTTCCACAAGGCAGCCGAGCTGCTTTACCCGGATTATCAGCTAAAGCAGGATGATACCAAGGCTATCTTTAACACGCTGGCCGAACAGGGGCTTACACCTGCCATCACTATGCAGGACGAATTTTGCACCGCCCTGCGTGCCGCTTTTGCCGAAAAGCTGCCGGCTGAGATTTTTGAGCATTGCATTAAATTTGCCTACAGCAACGCCCTTGCCGAAACCGACAAGCACACTTTTCAGGCTATGGAGGCTTTGGTACACAACCTTAACACCATGCACAGCCGCGCCGGCGCGCAAACACCGTTTTCGTCCATCAACTACGGCACCGATGTTTCACCCGAGGGCCGTATGGCTATAAAAAATATTCTGCTGGCTACCGAAGCCGGCCTGGGGCAAGGCGAAACACCTATCTTCCCCATCCATATTTTTAAGGTTAAGGAAGGCGTAAACTTTAACCCGGAAGACCCCAACTACGATCTGTTTAAGCTGGCCTGCCGGGTTTCTGCCAAACGGCTGTTCCCCAATTTTTCGTTTATTGATGCACCGTTTAACCTGCAATACTACAAGCCCGGCCACCCCGAAACCGAGGTGTCTTATATGGGCTGCCGCACCCGTGTTTTGGGCAACCATTACGACCCCACGCACGAGATCACCTTTGGCCGCGGTAATTTAAGCTTTACTTCTATAAACCTGCCGCGCATAGGTATAAAGGCCAACCATAATCTGGAGCTGTTTTTTGACGATTTAGAGCGCAAAATGGATTTGGTAACCAACCAGCTTTTAGACCGCTTTAAGATACAGTCACACAAAAGGGTGCGCAACTTCCCGTTTTTAATGGGTCAGGGCGTATGGTTAGGCTCTAAGGATTTGGACATTGACGATGAGGTAGGCGAGGTTCTTAAAAACGGCACGCTTTCCATCGGCTTTATCGGTCTGGCCGAAACTCTGGTGGCACTTACCGGCCACCACCACGGCGAAAGTGCCGAATCACGCAATCTGGGTCTGGAAATTATCAGCTTTATGCGTGATTATGTAGACCGCAAAAGCGAAGAAACCGGCTTAAACTTTACCCTGCTGGCCACCCCGGCCGAAGGGCTTTCCGGGCGGTTTATCCGCATAGATAAAAAGAAGTTTGGCATTATACCCGGCGTTACCGACCGTGACTACTACACCAACAGCTTCCATGTGCCGGTATATTACAACATCAGCGCCTTCGACAAGCTTTCTATCGAGGCACCCTACCACAAGCTTACCAACGCCGGTCATATATCTTATGTAGAATTAGACGGCGATACGGCTAAAAATATTGAAGCGTTTGAAAGTGTTGTACGCTTTATGAAGGAAGTCGGCATCGGTTACGGCTCTATAAACCACCCCGTAGACCGCGACCCGGTTTGCGGCTACAGCGGTATCATCAACGAGGTTTGCCCGCGCTGCGGCCGCCGCGAGGGTGAAGGTGTGCCGGCAGACAAGCTGCGCCGGATAAAAGCCACCACCCGCGGTAATGCCGATACCTGCGGCTACTGCGGCGACACCGCCGAAGAACACGAACGCGAACATAACCCCAACAAGCTGGGCTAAAAGCAAGGCTGCCTGCCAAGGTGCGCAGGGTGGTGAGCGGGAAAAGATATTACCCGCTACAGCCTTGATCAAGCAAACCTATACTCGCAATGATCAAGGCTGCCTGCCAAGGTGCGCAGGGTGGTGGGTGGGAAAAGATATTGCCCGCTACAGCCTTGATCAATATAAAAACTATACGAATTTAAATTGCTGCATTTTAACGGAGGCATACACATTATGACTAACAATACCAAAAAAAATACCACCCCCGAACTTATCGGTGAAGGCGTAGGCTTCGAACGTATCCGCCGTATTACCGGTTATCTGGTAGGCACGCTCGACCGTTTTAACGACGCCAAACGTGCTGAAGAAAAGGACCGCGTAAAGCATGGCCTGTAATGCACCGCTGCTTCGTTTGGCCGGCACCGTAAACGACAGCATAACCGACGGACCCGGCATACGCTACACCGTATTTACGCAGGGCTGCCCGCACCACTGCCCCGGCTGCCATAACCCGCAAACCTGGGATTTATCCGGCGGCATAGAGGTTGAAACCGATACACTGCTGGCCGAGATAAAAAAAAACCCCCTGCTAAAGGGTGTAACCTTTAGCGGCGGCGAGCCTTTAATACAGGCGGCGGCACTGCTGCCGCTGGCGCAGGCGGTTAAAGCTTTGGGGCTGGAGCTGGCTATTTATACCGGCTATACCTTTGAAACCCTGCTGCAAATGGCCGACCCTGATGTTATTAAGCTGCTGCATTTGGCAGACGTTTTGATAGACGGCCCGTTTGTTATGGCCGAACGCAACTTAGAGCTTAACTTTCGCGGCAGCAACAACCAGCGCATAATTAACCTGCCGGCTTCTCTGGCGCAAAAAAAGACGGTAATTGAAACCGCCGACCGCTGGTATTAAAATAAAACAAAACTCCTCGATACCGTCGGGGAGTTTTTTTATGCCTATAATTTTAGCTGCATTTTTATGTGCGGTATGCCGTCCTCCAAAAATTCCGCAGATGTCTGCACAAAACCCAGCTTTTCATACAGTTGCCGGGCATACACCTGCGCTTCTATCGTTATTTTTTCTGCAAAAAGCCGGCTTTTTGCCACTGCCACAGCCGCCGCCACAATTCGGCTGCCCAGCCCGCAGCGCCGCTTTACCGCCAGCACCCGACCAATGGCCACATCATCACCGGCCACACCGGCCGGCAAAACACGCGCATATGCCATTATGCCGTCAGCATCGGCCAACCACAGATGATACGCGCTTTTATCAGCCTCATCAACCTCCTGATAAGGGCACTTTTGCTCCACCACAAAGGTTGCCACCCGCAGCCTGTACAGGGCAAACAGCTCGTCGCGGCTAAGCTCGCTAAAGTGCTTTACCGTAAGCACCGCACCCGGCTTAGTCATTGCTGTTCTTCTTTTCCAGCAGCATTTCGTGAATTTCCGCCATAAAATTCTCGACATCTTCAAACTTGCGGTACACACTGGCAAAACGCACATACGCCACGTCATCAATATGGCGCAGGCGGTTCATCACCATATCGCCTATCTGCTTGGCCGGTATCTCTTTAGCCATTGAATTTCGCAGTTCCTTTTCAATATCGGCCACCATAGCTTCTAATTCGCTAACCGGCACCGGGCGTTTATCGCAGGCGCGCACCACGCCGTTTAAAACCTTGTTTTTATCAAAAAGCTCACGGCTGCCGTCACGCTTTATCACCAGCAGGCTCATTTCCTCCATCCGCTCGTAGGTAGTAAAACGCTTGCCGCACTGCTGACACTCTCGGCGCCGCCGAATACAACGGCCATCCTCCACCGGGCGAGAATCCAACACCTTAGAATCGGCATAACCACAAAAAGAACACCGCATGGCAAAACCTCCAATAAATGCACCGCCCATAGCAGTGCAATCTGTTTTAGGGATTATTCGCCATTTTTTTTGTTTCTCCTGCTAAACCTCATCATTTTTGTCGGCAGCACCCCAAATGCGGCTTACACCTCGGCGCTCCGGCTGCTCCTCCTCGTAGTCCACCAGCACCACATCACGGCCTATCTTTTTTATCCGGCTCCACGGTATAACAATCTCGGTGCTGCGCCTGAACACCCCCCAAAGGCTGCTGCTGCCCGGCAAAACCAGCGCTACCACACGCCCGGCCGCCATATCCAGCTCTACATCACGCACCGGGCCAAGGCGCCGCCCGTCGGCCATACTTATAATTTCTTTAGCTCGCAGGTCAGATATTTTAAACATCGCCACCACCTCTTAAACAAGCTATGCAGCCGCGGCAGCCGTTATTACACCTGCCAAAAAATTTCGCTTATTTTTAAGCCTACCACACGCCTTACCCCCTGTAACCCTTCTTCTGCCGCAGCCTCCCCTGCCGACAAGCTGCCGCACTCATCAACAAAGCATAAAGGCGGAAAAATTACGCACCACCAATTATGCCCGCGCGCCTGCCCCAAATTAAGCTTCAGCGCCCTGTATTCTCCTGCCGGCAACAGCACGCTGCCGTAACGCTTTGGCGGAAAATTAAAGCTGCCCACCTGCGCCGTGCAGCCATAGCCCAAATCGGCACAAATGGCCGCCGCTATATCCTCCAAATTAGCCTGTTCTGCCAGCACAATCTGTTCTGCCGCCGCACTGTCTGCCGCACCGGCCACCAAAGGGGTCAAATATTCCACCACAGCATCTCGCACCTGCAATTTAAGCAACTGGTCTGCCGCCGAATCACTGTTAGCCACAATATGCAGCCTAAACGGCAGCTCGTCGGCCACCGCCCGGCCCGGCAGCCCCACCGCCGCACCTATAACCACCCCCAGCAGCAGCACCATAAGCAACCCCTGCCACCAACCGCGACGCTTACCCGGCAGCCCGCTCTGCTGCCTAAAGCTATCGTCCGGCTTATGCCAACGTATATCGGCAGGCTGCTGCGGCACACGCCCGGCACCGCTGTTTATTTCCGTAGGGTATTTGCCTGTATCTGTCATGTATATCGCGCTCCTTTTTATGTTTATATTACCCTTATGGCCTGTTTGCCGCGCGTTTATACACCGTTTTACAATATTTTATTTTACATACTACCGCATATTACGGCATATTTATACATATTCATCACCGTGATGTTTAAGGCAGGCTTTACCCTCCTCGATTATCCACCAGCCGATTTGCAGCCAGGCTATAAGCGCCGTTACCCCAAACAGCAGCAGCCAACCGCCGGCAAAGCAGCAAAGTATCGCCGGCAATATCATCAACCCTACAGATATTATCAGCATAAACAGCAGCATTTTTACCCCTCCCCGTTTTGTTCACGCAGCCACTTTACCTGTTCCGCCAAAATTTCTGCCGCCCGTTTAGCCTCGGCAGGTGATGTTTCCCAGCCAAAGCTAAGCCTTACCGCGCTTTTAAGCTGCCAATCTGCCGCCCCCATAGCCTTTAACACATATGATGGTGCCCCGCTGCCGGCACTGCACGCCGATGCCGCACTGCACGCCACCCCGGCCATATCCAGCAGCAACAACAGGGTAGTGCCGTCTACCCCCTTAAAGCTAAGGTGCAAATTACCCGGCAGGCGCAGGGCTTTATCAGCAAATTCACCGTTTATCTGCCAGCCGTCCAGCCGCGCACTCAGCTCCTGCAAAAAGGCCGCCCGTGCCGCCAGCGTTTTAGCCCTCTGTTCGGCAAAGCGTGCCGCCGTAAGCTCAGCCGCCTTGCCAAACCCCACAATACCCGGCACGTTTTCGGTACCGCTGCGCAGACCAAGCTCCTGCCCGCCGCCAAAATGCTGTGGCAAAATATCAACCCCGTGCCGCACATAAAGTGCCCCCACGCCCTTTGGCCCATTAAGCTTGTGCGCCGATACCGTCAGCATATCCACCCGCAGTTCATCTACATTAAAAGCTATTTTACCGGCAGCCTGCACGGCATCGGTATGCAGCAGCACACCACGCCCGGCCAGCATTTGGCCAATCTCTTTAACCGGCTGCACCGTACCTACTTCGTTGTTGGCCAACATAACGCTAACCAGCAGGGTATCCGGTCTAAGCGCCGCTGCCACCTGTTCGGCCCGTATAAGGCCGCGTTTGTCCGGCTCTAAATACGTAACGGCAAAACCGCGGTCAGCCAAATTACGGCAACTGTTAAGCACCGCTGCGTGTTCTATGGCGGTGGTAATTATGTGCCCCCGATAAAACCGCGCCGCCACACCCAGCAGCGCCAGGTTATCCGCCTCTGTCCCCCCGGATGTAAAATATAATTCGCCGGGGTTAGCCCCAATAAGCTGCGCCACCTGCGCCCGTGCCGCCGAAACATCGGCATAAGCATTGCGCCCGGCAGCATAAATACTGCTGGGGTTGCCCCAATCCTGCTGCATATTTTGCGCCATAGCCGCCAACACCTCCGGGTAGGGCTTGGTGGTGGCGCTGTTATCCAAATATATTTGCATAAGCGGCTCTCCCGTTAGCTGCCAAAGCTTTATACCATAGCTTATGCAGCAGGGGCGGGCAGGGTCAAATAAAAAACCGCCCCGGCAGCGCTAAGCCACCAGAGCGGTCTGTTATGCAGTTTTCAGCCGGCAATTACTTTACGTCGCCGTGCTTTTCCGAAAAAGTTTCGGTGATTTTGTTGTCACCGTCTACCAATACTACCGTAGGCGTGTGTGCTTTGGCCTCCTCCTCGGTCATGGTGGCATAAGCCATAATAATGGCAATATCACCGGGCTGCACCATACGTGCAGCACTGCCGTTAAGGCAAATTACACCGGAGCCTGCCGGCCCAGGGATGGCGTAAGTTACCAAACGGGAGCCGTTGTTGTTATCAACCACGTGAACCTGTTCGTTAGGCAGAATATTGGCTGCTTTCATCAAATCAGCATCGATGGTTATGCTGCCCACATAGTTAAGGTTGGCTTCGGTAACCGTTACCCGATGCAATTTTGCTTTCAGCATTGTAAGAATCATTTGAATCTAAACCTCCCGCGTTATCGTCATGCGCTGAGTATTCCGGCGCTATCGCCGGGCATATACCAATAAGTATACACATTTTTACAAAAAAAGCAAGGCTTTTTTATGCATTTACCAACAATTTATTCTTATATTTTACTGACAATTTTTACTGACAATTTTTTACCGTTACCTGCAAGCCCTGCATAACGCGCAAAGCCGCCAAATTCAACTCTGCATCAAACGAATTTGTTGCCGCCGCATCAACAATAATTTCGGCCTGCGGCTGAGCAGTTTTAGCCAGCACCGCATTGCTTATAACGCAAATATTGCTAACTAAACCGCAAAGCTCTATGGCAGCGTAAGCGTGGCTGCGCAAATAATCAAACAGCCCCGCCGACCCAAACACCGGCTTTTCAAACACCGGGCAACCAGCCACCGCCGCCGCAGTTTGGCCATATACCTGCCAGCCGTCGGTGTCTTTAAGGCAATGGGGCACCGGCAGGTTTTTCCCCTCCTGCGTCTGCATATAATCATCGCCGTGGGTATCCAAGGTTACCACCACATCATCACCGGCAGCCTTATATTGCTGCACCTTGGCAGCTATAACAGCGTCCAGCTTTTCGGCACCGGCAAACCCCAGCGCGCCGTCCACAAAATCCTTCTGATAATCAACAACCACTAACAATTTTTTCATCTTGCCGCTTTTCTCCTGTTGAATAAGCTTTTTAAGCCTCGCCGCCCAACAAAATATTGTCTATCAGGCGGGTAGTTTTAAAGCGTACAGCCAGCGCCAGCATTACCGGGCGGCTAAGCTGCATAACCGGCTGCATCGTCAGGGCATCAACAATTTCAATATACTCAATTTCTGCCAGGGGTGCGGTTTCAATATGCGCCCGCACTGCTGCCTTAATAATGCCGCAATCGCGCTCGCCGCCGTCATACAAACGCTCGGCCACCTTTAAGCTCTGGTTAAGCACCAACGCCTGCCGGCGGCAATCGTCATCCAAATAAACATTACGAGAGCTCTTAGCCAGCCCGTCAGCCTCGCGCACAATGGGCACGCCCCAAATTTTTACCGGCATATTAAAATCACGCGCCAACTGCTTTAATACGGCAAGCTGCTGGCCGTCTTTTTGACCAAAATAGGCGTTGGTGGGCTGTATAATATTAAACAGCTTGGTAATTACCACGCACACACCCTGAAAATGCCCCGGACGGCTCTGGCCGCACAGGGTTTCGGTAACACCCTTCATATTTATCGACGACACAAACCCTTCCGGGTACATATCACGCGGCTGAGGAGCAAAAACGTAATCTACGCCAACACTTTCAGCCTTGGCCAAATCACCCTCCAAATCACGCGGGTAGCGGTCTAAATCTTCGTTAGGCCCAAACTGTATCGGGTTAACAAAAATCGTCATTACGGTTATCTCATTGTTGGCAACAGCCTCTTTAGCCAAGGTTAAATGCCCCTCGTGCAGATACCCCATTGTCGGCACAACGCCAACCTGTTTGTTTTCTCTGCGCCATTCGCGCCCCAGCTCAGCCATTTCGGCCACAGTTTTGATCAGCTTCATAAAAGCTTCCCCCTTTTGCTTATAAGCAAATGTTTTGCGGCGTTTTGTTTTAACCAATATACGCCGTCACACCGTCAATTTCGTCCTTGGGCAGCCTGGCCAAAGCCGCAGCCGCAGCCAACCCGCCCGGCAGCACCAATTCCGGCGCAACGTCTAACAAAGGTATTAAAACAAACGCCCGGTTAATTAACTCTCTATGTGGAATTGTAAGCCCTTTTACGCAAAAAGTCAATTCATCATACAATAAAATATCAATATCCAGCACACGCGGCCCCCAAAAACAGGTTTTGCTGCGCCCGGCATTTTTTTCCAAACGTTTTAGCTCGGCCAAAAGCAGCGCCGGGCTAAGCTCCGTATGCCCAACCACCACCTGATTCAAAAAATCCGGCTGCTCTACACCGCCCCACGGTTTGGTGCAATATATTGCCGATTCTGCCTCTATCTTTACGCCAATATCCGCCAAACTGCGGCGCGCATAGCTCAGGTTGGCTTCGCGGTTGCCCAAATTGGTGCCCAGCCCCAAAAACACCTTAGCACACGCCATAGTCTGCCGCCGTCCTCTCAATTTCTACCACTGCGGGCACGCCGCCACCCATAGGGGCCGCTACCTTTTCCAGCCGCACGCACACCCGCTGCACCAGCTCATCGGCCAGGGCAGCGTGGGCAATCTCCGACGCCAGACTTTCCAGCAGGTTATGGTGTGCGCCCAGCATAATGCGCTCCACCTCGGCGTAAACCTCGGCGTAATTCACCGTATCTGCCACATCATCGGTTTCTGCGGCAGTGGTGGTATCCAGCCACATCGTCACTGCCACCGCAAATTCCTGCGGTTGGGTGTGTTCCGCCGGCAGCACCCCATGGCAGGCCATAAAGCGCATAGCCGGCAAAATAATTTTATCCTGATGCAAAATTTCCGTATACATATTTTCTCCCTTTATATTTTCGCCTTTTTTATCAGATTTTTCTTTATCTGATTTATCTTTATCAGATTTATCAAACTGACTGCCGGCTCATCGGCTTAATACCGCATAGCGCGGCAAACCTTAATAACATCGGCATTAGCGCCCACGTTATGCACGCGCACCAGCGCCGCCCCGGCCATTGCCGCCTGCGCCGTAGCAGCAGCCGTAGCAAACTCACGCTCCTGCACAGGGCGGCCCGTAAGCAGCCCCAACGTTGATTTACGGCTGGCCGCCACCAACAGCGGCCGCCCCAAAACACGCAGCCCGCCGGTTGCCGCCAGTATCTGCATATTTTGTTCCGGCGTTTTGCCAAAACCAAAACCAATGTCATAAACCAACTGTTCGCTGTCCAAACCGGCTACCGCGGCTATAGCTCCGGTCTGCCGCAAAAACGCCGCCGTATCGCTCAAAATATCGCTGTCGGCAGGCTCCGCGCGGTTAAACATCGCTATCACCGGCACATCATATTCTGCCGCCAGCGCTGCCATCTCGTGCTGTGGGTCTGCCGGGCATTGCAGCCCCCAAATATCGTTGATAATATCGGCACCGCAAGCCAATGCAGCCCGCGCCACCCGCGGTTTATACGTGTCGATAGATATCACCGCATCGGTTTGGGCACGCAGGCACTTTATAACGCCAGTAACACGGCTGATCTCCTCGTCCTCGCTTATCTGCACGTGCCCCGGTCTGGTCGATTCGCCGCCGACGTCCAATATTACCGCACCCTCGGCCAGCATTTGGCGTGCGTGTGTCAGGGCAGCTTCGGCAGTGCCGTTTATCCCCCCGTCCGAAAACGAATCGGGCGTAAGGTTTAAAATACCCATCAGCTTAGTGTTATTATCAAGCGCCAAAGTGCGCCCGCCGGGCAAACGCAGCCGCCAGCTATTGCGCCGTATGTTGCTTAGGGCCGTGCTAATTTCGTCGGCAAGCTGCGGCAGCTTAAACTGCTGGCGCTTTAGGCCCGCACAAACCATCTGATATTGCCGGGCAGTGGCCATCATTATAACGCTGCTTTTATCCGGCTGGCCCAAAATTACGCGGCTGTCTACCGCACATTCGCCCCCCTTGGATAAAAACTCCTGCTTTAAAATATTGGCTGCCGGGGCACGCAAATTTTCGGCCCGCAAAACGTAAAAATCGCCTTTCTCAGCCATCCAGGCAGCGCCATAGGGTTCTGCCCCAATGTCGGCAATATAACCGCTTAAAGCGGGCGCAAACGCTTCTGCACGGTTGTTTAGCCACACTATGTTAAACAAATTTTCCGTCATTGCCAACACCCCGTTTAATACAGCAGCTCACTGTTTTTCTGCTCCTCTGTCCAGCGGCATTTGCGGCGGCTGGGGCATAAAAAGCAGGGTCGGCTAAGCTTGTCCGCCCGCCAGATTATGTGCGCCAAACCACCCTCTGCGCCCTCACGGTGTCGGCGTATGGCCTTAACAATTTCGGCAGCCACCTGCGGATGATAGCCCACCTCTAACAGCAGCGGCTCGGCCAGTTCGGCTCCAGCCTCGGCATGGTCAACGGTGTGGTCTTCGTATTCCTGCCACCGCCCAACATCGTGCAACAGCGCCGCCGCATACACAATATCCTTGGCCACCGGGTTGCCGCCGTTATCCAGCCAAAGTGCATAAGCAATACGCGCCACATCCAGTGCGTGTTCTACACCGTGACGGCAAAAATCACGTCCCTGTTCGGCACGGTTTATCGCAATTATCCAAGTTTGGTAGCTGGGGTGCTGCAAAATTGCGTTTACCCGCTGCATAGCTTTTTCTGTAGAATATTCCGTCATATAAAAGCTCCTCTCTTATAAAAGCATATTTCCTCCGCCCGCACAAAACCCTTGTCAAATGCAAAAAAAGGTAAAGAATTTGCACTCTTTACCTTTTTATCAGCATTATCAGCTTAATTGCGGCGAACCTTCGTCTGCATAATTTTCACCTGCTGCAATTTATTCGGCATCGGCTGCCGGCTCGCTCGGTATATCAATAACCGGCGCATCCTTGGGCAAATAGCCGTCCTTCATCAAATGGTAGAACTCCTCGGCATCCAGGGTTTCCTGCTCCATCAGGGTTTTGGCCACCAGATGCAGCTTGTCGCTGTGTTCGGTCAAAATATCGGTACACTGCTGATAGCAGGCATCCATCCAGCGCTTGGCTTCTTTATCAATCTCAAAAGCAATTTCTTCACTGTAATTACGTTCGGTGCCAAGGCTGCGGCCCAAAAACAACTGGCTGTGATCAGTGCCAAAGGTAAGTGCGCCCAGCTTTTCGCTCATACCGTAACGGGTTATCATCTGGCGAATAATTTCGGTAGCACGTTCCAGATCGTTGCTGGCACCGGTACTTATATCGCCCAAAATAAGCTGTTCGGCAATGCGGCCACCCAGCATAACCACCACCTGCTCCATCATCGCGGTTTTGGTGTGGAAGTTTACATCCTCATTAGGCAGCATAAGGGTATAACCGCCGGCCATACCGCGCGGTATAATGCTTACCTTGTGTACGGGGTCGGTGGTTTTAAGATAATAACAGCTTACAGCGTGGCCGGCTTCGTGGTAAGCCACCAGTTTTTTGTCGCGGTCGGTCATCGCGTGGGATTTCTTTTCCGGGCCGGCAATAACGCGCTCCACGGCTTCTTCCAGCTCATCCATACCAATTTTAAGCTTGTTACGGCGGGCAGCCAGCAGGGCTGCTTCATTAAGCAGGTTAGCCAAATCAGCGCCGGTAAAGCCGGGGGTACGCTTGGCAATAACCTTTAAATCAATATCTTCGGCCAAAGCCTTGCCCTGCGCGTGTACTCTAAGCACTGCCTCGCGGCCGGGCAAATCCGGCGCACTTACGGCAACCTGACGGTCAAAACGGCCGGGGCGCAGCAATGCAGGGTCTAAAATATCCGGGCGGTTGGTGCCGGCAATAACAATAATACCTTCATTAGCCGAAAAACCGTCCATTTCTACCAGCAACTGGTTAAGTGTCTGCTCGCGTTCGTCGTGGCCACCGCCTACACCGCTGCCACGCTGGCGGCCAACCGCATCAATTTCGTCAATAAAGATAATGCAGGGCGCGTGCTTTTTGGCGGTATCAAACAAATCACGCACACGAGACGCACCGACACCCACAAACATTTCTACAAAGTCCGAACCGCTGATGGTGAAAAACGGCACACCAGCCTCACCGGCAACTGCCTTGGCCAGCAGGGTTTTACCGGTGCCGGGCGGGCCATACAGCAGCACACCCTTGGGTATTTTGGCGCCCAACTGGTTGTATTTTTTCGGTGACTTTAAAAAGTCTACCACTTCGGCCAGTTCTTCCTTTACTTCGTCAATACCGGCTACATCCTTAAAGGTAATGCGCTTTTTTTCATCAATATGCAGGCGCGCACGGCTTTTGCCAAACTGCATTATTTTGCCGCCGCCTTGTCCCTGGTTCATCATAAAGAACAGCATACCGCCAATAAGCAATATCGGCAGCAGCGACAACAGCAACTGCGACCAGAAGCTTGGCTCCGGCACACCGTTATAAACTACGTTAGTCAGGTCGTTTTCTTCAAAAAACTGCGATATCGTATCGTCCGAAGGCCCCTGTGTGTAATATTCGGTGCCATCGCTCAGCTTACCGGTATAAACCGTTGTGCCGTCTCCCTGGGGCTGCACATTAACGCTTACCACCTCACCGGTAGTCACCATCGGGCGGAACTCACCCATATAGCTTAGCTCGTTGGCTTTTACCGCCGTATCGGCCGATATGGTATACAAATACACCACCATTAAAACCAACAGCAAAAAAATAGTAATGTTTTTTAACTGCTTTTGCAAACCTAAGTTTCACTCCTTACCAAAAAAAATTGCCCTGCAAACAGGCTGCCGCCCTTAAAAAGCCGGCTCTGCCAAAATTTTCCATAAAGCTTAACGCATTACATTATAACATTATAACACACCCTATGGGTAAATTTCAATTTATATTTGTAGATTATCCTGACAGCTTTAATGATAGCCGCATATTTTTAACTGTCTGTTAAATTTTTTCCCCTGTGCAGGTATTATATCCGCCGGGCGGCATTATCCTTTTGCACCGGCTGCCCTTTTTTGACCACTGCGGCTTTTTTGCTGCCGCCTTTGCAGGGCTTCGGCAGTTGGCATACTAAATATCAGCTTTTTACCGCGCCTTGCCGCCAGCACCGCGCCGCTCAAATTTACGCTCTGCCCGGCCGCCAACGCTATAACGGCATCGGTCTGCGCCAGGGTAAGCGGGCAAACCGGCCTGTTGGTTACCGCCTGCCAAAGTGCGCGCACCAAACGCCGGCGTATAGCCAAAGGTTCTGCGACAAAATCAGCCCAAACATAAACTGCCCGCCCCGATGTCAGCTCGGCACGCTGCAATTTTTCGGCCAGCAGTGCCGCAAAATAATCTTCTTCGGCAGCGGCAATTTGCGCCACCTGAGCAATAGCCTGTTCGGCCCGCGGGTTTACCTTTTTTAAGGCGGGCATTACCTTGGCACGCACATAATTGCGGGTGTAAAGCAAGCTGCTGTTCGTCGAATCATCACGCCAGCCAAGCCCGGCCTCCTGCAAGGCAGCCTGCGCCACACAGCGCGGCAAATTAAGCATTGGGCGCAACTGCCAGCTGCTTTGGGCGCGCATTGCCGCCAGCCCGGCAGTACCGCTGCCGCGCAGCATATGCAACAGCACGGTTTCCGCCTGGTCCTCCAGATGATGCGCCGTAAGCAGGTAAGGTACCAGCCCCTGTGCTTCGTATTGCTGCCGCAGGGTGTTAAACCACGCATAACGGGCCACACGGGCTGCCTGCTCCAAATTCGGCATATCCGGGGATAAATTTTGAGCCACAGCCGCGCAAAATTCTATGCCGTTTTCCCGGCAAAAATCACGGCAAAACTGCTCATCTGCCGCAGCTTCTTCACCGCGCAGGTTATGATTAAAATGCGCCGCCACCAGCCGGTAACAGCCGGCTAGGTCTGTGTCGGCCAGTTGCTTTAGCCCCCACAGCAGGCTCAGAGAATCACGCCCGCCGGAAAAACCCACCAGCAGCAGCACATCGCCCGCCAAATACGGCTGCAAGGCCGCCCTTAGCACCGCCAACAGTTGTTCGCCGTTTTTGCCTGTCATAACACACCCCCGGTATAAAAAAATTTTAAAGGTAAATTATAAAGGTAATAAGTATAATTCGGTCAAACCCGGCAAAACCCTTTTTTACACAGCAAAAAGGCGGGATGCCCCGCCCTTTTTTTGCCAAATATTTTATTACTTATGATACGGCTCGTTCCGGTTTATTTTTACCCCGCGGTATATCTGCTCGGTCAATATCAGCCGCATTAGCTGGTGCGGGTAGGTTGCCGCCCCAAACGACAGCTTAAAGTCGGCACGGGCCAACACCTGCGGCGCCAAACCGCAACTGCCGCCGATAACAAATATCAGCTCTCGCTTGCCGGAAAAAGCCCAGTCGTTAAGCTTAGCCGCCAACTGCTCCGATGACAGCATTTTGCCGTTTATCGCCAGCGCCACCAAATAAGCGTCCTGCGGTATGTGGTTAAGCAGGGCTTCACCCTCTTTAGCCACAATCCGGGCAATTTCCGCCGCCGATGCATTTTGCGGCACCGGTAAATCCGGCACCTCCTTTATGCTGACAGGAAAGACCGGCTTCAGGCGTTTAAGGTATTCATTAATACCATCGGTAAAGTAGCGTTCTTTTATGCTGCCCACCGCCAAAATTTTACACTGCACAGCTCGTCCCTCCTTTGGGCATACTAATCAGCCAGCTCGCCCAGCGTAACCTCAAAATCAAGCTTTTCACCGCTGCGCACCACCGTAACCTTTACAACGTCACCAATTTCGTGGTCAAATATGGCGCTTTGCAATTCCGAATACGTTTTAACCTCGTCATCATCTATGGCCACAATAATATCATAGCTCTTTAAGCCGGCCTTTTCTGCCGCACCCCCTGCCGAAGGCGCAACCAACACACCGTAATCCACCGACAAATTATTGTAGTAGGCTATCTGCGGTGTAACATCGGCCAAAATACCCACACCTAAAGCCGGGCGGGCAATTTTACCATCGGCCATCAGCTTTTTGCAAATGTCCAAAACCTCGTTGCTGGGTATGGCAAAACCCATACCCTCGTAGCCGGTCATACTTATTTTAATCGTGTTAATACCAATAACTTCGCCCTTGGCATTGCACAAAGCACCGCCGCTGTTGCCGGGGTTAATTGCCGCATCGGTCTGCACAACATTAAGCACCGTGCCGTCTGACGTTGTTACCGAACGGTTTAAGCCGCTGATAACACCCTGCGTAAGAGAATTGGCAAAGTTTTCACCGCCGGGGTTACCAATGGCAATAGCCTTTTCACCCACCACCAGTTCGTCCGAATCACCAAAAGATGCTACTGTAAGCTTTTCATCCGGATCAATTTTTATTACCGCCAAATCGGTGCGCTCATCACAGCCCACCACCTCGGCAATGTAAGAATCACCGTTGTACAGGGTAACACTGATTTTTTCCGCACCCTCTACCACGTGGTTGTTGGTAATAATATAACCGTCTGCCGAATATATAACGCCGCTGCCAGTGCTGGCCACCGCCTCAGTCGACTGACCGCTGTTCCAGCCGTAATAGCCCATAAAGCTGCGTACATTTTGTATATTGCTGATAAACACCACCGCCGGCGACACGCTTTTGCCCACATTTATGGTGCTTATGCTGTCGTCAGCAGCAGCCGCCACCGTGCCCACCGATGTAGTTGTATCAGCCTGCGCTTTATCGTTATCCGTAAAATATACCGAACACATAGCCCAGCTTATAACCGCACTGGCCAGGGCACAGCAAAAACAGGCCAGCAGCACCTTGCCCATACCGCCGCGTTTGCGTTTGTCCGAATCATCCTGCCAATAGTTATCCATAAAAAACACCTCACATTTTATTTTGCCCAAAACCGGGCTTTTTATTTAAGCCATTACAGCGCCTTACCTACAGCTCTATTTTTAACGAAGTTTTATGCGCCGGGGCTACGCTCAGCCATTCTTCCGGGGTATCGGTAAAGCCGGCAAAAGCCGGCAGCACTGCCCGGTAAGCAATGTCCGGGCGGTTATTGGTTTCGCTTAAATGCGCCAGCACCACCTTAAACAGCCCCTTGCCCAGCAGATAACGCACCAGCTCGGCGGCCTGCACATTAGCCATATGCCCAAGGCTACCGCCAACCCGTCGCTTTAACACTGCCGGGTATGGCCCCTTTAGCAGCATCTCGCGGTCGTGGTTGGCCTCTATCACCAAAGCGTCTAACTGCTTCAGAGAATAAAGCATACCGCGCGTTACTTCGCCGGTGTCGGTAACATAACCAAGGCGCTTGCCCTCGGCACTAAGCACCATACCCACCGGCTGCACCGCATCGTGGTTTGTTTTGCAAAACTCCAGCGCAAAATCACCCAACCGCATATCATACGCATAATTTTGTTTAAGATAATACGGCAGTGTGTCGGCAAAGGGCAGCACGCTCCAGGTTTTGGGCGAAGCATAAACCGGTATGCCGTACTTCATCGCCAGCCGCTCCACACCCGCAATATGGTCGCTGTGTTCGTGGGTAAGCAATATGCCGCTAAGCCGCACGGGGTCTTGCCCCGCCGCCCGCAGTGCCTGCTCTATCCGCCCTGCCGAAACCCCGGCATCTATCAACAGCGATGTATCACCGCTTTTAACAAATGCACAGTTGCCCGACGAGCTGCTTGCTATCGTAAAAAACTCCATTTTTCCGGCTCTTTCTGAAATATATATTAAAATACCAATGTGAATATTATATGAACACCAGGTTAAGCTTATCAAAATTTTAAAATTTTTGCAAAGCCTTTGCTGCCAACATAGCGGCAAGCACAAAAATAAGGATGCAAGTTGCCCTGCACCCTTATTATTATTTGTTATATGTTTTGCCTTACAGGAACAACGGTACAAATACCAGCGCAATAATGGTCATCAGCTTAATCAAAATGTTGATGGACGGGCCGGAGGTATCCTTAAAGGGGTCACCTACAGTATCGCCGTTTACGGCAGCAGCGTGAGCTTCGGAGCCCTTGCCGCCAAAGTTGCCGCCTTCGATGTACTTTTTAGCGTTATCCCAGGCACCGCCGGCGTTACTCATCATAACTGCCAGCAAAAAGCCGGTTACCAAAGAACCTGCCAGCAAGCCACCCAGGGCTTCCGGGCCAAGTACCAAACCAACAAACAGCGGAGCAATTACTGCCAAAATAGCAGGCATAATCATCTCACGCAGGGCAGCAGTGGTAGAAATATCTACGCAGCGTGCATAGTCGGGCTTAGCAGTACCTTCCATCAGGCCGGGGATCTCGCGGAACTGACGACGTACTTCAGTAATCATATGAGAAGCGGAACGGCCAACTGCGCTCATAGTCATAGCAGAGAACAGGAAAGGCAGCATACCGCCGATAAACAGACCGATTACAACCATCGGGTTCATAATATCGATAGCGGCAACACCGGCAGCCTGAGTGTAAGCCGAGAACAGAGCCAGTGCAGTTAATGCTGCGGAGCCGATAGCAAAGCCCTTGCCGATAGCAGCAGTGGTGTTGCCTACAGCGTCCAGGTTATCGGTAATCTCACGAACAGAATGATCCAAACCGGCCATCTCTGCGATACCGCCGGCGTTATCGGAAATCGGGCCGTAAGCGTCTACCGCAACAACAATACCAGTGGTAGAAAGCATACCAACAGCGGCAATAGCAATGCCGTACAGGCCGGCAAAGTAGTAAGCGGCAAAAATACCGATACAAATTACGATGATCGGCAGAGCGGTAGAAGTCATACCGGTTGCAATACCGGAGATGATGTTGGTAGCAGTACCGGTTTCGCAGGAAGCTGCAATTTCCTTAACCGGCTTGTAATCTGCCGAAGTATAGTATTCGGTGATCTTACCGATCAGGGTACCGGCAATCAAACCGGCAACGCTGGCGATAAATACACCGGTGCTGGTGTAGCGACCATCCAGGAAGGTTTCCGGCAGGACAAACTTACAAATTACATAGGTACCGATGATAGAAAGCAAAGTAGCTACATAAGTACCGGCATCCAGTGCCTTCTGGGGGTTTTTACCCTCGCTGGTGCGAACAAAGAAGGTACCGATAATGCTGGAGATAATACCCCAGGCAGCCAACAAAACAGGAACGATAACACCTTCGCCGTTGGTGCCGATAGCCAAAGATGCACCCAAAGCGATAGCAGCAATTACCGAACCAACATAAGATTCAAACAGGTCAGAGCCCATACCGGCAACGTCACCTACGTTATCACCTACGTTATCGGCAATAACAGCGGGGTTACGCGGGTCATCCTCGGGGATGCCGGCCTCGACCTTACCAACAAGGTCAGCGCCTACGTCAGCAGCTTTGGTGTAAATACCGCCGCCAACACGGCCAAACAATGCAACCGAAGAAGCACCCAAGCTGAAGCCGTTAATAACATCAGACTGACCGGGGAACAGCAAAATAACCACACCCAGGCCCAACAGACCCAAGCCAACAACGCTCATGCCCATTACGGCACCGCCGGAAAAAGCAACGCCCAAAGCCTTGTTCAGGCCGGATTCCTGTGCGGCATTGGCAGTACGTGCATTAGCCTTGGTAGCAATACGCATACCAATGTTACCGGCCAAAATAGAGCAGGCTGCACCAACTACAAACGGGATGGCAGTCAACGGGTTAAGGCCGCCTTCGGTGCCGCCGGTAAGCATACCCGCGCCAACAATAACAGCAGCCATTGCAACAATAAAGATCACCAGAGTTTTATACTGACGACCCAAAAACGCCATCGCACCTTCGTGGATAGAGTTCATAATCTCTATCATACGCTCGCTGCCGGGCTGAACTGCGGTAACGCGATTAGCCAGCACAAATGCAAAAGCCAGCGCCAGTACACCGGCAACTGCACCGATAACCGGGGCATAATTCAAAATAAAATCCATAACTTCTTTCAAAACCTCCTAAAATATCCTAACCTGAAAAATAAAAGCAATAATGCTTAAATAACCGACAGCAGTAAGGTAAGCGCCAAAAACAGCACTACCGAAACTATAGCGCACTTTTCAAAAACCTGATCCATGCCCTTTTTTTTGCCGAAGAAAGTTTCGGCACCGCCGGCAATGCTGCCGGATAAGCCTGCACTTTTACTGGACTGCATCAGCACCGAAACAATCAGCGCCAAAGCACAAAGCATCTGCAAAACCATCAAAACCGTTGTCATCATTTCACCTCCGCATATACTGTTAAATATCTTAAAAAACTTTTACTTTACCCATACAGTTACATTTTCAGTGCATTATATTATAGCACGCCCAACCCCTTTAATCAAGCCTTTTGCCTAAGTTTTAACCAACTTTTGCACAACTTTTGTCTGCTGCTGCCGTAAATTTTTTGGCCGGGAGCAAATAATATCATAAATATTGCATTTTGCCGCAAAATCATATATCATATAAGTTACGTATGTTTTAAGGAGGTGCCCCTATGTATAAGCACGGCGGCGATATTTACACCTACAAGGGTATGCTGGATTTTTCAGCCAACCTTAACCCGCTGGGCCTGCCAAACAGTGTTCTGGCGGCAGCACAGGCCGGCTGCGCGGCTTCGGCTGCCTACCCCGACCCTTTGTGCCGAGAGCTTACACAGGCGCTGGCTCACCACGAACACCTTAGTGCCGAACATATCATCTGCGGCAACGGGGCTGCCGACCTTATCTTTCGTCTGGCAATGGCCACCCACCCCGGACGCGCCCTGCTTATCGCTCCGGGTTTTTCCGAATACGAACAGGCTCTGCTGAGCGTAAACTGTCACATAGACCATTTTTTTCTGCGGGAAGAAAACGGCTGGCAGCTTGACCAAAGCTATATTGCTGCCCTGCAAACCCGGCCGGATATTGTGTTTATCTGCAACCCCAACAACCCCACCGGCCTTACCGTTAACCAAACGCTGCTGCAAAATATTGTTGCCGCCACTGCCCGGCTTAACATACGGCTGGTTATTGACGAATGTTTTAACGATTTTTTGGATGATGGCAACCGGCACACGGCAAAACCCCTGCTGGCCGCCAACAGCCATATTTTTATACTAAAGGCATTTACCAAAACCTATGCTATGGCCGGTTTGCGGCTTGGCTATGGCCTTTGCACCGACACCGCACTTTTGGCCGCCATGGCCGAAGCTGCCCAACCGTGGAGCGTGTCTACCCCGGCGCAGGCTGCCGGTGTAGCTGCCCTTGGTGAACACGCCTATGTGGAGCGGGCACGCCAACTGGTTGCACAGCAGCGCCGCCGCCTTACCGACGGTTTAAACAGTTTGGGCTGCCAAACCTACGGTTCGTCGGCCAACTATATCTTCTTCCGCGCTAAGCCCGGTTTAACCGAAGCCTGCCGCCGCCGTAACGTGCTTATCCGCGATTGCAGCAATTATCACGGTCTGTGCCCCGGCTACTACCGCATTGCCGTAAAGCTGCCGGCTGAAAACGACCGCCTGCTGCAAGTGCTGGCGGCTGCCCTTGCCGAGCTTTAGGGCTGTGTGTATCAAAAAATTTATGCTAACGGACGGTGCTTTATATGGGTAATAAAAAAACCATCGGTCACCTGGCGGCCCTGCTTACCATTATAATTTGGGGAACCACCTTTATTTCCACAAAAATACTGCTGACCGATTTTCAGCCGGTTGAAATTCTGTTTTTCCGCTTTGTTATGGGCTTTGCGGTTTTAACTGCCCTTTGCCCCAAACGCCTTAAAACCGCCGACAAAAAGCAGGAACTTACCTTTATATTAGCCGGGCTTTGCGGCATTTGCCTGTATTACCTGCTGGAAAACATTGCCCTTACCTACACTTTGGCTTCTAACGTCGGTGTTATCATATCGGTGTCACCGTTTTTTACAGCCATACTGGCACACCTTTTTATCAAGCAGGAGGAAAAGCTGCGCCCCCGGTTTTTTGCCGGTTTTATTGTTGCCATGCTGGGCATTTTTCTCATCAGCTTTAACGGCCAGGAGCTTGCCCTAAACCCTCTGGGAGATCTGCTGGCGGTATCGGCGGCGGCGGTGTGGGCCTGCTACGCCATACTTACCAAAAAAATCAGCAGCTTTGGCTATTCGGTCATTGTGTCTACCCGGCGTACCTTTTTTTACGGTATTCTGTTTATGCTGCCCACGCTGTTCATCTTTGATTTTAAGCTTGATTTAGCCCGCTTTGCCGACCCTGTATGTCTGTTCAACATTTTGTATCTGGGGCTGGGGGCCTCAGCGCTGTGCTTTGTCACCTGGAATTTGGCCGTAAAGGAGCTTGGTGCCATAAAAACCAGCGCTTATATCTATATGATGCCGGTTATCACGGTAATTACGTCTATTATAATTTTGCACGAACAAGTTACGCCGCTGGCCGCAGTGGGCATGGTTTTAACCCTTGTCGGTCTGGTTTTGTCGGAATATAAGCCCGACAAACAAGCCACTGCCCAAACCGATACCAACTAAACCGCCAAACAGCAAAACAGAGAGCGCCGCCTCAAGCGGTACGCTCTCTGTTTTTTTTGTGATTTATTTACCGGCTACCTGTAAATGCCGTACTTAAGCTTTATACGCTCCAGCTTGTTTATCAGCTTTTCACCCATTACAAAGTTAAATATGGCCGCCGACCCGGCATGAGCTGCATCGTATGGCACACCGGATATATAAAGTATCTTCATAGTATCCCAGCTAACCTCGTTGGCACCCGGTATACCGGCAGCGGTTATCATCGCACAAACGTTCATTATGCCGCCATACACAATAAATATGGCAAAAAAAGTAAACAGCGTCAGCGTCACATCGTCCACCGGCAGGCGCTTTCTCTGCACCACAACACCAAGCAGCAGGCCGGCCGCCCCAAACAGATACAAACGCCAGCCAAAAAAGTTGGTATCCTCACCGGGAAACAGCAAAAACGCTATATACGCCACTATCCACGCAAACAGCAGGCACATAAGCGGGCCTAATATAACCTTAAAGTTGCGCGAGTTTCGTTTTTCAATGCCCACCCGGTTAAACGCCAAACCGGCTAAAAAGCCCAGCAAACCCCAGCAGAACATCTGCCACGGTGTCCACGGGCCCTGCCCGGCATAAAAGTTAAGCACAAAACGCCCCAGCGCACCTATCAAAAAGCCGGCCTCCGGCCCCAGCGCTATGCCGCAGGCAATTATCATACCGCTGCCCACCGTAAGCCCAACGGTCACCTGGCACAGCAACTGCGCCGCCACCGTTATGGCACACATCATTGCAATCAGCACAATTTCCCGCGCTTTGGGTTTGCGGCGTTCAAACACCATAAAAAACGGGGCAATAGTACACGCCAGTATCATCCAGCTTATCAGCATATAGCTGCGGTCATTAAACAGCGTTACACCCAGCGCAATAGCCGCCGGTATGGCAATAAATATCAGCAGTGCCGCCACCGCCGTGCGTTTTCTCTGGGCAGCCCTAAGCTGACTTATATCATAGCCGCGGCGCATTGGTCGGCCACCTCCTCCCAGGTAACAGCTGTGGGGAACCATTGCCCGGCCAAGCGGTTGGCCGCCGTGGTATAAAAGTTGTTGCCGGCAAAAAATTCGGTAGGCGTGCCCACCGCCACAATTTCACCGTCAAAAAACAGGGCACAGCGGTCGGCGTGTTCCGCGCTGAACTCAATATCGTGGGTTACCATAATAATGGTTATGCCCTTAGCTTTAAGTCCGTCAAAAATATCCGCCAAAATCTGCTTAAAATAAGGGTCTAACCCCTTGGTAGGCTCATCCAGCAAAATTATACGCGGGCTGCGCAGCAATATTTTGCCCAAAGCCAAACGCTGCTGCTCACCGCCGGAAAGATCATACGGGTGAGTTTCCAGCATCATATCCAGCTCCATAGCCTTGGCCATAGCCGTTATCTGCTCCATCTGCACGGCTTCCGGCAGCTTTTCGTCCGAAAGCGCCTCCAGCAGTTCTTCACGCACGGTTATTTCGGTAAACAATGCCTGCGGGTTTTGCGGCAGCATAGCCAACCCGTGATGAAACAGCTCCTTGTCGGAAAGGCTGTCTAACTTTTTGCCGTTGATTTCTATTTTACCGCGGTAAGGCTTTATCTGCTTGGTAAGCGCCTTTAGCGTGGTAGTTTTGCCTACGCCGTTGCCGCCCAACACCGCATAAAGCTCACCGGGATAAACCTCCATATTTACACCGCGCAGGGTATCGGCACCGGTGCGGCTATACCTGAACCACAGCTCGTCTACCTTTACCACCGGCTCCCCTGCCGGTTTGGCAGCCTGTTCATTGGGGTGCAGCACACTGAATTTCGGTTCGGGCTTAGCTTCGCCCATAGCCGGCGTACCCAATCTGTCCTCCAGCCAAAGTCTGCCCTCGCGTACCGTAAGCGGGCAATCGTCACCGGTAACGCCCACACGGCTGGCAATTTTTACCACCGCCGGCAAACCGCCAAACATATCGCCGCAGGTGCCGCGGGCCATAGCTGCCGCCGTGCGGCGCGGGGTATCGTTAAGCACCAGGCGGCCCTTATCCATAACCAGCACCCTGTCGGCCAACGGGAACAAATCCTCCAGCCTATGCTCCGATATCAGTATGGTGGTACCCAGCTCGTTGTTCAGCTTTTTAAGGGTGGCAATAAAATCTGCCGCCGCAATAGGGTCAAGCTGACTGGTAGGCTCGTCCAATATCAGCAGTTTAGGCCGCATTACCATAATAGACGCCAAATTAAGCTTTTGCTTTTGCCCGCCGGAAAGCTCCTGAACATTTTTGCGGAACCACGTTTGTATGCCAAAAAAGCTGGCCATTTCTGCCACACGCTGCTTCATAGCGCGGTTATTAAGGCCCAAACTTTCTAACCCAAAGGCCAGCTCGTGCCAAACCTTATCGGTAACAATCTGGTTATCGGGGTTTTGGCGCACAAAACCGATTTCCGCCGCACTTACGCGGTCATCAAGGTCTTCAATTTCCTGCCCGCAATACAAAATATTACCGTCTAAATTGCCATAAGGCATTAAATTCTTTTTAAAGTGGCGCAGCAATGTGCTTTTACCGCAACCGGATTTACCGCACAGCACCACAAATTCCGATCTGTTTATACTAAAATTTATATCACTGAGCGCCGGGGTATCGCAGCCCGGATACGCAAAGCTCATATTTTTACATTTGATTATTTCCATTCCAGCCACCCCCGTATATCTAACACCGGCGGTATAAGCATAAGCGCGCCGTAAGCCACAAGGGCCACTGCCTGCACCGCAGATAACGGCGGCAATATTATAGCCGGGTAATAATAAATATTGGTTAAACCCTGTATGCAGGCATAAACAGGCAGGCTGCCCAAAACCAGCATTACTGCCAACAGCAGTTTTTCGGTTTTTGCCAGCCTGAAAAGATGAAAACTGGTGCGGCCCCTTAAACCGTAGCCGCGTGCCTCCATCGAATCGGCACTTTCTATCGAGGCTTCCAGCGACCAGGCAATCAAAATAGAAATTTCCTTGGCAAAAATACGCATCTTTTCTATTATTGATGAGCCGCTAAGCCCCCTGCCCATACAGCGCTGTGCCGCCGCAACCTCTTTAAAGCGGCTTTGCAGCAGGGGTATGTATCGCATTATCATAGATATTGTAAGCGCAATTACCGGCGCAAAACGCCCAAACAGATAAATAAATTTATCGGCGGTGATGATGGCGTTAAAGCAGCTAAACCAAATAATAACGGTAGAAAGCAATATGGCCGCCGCAAAGCCGTACACTATGGCTTCTAATGTAACGCGGTTATAATTAAGATAAAACAGCACCGTTACACCGTTATGCACATTAAGCGTATTAAACAATGTCATTAAAATTATAGACGGCACCATTATAAAAAGGTTAAACTTTATGGCTTTTTTACCGCGCAGCAATATAGAATACACCCACGCCATAACAAAAGACAGCGCCAAAAATACCGGGTGCATAGAAAACATTGTAACACCGATAACAAACGCAAAATAGGCAAAATTAAGCAGCGGATGGCTGCGATAAAAGGCCGCGCCTTCTCCAAGGCCTTCGTCCCACAGAGAAAACGCGGCAAAATCACCCTCTGCTGCTACTGCCGCAGAAGATTTTACCATACAGAGTTATCCCCCACATCACGCCCCAAATCGCAGGTGTACATCCAAACTATCTCGTCACCATCCTGCACAATATAGCGTTTGCAGCCATAGTTGGGGAACTGCCCATTTACCTTGTACATCCAGCCGGAAAGCCCGCCGCCGTCAAATTCGTAAATGTAGTTTATGCCCTCTACATACGCACCGCTGTAAAGCGCATCTTCTCTAAATTCAAATTGAATATCATTGGCACGGCACGCCTTTAAAATAATATCAAAAGCGTTTTGGCCTTCGGTAAATTCAATGGTGGTGGTAGGCAAAATAACGCCATCCTTGGGTATATACGGAATAATCGCCTCGTTATCAATATTTTCCTCGTTCAACAACGTGGTGCAAACAATATTCATCGTACAATGAAAAGTCCGCGGGTTGTTGGGGTCGGCAACTGCCTGTTCCGGTATCGGCGGCCATGCACCGGGCTTTGTACCGGTTTCGGCGCTGCTGGCCGGTTTTTCCGGCGTATCAGCCGGGGTAGTATCGGCAGGCTTGTCAGTTGTCGGCGTGGTTGCAGACGGCGTTGTGGCAGGCGTGGTTACAGGTTTTTCTGCCTGTTGCGGCTCGTCCTTGACAGTATCGGCAGGCTCGTCAGTGCCAACAGCGTCCCCATTGCCGTCGGCAGGCTGCTCATCACCGGGCTGCTCGTCACCCGTTACACCACCGTCAGCAGGCTGCTCACTGCCGGGCTGTTCATCATCTGTCGGCAAAACTTCTACCACCTGACTGCCACCGGGCGTATCCCCTTTGCCCAAATCAGCCGGTTCAATGGTAAGGCGCATTATCGACGCGATAACAAACACTGCCACCAAAGCTATAATAGCGATAGTACGAAGCTGTTTTTTCTGCATTTTATCAATCTCCTTATAAAAAATTTTGTATCTTTCTTTTTTCCCCTAATGATTTTTCCCCAAAAATCATTGCAAAAGTGCATACAAACTTTTAAAAAGGCACACACCTAAAATTATAGCCCAAAGCTTTGGTTTTGTCAATTATCATCATTTATCCGCCGAATATTTACACCATCGGCAAAATTGCTTGCTTATTTGCAATTTGTGGCGTATAATCAAATTATCTTATGTACAGTCACAATATTATTATTTTTGAGGCTATTTTATATGGAAATTTTTATCAGTCTGCTGCTGGATAATCTGCTGGGAGACCCCAAAGGCTACCCGCACCCCATTCGGCTGGTTGGTGCCATCATCTCTCGCTGGGAAAAACTGCTCTATCCCCTGCCCAACAAGCTGCTGGGCGGTGTATTGCAGGTGCTGGCTACGCTGGCCACGGTGCTGCTGCCGCTATGGCTGCTGCTTGGCTTTTTAGGGCGCTGGCCGCTTGTTCAGGCTATTGTTTGCATTTACCTGCTGTATACGTCGCTAAGCTGGCGTTCTTTAAAAGTAGAGGCCGGCTACGCTGCCGATGCCGTAAAAGAAGGCAACCTTAACCGTGCGCGTCGTATGCTTTCTTATGTAGTAGGGCGAGATACCGATGATCTTAGCCCCATACAAATTTTAAAGGCCACTATAGAAACCGTAGCCGAAAACACCATAGACGGCGTGCTTAGCCCGCTGCTGTTTATGTGCGTTGGTTACTGGTGCGGCGGTGCAGTGTGGGCAGTGCTGTTTGCCTACCTTTACAAGTGCATAAACACTATGGATTCTATGATAGGCTACAAAAATGACCGTTACCGCCACTATGGCACCTGTGCCGCCCGCTTAGACGATGTGGCCAACTTTATACCGGCACGCCTTGGTGCTATGCTTATGCTTATAAGCGGCGGCCTGCTGGGCTACAATATGCGCGGCGGCTGGCGTAGCTGGCTGGAATTCAGATACGCCCACAAAAGCCCCAACAGCGCTCAGTCAGAAAGTATTGTTGCCGGGCTGCTGGGCTTGCAGTTAGGCGGCCCTGCCTATTACTTTGGCAAGCCGGTAAGCAAACCCACCATTGGCCGCGCCATAAAACACCCGCAATACAGCGACTTTGTTAAAACCTGCCGTGTGCTGGATTGGAGCGTGTTGCTGTCGGCAATAATTTTTGCTTTTTGCCTTATCGGTCGGCTGGTGCTTAGCCTGTAACCCCCGCAAAACATAAATCGTCTATACATCCTGCCGTAATTTGCGGCAGGATTTTTTTATCCACCACGAAATATAAATATATGTGATAGCGAATAAAAATAGCTGTATACTTAAAGGAGGTAATCATATGAAAAGGAAACTATTATTGATTTTATCCGTGCTAACAGCACTGACAATGCTTTGTGCCTGCACCACGCAGAAGCCTGAGCAAAAACCGGACCCTGTCACCAGCGAATCCGAGCTTTTTACCGCCACCGTAAATTATCTGGAGCAGGAATTTGACCGCGTATTCTCACCGTATTATAACATTCAGGAGCTTATCCCCTCCAACTGGGAGGAAGCCTCAGACGGCAAATCCGCCACATTCTTCTACAAGATGACCTATCTTTACTACAATCGCGACCCCGACCAAGTCAAATACATTCGCGATAACAAGGACACCAACCCCGAAACCTACCAAAAGCTGTATGACGAATATTTGGCACTGCAAGAGGGCAACTTTGAATTTAAGTCTGTTTTGAACGACAACGCTGAAATTGAGCTTTACTCCAATACCTCTCCTGTAGGTGAACCGGAATGGGAACCCGTAAAAATTGACGATTACATCATCGGCAACAACACCGATTAACGCTGTTTAAAGCTATTCACTGCTATACATCCTGCCGTAATTTGCGGCAGGATTTTTTTGTGTAAAAAAAAACCTGTGAAAAAAATGTAAAATAAGCTTGACATTTTGACCGCAATGTATTATGCTATCAATGTAAAGTTAACTATACAATTTATGGCCGCCAAGCACGGCAGCATCACCGGGAGGTGCATTTTGAAGAATAACATTAAAGCCTTTAGAAAAGCCCACAGCCTGACACAGGATGATTTGGCAAAAGCCGTTGACGTAACCAGACAAACAATTATTTCGCTGGAAAACGGCAAATATATTGCATCGCTGCAACTGGCTTTTAAATTGGCACGGTATTTTGGTGTAACCATTGAAGATCTGTTTGTTTTTGAAGAAGCATTTGAGGAGGTATAACTATGGATTTTGCGAAAAAATTGAAAATAAGGCGATATACGGCAATAGCGTACATAGCAGCGGGTGTTTTGCTGGCAGTTTTGTTTGCCGCAAAAATTATAGCCAGACAATACGCATTAACGCTGGGGGTTGCTTTAATAATAATTGGTGTTGCCAGAATGTTAGATTACATCCGCATCACCAAAAATGCAGCCTCTATACGTAAGCGGCAGATAGCGGAGAGCGACGAGCGCAACATTTATATTATAAACAAGGCCAAAAGCACCGCGTTTGGCGTGTATGTAATAGCAACAGCCGTTATTGTTATAGCTGCGGAAATGTGCGGCAAAAGCGACATTGCCGAAACCCTTGCGATGTCGGTTTGTGCATTGGTGCTGCTGTACTGGGCATTTTACTGGCTGTACCGAAAAGTAATATAATACAAAAGCCGCCTGCGGTAACAACCCAAAGGCGGCTTTGTTATGCTTAAAATAAAAAAAGCAAGCCCTCATCTTCGATGAAAACTTGCTTTTTTTGGTGGGCCATTCAGGACTGCCCAAAGGGGCATTCAATTCGCGTTACCAATCGCTCTGCGGCTGCGCCTTGTGCTCTTGGGCGCTCATTATATCGAACCTACGGTTCTCGCCCTGAATAATCATATAAAAAAAGTCCGTCCTCCAAAGAGGACGAACTTTTTTTGGTGGGCCATTCAGGACTCGAACCTGAGACCGACCGGTTATGAGCCGGTGGCTCTAACCAACTGAGCTAATGGCCCTTAGACAATTAAAGCAACTGACCTTTAAGAGCAGTTGCTTTAACTTATGGCTCCCCGAGCTGGATTCGAACCAGCAACCCCTCGGTTAACAGCCGAGTGCTCTACCGTTGAGCTATCGAGGATTATAGCAACCTGCTTTGTTTAGCAGGTGAGTATTATTATAACCGAGTGTACGGCTTTTGTCAACACCTTTTGCAAAATTTTTTGTAATTTTTTTCAGCGGCGCCGCTGCCCAAACGGCAACGCCCCCAAAAGTGCCTGCCCGGCCGGTTTACCGGGCTTTGGGCGCTGCAAAGGGGCGCTTATAATCATCAGTCTAAATAGTCCTTAAGCTTTTTACTGCGGCTGGGGTGGCGCAATTTGCGCAATGCCTTGGCTTCAATCTGGCGGATACGTTCTCTGGTAACGCCAAACACGTTGCCAACTTCTTCCAGCGTACGGGCACGTCCGTCGTTTAAACCAAAACGCAGCTGCAAAACCTTTTTCTCGCGGGGGGTAAGCGTGTCCAAAACATCATCAAGCTGCTCTCTCAGCAAAAAGAACGATGCTGCCTCGGCCGGGGCCAGCGCATCTTCATCCTCGATAAAATCACCAAGGTGGCTGTCTTCTTCCTCACCGATAGGAGTTTCCAGCGACACAGGCTCCTGCGATATTTTAGATATTTCACGTACACGGTCTACACTTACACCCATACGGCGGGCAATTTCCTCCGGCAGGGGGTCTCGCCCAAGCTCCTGTATAAGCTGGCGCTGCACACGATTAAGCTTGTTTATGGTTTCTACCAT
This sequence comes from uncultured Peptococcaceae bacterium, assembly GCA_964569265.1. Classification (GTDB taxonomy): domain Bacteria; phylum Bacillota; class Dehalobacteriia; order UBA4068; family UBA4997; genus Avidehalobacter. The sequence continues at coordinate 51,384 of CAZMTO010000002.1, read as the reverse complement.
ATGCACCGGTATACGTATGGTGCGCGCCTGGTCGGCAATGGCACGGGTAATTGCCTGACGAATCCACCAGGTTGCGTAGGTAGAAAACTTGTAGCCCTTGCGGTAATCAAATTTTTCCACGGCTTTTATCAGGCCAAGGTTACCTTCCTGAATAAGGTCTAAAAACAGCATACCGCGGCCAACATAGCGTTTGGCAATGCTTACTACCAATCGCAGGTTCGATTCGATCAAACGCTGCTTGGCAACCTCATCGCCTTCTTCCATAGCCTGCGCCAGCCTAACCTCCTCGGTAGCCGAAAGCAACTGTACCCGGCCTATCTCTTTTAAATACATACGCACAGGGTCATCTACCGCGGTGCCCTCCGGCAGGGTAAAGTCATTAAAATCCAGCTTGTCTATGGTGCCGTCCTGCTCCAGCTCTTTTATATCAGCTTCGTTAGGCTCCTCATCAACGTCTGCTTCGGCCACCAGTTCAATGCCGTGCTGCGCCAGAATATCGTAAATATCCTCCATATTCTGCACCGAAAGCTCGCCCTCGCCAAAAACATCCAGCACATTGCCCAGTGTAACCTCGCCGCCGGCTTTTATTACATCGGCCAGGCGGTGTGCTATTTCGGCCTTGTCCAAAGATGCAACGCTAAGCCCTTCCATCGGCAGGTCGGTGTCGTCGCACGCACCTTTAATGGCTTCTTCGTTGTTTTCGCTGTCAATAGCCGCCAGCTCATCGTCGGTTGGTGCCAGCTCCATATCAGCAATTTCCGTATCAATGTCCATATCCAAGCTCACCTCTTCTGCCCGGTTTACATTTTCACTATTCAGCATAGCAGGTGTAATACGCCGCACTACAGCTTTGGTTTTTGTAGATTTTTTTGGTGCAGCGACATTCTTTGTTGCAGTCAATCCTTAAACCCCTTTTCTGATTTTCGACCAAGCAGGCCGACAACATCCTTGTACATACAATTACAACTTTAAATTACAACTTTAAATTACAACTTTTTATTATGATAACTTTTTTGATAACTTTTTTAATGTAAATAATTTTGGCAGGCTTTTTAATTGCGCAACTGCCTTATTTGCAGTTCCACCGCCGCAATTTCCCGCAGCAGCCCGGCCTGTGCGCCGACATCGGCAGCAGCCAGCCCGTCCCTTAATTCTGCCAGACGTTTTTGCAGGCGGCTTATGTTAACCGCACGTATACAGCCTTCGGCCAGCTCCGGCATTTTTTCCTTAGCTATATCGGCCTGTGTCATCCTCAGCAGCAACTGGTAGGCTTCTCCCGGCGGCAAATAATTAAACAATTCGGCAGGCTGCCAACTGTATTTATCTTTTATATTCTGTACCAAATCTAATAATTCCTGCAAAGGTGGGCTTTCAAGAAAATTTTCTCCCAATTCCGACAGGGTTTTTTCATATATTTGTCGGTCACACAGCATAAAATACAGCAGGTTAGCCTGTGCCCTCGACATTTTTTTCGGCTCGGCAACAGCCGCCGCCGGTGCTTTTACCACCGGTGCCCGGTTCATCGATTCTAATTTGGCTTTGGGTCTCAGCTCGGCGTAAATGGTTTCGGGGGCAATGCTTATGGCCTTGGCCAACTGCGATATCACGCCCTCCAGTTCCACGGCATCTTCACAATTATTAAGGTTGGGCTTTAGCGCCTTTACCACCGCCACCTTGCCGGCAACCGTGTTTATATCGTTGGCCGCCAGTGCCTTATTAAGCTTGTAGCGCCAAAAATCCGCCGCTCTGTCATCAACCAGCTTGTCCCACGCCGCTTTACCCTGTCGGTGCAAAAACTCGTCCGGATCCAAACCGTCGGGCAGGGTAAGCAGCCGCACCTCAAAGCCTTCGTTGTGCAAAATATCTATGGCACGGTCAGCAGCATTTACCCCGGCACTGTCACCGTCGTAAACCAGCAAAACCCGTGTGGTATAACGCTTCAGCAAGCGGGTATGCTCCACATTAAAGGCCGTGCCCAGCGATGCTATGGCGTTATCTACCCCAAACTGGTGTGCCGCCAGAACATCCATATAGCCTTCCATCAAAACAGCCTCATCAGCCCGGCGTATAGCTGCCCCGGCCTGAAAAAGCCCGTACAAATTCTGAGATTTATGAAAGTGGCGGGTTTCCGGCGAATTTAAATATTTTGGCTGACCATTACCCATAACACGCCCGCCAAAAGCCACCGGCTGCCCACGGTAATCCCATATCGGAAAAATCAGCCGATGATGAAACTTGTCAAAAAAGCCGTCACCCTTTTCCCGTCGTGAGCTTAGCCCGGCAGCTTCAATTTCGGCAAACTGATACCCGCGCCCCAGCAGGTGCTTAACCGCACCGTCCCAGCCACTGCACAGCCCCAAACCAAAGCGCTGCGCCAATTCTGCCGATAACCCGCGCCGCTGCAAATAACCTCTGGCTTCGCGGCCTGCTTCACCCCAAAGCTGCGCGCGGTAATATTCCGCCGCTTCGGCCATCATCTTAAAATAACGGCGCCGTTGCTGCATTTCGGCAGTTTCGGCCGCCGATGCTTCTTCCTGCTGCATTTGCAGCCCCACCATACCAGCTGCCTTTTCTACCGCCTCTACAAAGCTCAGCCCCTCTATGTCCATCAAAAACCGCAGAGCATTGCCGCCCTTATGGCAGCCAAAGCAGTAGTATATCTGTTTATCGGGTGCTACGCTAAAAGACGGTGTTTTTTCGGTATGAAACGGACACAGACCCCACAGGTTGCGCCCCTGCTTTTTTAAGGACACATACGCACCGACAACCTCGGCAATATCCAACCGCGCATTAACTTGTGCCACAAATTCTTCGGGGACTCTTGCCATACTTCACCGCTTCTCCACTAAATTTTTGCCCCATAGGCAAATGGTACTTTAGATATTTCGCCGCCGGGCGTGATTTTCCTTTTTTCGCACCAAGGGCAATTTTACCAATATGTATTATTTACTTAAAGTTAAAATTTATTTACCGTTTGCGGATATTTATTAGCCCAAGGCAGCCAAATTTTGCTCAAACGCCGGGCTTGCGGCTAAATCCCCAGCTTTTCAAACAATTTAAGCGCATAACTGTCCGACATCCCCGCCACGTAATCGCATACGGCACGTTCAATATTCTCCTCGCGCTGCAACAGCTCCGGCGGCAGCATATCCGGGTGGGCCAGCAGGTGATCGAAGGTATAATTAAGCTTTTCCTTTAAAATTTCTTCCTGCCGTACAGCCTGCGGCGTGCGATACACCCGCTCAAACAAAAATTCGCGCAGCTCGTCCATTGCCTGGCGTTCACGCTGATTCATATGTATGCCGCGCAAATCCTGCGATGCTTCAATAACCGAAAGCACCATAGCGTTTATGCGTTTGCTGTTGGTAGCACCCAAAATAGCCACTGCCTGCTGCGGCAGCTCGCTGTTTTTTATCAGCCCGGCACGCAGGGCATCATCGGTATCGTGGTTAACATATGCCATACGGTCGGCCAGTTGCACCAGCTCACCTTCTAACGTAATGTTGGGCAGCTTGCCGCTGTGGTTTAAAATACCGCTGCGCACCTCATAGGTAAGGTTTAAGCCGCGGCCGTCTTTTTCCAGCACATCTACCACGCGCAGGCTTTGTTCGTTATGCCTAAAGCCGCCCACAATTTCACTCAGGGCGCGTTCTCCGGCGTGCCCAAAGGGGGTGTGGCCCAAATCGTGTCCCAGTGCAATAGCCTCGGCCAAATCTTCGTTAAGGCACAGTGCCCGTGCTATGGTGCGGGCAATCTGCATAACCTCCAGTGTGTGCGTAAGCCGTGTGCGGTAATGGTCACCGTCCGGCGCAATAAACACCTGTGTTTTCATCTTTAAGCGCCTAAAGCTTTTGCAGTGTATTATCCGGTCGCGGTCGCGCTGGTAGCAGGTACGCACCGGAGAATTAGGCTCCGGTATTTGGCGGCCGCGGCTGTTTTTGGCGTGCGCAGCCTCCGGCGCCAAAATCATCGCCTCGCGCGCTTCTACATTGGGCAGCATAACATCACCCCGTTAGCCATAAATTTGCCAACCACCGCCTTAGCCCGGCGGCAGCAGCTTTATGCGTTATTTTCTCCGCACTGCGGGGGTTTTCCTGCTATCAAGGCGCTTACTTTGCATAAATTCGGCAAAATCCTTCTCCGTCACAAAATATTTGCGCCCAATGCGGCGGCTGGGCAGCTCGCCGCTTTTTATCAGGCGGCTTACATAGGCATAGCTAAGGCACAGCTTTTCCATTATCTCACTTATGCTGTAGCCTTCGGCGGCAACATCCCGGCGGGCAGCGGCAAAAGCCTCGGCATCGGTGCGGCTTATAAAAAACCGCCGCCCAATACGGTATGCCGCAATATCACCAACGTCTATGGCGCGCTTTACCGTGCCGTAGCTCAGCCCGGCATAAGCAGCCACCTCTCCCGGTGAAAGATAATCACGCATTGCCGCTTTGGCAGGCTCGGCGCTCATGGTTTGCATTTTGTCAATTTTTGCCATCAATATTACCCCCAAGCTGTGGTTTTGCTTATACAGCCTATGTTTTGGCACCTGTTTTTATACTTCACCGTTTGCATTTTTCATCTGTTTATACTATACTATCATACGGTGGGTTTTTGCCTGCCGCTACATTTAATAAATACGAGGTGCCTACATTGACACTTAAAACCTGTTTAAAGCCTACAGCTTCGCGCCGCAGCCTGCAAGATACCGAACATAAGCTGGTGCAGGAATACCGCCGCTATGTAGAAGATATTATAAATGCCCCGCAGTTTTTGCGCCTGGCCGATTACCGCCACCACACCATAAACCGCCGCCAGCACGTGCTTAATGTGTCGTGGTATGCGTTTTTGCTGGCCCGCCGCTGCCATATGGATACTTCGGCGGTGGCACGCTGCGGCCTGCTGCACGACCTTTACTATTACAACTTTAGAGATGAAGCCGTTGGTAAAAGTGAGCATATTTATGCCCACCCACAACTGGCGCTGGCCAATGCCCGCCGCCTTACCGGTCTTTCTGCCAAGGAAGAAGATATTATACTTAACCATATGTGGCCTATGTGCCCCACCCGTCACCGTCATTTTAAGGAAACCTACCTGATATCCTGCGTTGATAAATTGTGCTGCGTGTTAGAGCTTGGCAGCAGCTTTGCCTCATACCTAAAACGCCGCGCGTTAAACCTGTTTGCCTAAATTTGCCTAAGGAGGTTTATATGGCCAAAATAGACCGTGTTGTTAAAAATTTTGCCAATATGCACACCCGGCTTTGCTGCCCCAAATGCCACGCGGCAATGCAGCTTAAACACAGCAGCTTTGTTTGCCCTGCCGGCCACTGCTACGACCTTGCTGCCGCCAATTATCTTAATCTGGCACCGCAAAAGCCGCAAAGTGCCCTGTATGACGAACAACTGTTTGCTACCCGCCGCCGGGTATTTGCCGCCGGGTTTTATCAAAAGCTGTGCCTTACCATTGCCGATATTGCCGCTGCCCAACCGCTGCGCCCGCATCAGCCGTTAACCGTTATTGATGCCGGCTGCGGCGAGGGCTTTTTTGCCCGCAGCCTGTTGGCCGCCCTGCCCGCTGCCGAGGTTTTGGCGTTAGACCTTGCCAAGGCCGGTGTGGTGGCTGCCGCCAAAGCCGAACCGCGCTTAAAATGCCTGCTGGCAGATTTGGCTGCCCTGCCCCTGCCCGACAACAGCGCCGACATTATACTCAATATTCTTTCGCCGGCCAATTACCGTGAATTTACGCGGGTGCTGGCCCCCGGCGGTTTGCTTATAAAGGTGGTGCCCGGTGCCGACTATTTAAAGCAGGTACGTACTGCCTACAATTTGCCCGCCGGAGAAGACAGCGAATCTACCGCGTTGTTGGCGGCACTGCCGCAGCCCAAAACCGCCGAACGCCTTACCTACACCCTGCCGGTATCAGCAGAACAGACTGCCGATTTTTTGCGGATGACGCCGCTTAACGAACATCGCACGCCACCCGCTGCCACTTTTACCGATATAACCATTGACTTGCAGCTTTTTGCCGTGCGTTTTTAACCTTTAAAAATTTATACAGGTGTCTGCTTTTTAGACACCTGTATTTTTTTGCAATAAATATGACTTTGCCGCATTTTAAAGTATTAAAAGGCGTTAAAAATATTGCCTTTTTTTGTCGAAAACTGTATTATAATGGTAATATATGCGGCAAAAATAACGCAGCAAAAGCCTTAGTGCCAAAGTGAGGTGAGTGCCTGTGTCAGCATCAGCAAACCTGCTTAAAGAAAATATCCGCAGCCTGCGCCGTCAGTTGTTCAGGCAAATTTTGCAGCGCGATGAACTGCTTTTTATTAAGGCCGCCCGGTTAGAAGCCCAATATATGCAGCTTTTTGCCGCCAAAGAATGTGCCGCCTACTATCTTAATACGCAGCTTTTGTGCCAAAACCCCAACCTTAGCCAACAACAACGCACCGACCTTTTTGCCCAACGCCACAAGGTTTGGCTGGCCCATATGCAGCACCGCAACAACATACTGCTAAAGCTGCCGCCCCGGCAACAAACCGCCCGTCGCTTTGGCCTGCTAAATTATTATTACGCCCGCTGTGTGCGCCTTATACACCCCGACCTTTACCCCACGGCCAACCTTAAACAGCGCCAAACTATGTACAGCATTACCCTTGCTTACAAAAACCACGAACTGCCGCTGCTGGCCATTAAGCCGGAACAATTACAGCAGCAAAGTCTGCCGGCCTACAACCTTGATAATATGTGTGAAGATGAGCTTGCCGCCGAACAGCAACGCCTGCAAAACGCCATCAACAACAACATAACCGTAATGCAGGCTGCCGAACAAGGTTGGCCACTTAATTTACAGCCCCTGCTACAAGATGCCGCTGCCTGTGCCGTCCGACAGCAATTGTTAGACGAGCTGCTGCGCCACCTTAAACAGCAGCTTTTAAACGGCAAAAATTACTGATATCCGCAAAAATGGGAATGTAACCCGCCGCCGCGCCTGTTATACTTAAAGCATAAAGGAGAATACGCTATGAGCTATCGGGACGATATGCGGCGTTGCCGCGAATTTATTGATAACCACCCGGATGATGATATATCCGCCCAAAAGCTGGCCGCCCAGTTTGGCTATTCTTTTTGGCATTTTTGTCACATCTTTCGCAGTGTTAACGGCCTTGCTGTCGGCACTTATCTGCGTTATCGGCGTTTGGCCCGTGCCGCGGTAGAACTTGCCGGCGGCGCCAGTGTTACCGAAGCCGCAATAACCGCCGGCTTTGATACACCGTCGGGCTTTACACGCGCTTTTACCCGTCGCTTTGGCATCACTCCTTCTGCATACCAAAAACAGAAAGGCGGACTTATTATGACAGACATTAAAGTTACCGTAACCGAAATTCCGGCATTTTGTGCTGCCGGCTACACTCTTTATCCCGAAGAAGCACTTGACACCAGAGCTAACGGCGCTTACTGGCTGGGCAAGGATTTTTCGGCAGTAAGCACCGAAGATTATGCCAAGCTTACTTACCCCGGCTATGCCGAAATTGGCCTGTGGCTGCACCCTGCCGATGCCGCAGACGGTTTGTATTACTTTTTAGGCCCCACCATTAAAGAAGATACCACCGTTCCCGAATCTATGCAAAAGCATTGCTTTGCCGCTGCCAAATGCGCCGTATTTACCCTGCCCCAAACCGAAGATTTGCCCGCCCTGCAACAAACTGTACGCGCCGGCTGGCAGTACATTTTTACCGAATGGTTTGAACAGAACGACTATAAGCTGGATACCACCAAGCCTTCGTTTGAATGTTACCACGGTGATAACGCCTACATTTGCGTTCCTGTTACCGAAAAATAATTTTGCCCAACAACAGCAAGACCCACCGCAATGCCGGTGGGTCTTTTATATGCTTATTTTATATAACTATAATTTTTGGCACATTACCGCCGTATCATCCAGCAGCATAAGTGTCGGCCGGCAATTAAGCAGCTCAGCCAACTGCTCCGCAAGGCCATTGGTCATAGCCAGCGGCACGGTAAAACGCACATCTACTTTATCGGTAAAGCGCACATCCTGCACCGGGCAATCTTTAGCCGCCAGCCAGGCCTGCAAACGCTGCCAATGCTGGTATTCCACCGTCAGAGAATATTCTGCTGCCGCAATTAAACGCACCGGCTGTGCCGCCGCCAAAGCCGCTGCTGCTGCCGCCGAATACGCCCGCACCAGGCCGCCCGTGCCCAGCAATGTGCCGCCAAAATAGCGCGTTACCACCACAATAACGTTAGCTAAACCGCTGCCCTTTATCACCTCTAAAATGGGGCGCCCCGCCGTACCCGACGGTTCACCGTCGTCTGATGAGCGCTGATACTGGTTAAATTCTCCCACCTGATAAGCGTAGCAGTTATGCGTGGCATCACGGTGGCAGGTTCTTATCTCCTGCAAAAACGCCTGCGCTGCTGCCTCGGTGGGGGCAGGGGCCGCATAGCCTATAAACCGCGATTTTTTCTCGACAAGCTCGGCCTGCACCGGCTCGGCAATAGTAATTATATCCGCTCTATCCTGCATAGCCACTATTCCAGCCCTTCAAAATTCTGTTGGCGCAAAGCCTCAAACACCAGCACCGCCGCCGAATTAGAAAGATTAAACGAGCGGAATTCCGGCCGCATAGGTATACGCACCCGCCGCCCCGGGTAAGCGTTATGAATTTCCTCCGGCAGACCGGCAGTTTCTCGCCCAAACACCAAATATGCTCCCTTGGGGTAGGCCACCTTGTTATACGGCACGCTGCCGTGCGTGGTAGCCAAAAAAATTTCGGCACCGGGGTTTTTGGCCAAAAAATCCTGCCAATCGCGGTAAACATACAAATCCAGCTTGTCCCAATAATCCAAACCGCTGCGGCGCGCGCGGCGGTCAAACAAATCAAAGCCCAGCGGCTCTATCAAATGCAGGGCCACGCCGGTAATGGCACAGGTGCGGCCAATATTGCCGGTGTTGGCCGGAATTTCCGGCTGATACAGCACCACATTAAGCCGCGCCGGTTTTTCCGGCTTTTCTTTTGGGTGCGGCGTATGCGCGGCATCGGCAAATTCCAAATCGGCAATTTTATCGTTATGCTTCATTATGTAAAACCTCTTTAATCTTTATAATATTTTTCTGTAATATATATTTATAATACGTCTTTTTGTACCGATACCAATTCAATCTCCGGAGAAAACCCTTCAACAAAATCGGTAATATTATCCAGCATACTTTCTATATGGCGGCGGCTGTTGCCCACCACCGCCACACCTATAACAGCACTTTGCCAAAGCTCCTGTTCGGCGGCTTCACAGGCGGCGGCATTAAATTTGTTGTGCAGCCGCGCCAACAGGCTTTTTATAAGCATACGTTTTTGTTTAAGCGAATGTGCATTGGGTAAAAATAATTGATATTCACAAATACCTGCCAGCATTAACATCACCGCCTTTTAAACTGCTGTTTACCATGCTGCCTGCGCCTTTATTTTAGCACACCTTAAACATATTGGCAAGGCATTGCCCCACACGCAGCTACGGTTCGCGGTGTACGGTTTCGTCAAGGCTTTCCAGCAGCTCATTAAGCTCGGTGTCACTGTTCACGGCATAACCGTCTTTAGCCAGCGCCGTGTTCATATCCGGCGGCAGCTCGGCAAAGTCGGTAGGCATTTCCAGCAGCATAGCGCCCAAATGCTCCGCCGTACCGGCATACACCGCAATACCGCGCTCCGTCTTTTTCAGCAAACGCTTCTGCTGCTCTATCGGGCAGATATCGGCGTATTGGCGCACCAGCTCCAGCCGATTTTCGCCGGTACGGGCCACGTTCCAGCCCTCCTTGGTCAGTTGGTCAAAGGATAAGCCCAAAAACTCGCTGTTGCCGGCAAGCGTTCGGTCGGTGATATAACCGCAGGCATAGCTTTCCCTTACGTTCAGTGTCATATCGGCGGTAACCCGCGGCACTGCTTCACCCATCTCGCCCGGCCCACCGACCGCTTTATACGGCTTGTCCACTTCCGGTGCGGCACCCGTAAACACAAAAAATATATACGATGACACCGCCGCAAACATAAACACCAGCACCAGTGATAATCCAAACCAAAACCTGCGCATTGCAACACCCCCGGCATACCTGTATTCTGCCGCTATTATGCCGCAAAGCCCGCTGTTTTATGCAAAAAAAGCGTACCGCCATTGCCGACGGTACACCTTTGCCGCATTACAAATTGGCCACACCGGCAGCATTATCGGCAACCTCGCCCGCTGCCGGACTTTCACGCCGTGCTGCTGCTATTTCTTTTAAGCGCTGCCGGGTTTTATGCCGCAGGCTGCCAAAATTTTGCGCCCCCTGCCCGGCCATATCCGCCACTGCCTTAAAGTTTACCTTTAATACCCCGGCCTCCGGCTGCAAATCTGCCGCTGCCGCCGCGTCCACCACCACCGTATCAGTGCCCACGGTTAAAATATGCGCGGCATCAAGGGTTATTTTACCGGCCCACAGCCGCCCCAGCAGCCCGCCGTATATCTCTATGCGGCTTATTTTGCCATTTTCGCGGCTTATATAAAAATTTTCCGCCCGACCAAAAACACGCCCGTCCTCGCTTACCAGCCGCGCCCCTATAATATTGCAGGGGTGCTTAATATTCTGCACTATTTTGGGCAAATCCGGCGGCGGCACAGTAACCCTGCGTTCGTCAAGCATAACGGCATCGTCACCCAAAATGCTTATTTTGCCGGCCGGTATCATCCGCACATCGTGATACCAACCGCCCTTATCTACCGCCAAAGCCAGCAAACACTTGGCATCGGGGTCTATAATCACCTCTTTAACGCGGCCTATTGCTTCTGCTTCGTTTACGCTGTACACCGGCATATCCGGCAGGGCCAGCGCGCTTATTTCCGCTGCTTCTGCTGCTCCGCCTGTTTTATTTATCAGTAATTTTGCCATAGCTGCAACCTCCTTTATCCGCCGCCCGGCGCTTAGCAATATTTATGCCACACCGGTCAAAATATGCCAAAATATCTGCCGCTGCCGCCCGCCTTGCCCCTTTTCAGTCGCTGTTTTTTTTGTTATAATAGTAAGATAAGCAAAAAAACACCCGCAATATTTAATATTATTAAGGAGATACTTTTTATATGAAACTTTTAGTAGGCTTGGGCAACCCCGGTGCCGAATATCAAAACACCCGCCACAATATCGGCTTTATAACCCTTGGCTATTTGGCCGACGAGCTTGGTGCCGAATTTAATAAGGAAAAATTTTTTGCCCGTATTGCCGAGGTAAATTATCACGGAGAAAAATTGCTGCTGCTGCTGCCGCAAACCTATATGAACAAAAGCGGGCAGGCAGTGCGCGCCGCAATGGATTTTTATAAGCTTGATACCGAAGATCTGCTGGTTATTTTTGATGATATGGATTTGCCCTGCGGCGATATGCGTATGCGGCAAAAGGGTTCGGCCGGCGGCCACAACGGTATGAAGGATATTATAAGTATGGTGGGCAACGACCAGAACATTGCCCGTATAAAGCTGGGCATTGGCCACCCCCAGCACGGTGATGTTATAAACTATGTGCTGGGCAAATTTACCGAAGATGAACAAAACGCCCTGCGCCCGGCAGTTAAAACCGCAGCTCAGGCGGCATTGTGCTGGGTAGAAGACGGCCCGGCTGCCGCTATGAACAGGTTTAATAAAAAGCCCGGCAAAAAAGCCCGCCCGGCAGAATGACAGACCGCCCCAAATCATAATATATGTATAACCGATAGAGCAGAGTTGCGCTAAGCAAAAGGATGTATCTATGCAAGAAACTGATTTTAAAACCGAATTATTAAAATGCCTGGCCAACGACGAAAACCTTTGCCGACTGTTTAAGGCTGCAAATTTTCCGTTTGCTGTTGGCCCGGCCGATACCTTTACCGCTGCTGCCATAAGCGCCCGGCTGCACATAGGCGGCCAAAGCACCTGCATAATTGTGCCCGATACCGCCCGTGCCGCCGAACGGCAGGAGGATATATTGGCTATGCTGCCGCCGGATAAAGCCGCACAGGTGTTGCTGTTTCCGGCGGTAAATTTGTCACCGCTAAACGGCTTTAAACCCGATGCCGACGTTTTAACCGCACGTGTAAACACCCTTGCCGCCCTGCTAAAGCCGCAGCCGGTTTGTGTTATTGTGCCGGCAGCCGCCCTGCTTTGCCGTTTGCAGGCCCGCGCCACCTTTGCCGAACAGGTGCTTACCCTTGCCCCCGGTGCCAATATCGAGCTTGACGACCTTGCCCGCCGCCTTACCGAGCTTGGTTACACGCGTGAAACTATGATAGATGCCCCCGGTACCTTTGCCTGCCGCGGCGGCATTGCCGACATTTTTCCTATCGGGTGGGAAACCCCCGTGCGTTTGGATTTTTTTGATACCGAACTGGAAACTATGCGCTACTTTGACCCCACCACGCAGCGTTCCGGCGCACCCTGCAACCGCACCTTAGAGCTTTATCCCTGCAATGTTACCAATGCTGCGGCTTCTTTTTTAGATTACCTGCCGCCCGATATGCTGCTGCTGATAGATGAAGCAGCCGCCTGCGAACAAACCCTGTGCGAAACCGAACAGGAACGCAATATTTACCTTGATTCTCTGGTAGACAGCCGCCGCCTTAAAAAGCAGGAGCTTGCCGCCATTGCCGAAGATTATCTTACGGCTGACGAGATAATTAACCGCCTTAACAGCCGGCCGCACGCCTCAATTATGCAGTTAGAAGCCGCCAGCCGCCTAAAGCAAAACGAGCATATTGCTGTAAAAGCCACGGGGGCGCCGTCTTATGTGGGGCAAATACCCCTTTTTGCCGAAGATTTAGCCAAATGGCGTAAGCAGGGCTGGCACATCTTTTTTTGTGCAGGGTCTAAGCTCAGGGCCGGCAACCTGCGCAGCATACTAAGCGACCACGATTACCCCGAAGCCGCCATTGGTGTGTGTGCGCCCGGCAGCGGCTTTTGCTACCCTGCCGGCAAGCTGGTGGTGCTTACCGAACGCGAGCTTTTGGGCAAAACCGTAAAGCACAACCGCAAGGCCAAACGCAGCGATACCGACATTAACGCCTTTGTAGAAATTAAACCGGGCGACTATATTGTGCATACCAACCACGGTGTGGGCCGCTTTATGGGCATAGAACGTGTTACCGCCGATTCGGTCACCGCGGATTATCTTAAAATTGAATATGCCGCCGGTGACAAGCTGTTTATACCAGTAGAGCAAATGCATCTGGTACAAAAATATATCGGCAGCGACAGCGGTGCCCCCAAGCTTAACCGCCTTGGCGGCAACCAGTGGGAAAAAACCAAAGCCAAAGTAAAAGCATCGGTGCAGGATATGGCCGACGAGCTGCTGCGCCTTTATGCCGCGCGTGAACAGGCCACCGGGTTTGCATTTTCTCCCGATACCAACTGGCAGCGAGAATTTGAAGATGCCTTTGAATACGAAGAAACCCCCGGTCAGTTATCTGCATTAGAAGATATAAAGCGCGATATGCAAAGCCCCAAGCCTATGGACAGGCTGCTTTGCGGCGATGTCGGCTATGGCAAAACCGAACTGGCTATGCGCGCCGCCTTTAAAGCCGTGCAAGACGGCAAACAGGTAGCAATGCTTTCTCCGACCACCCTGCTGGCCGAACAGCACTACAACAATTTTTGCGCCCGTTTTGCCAACTACCCGGTAAAAATAGTAATGCTAAGCCGTTTTGTGGGCGCCAAACAGCAAAAGCAAAATCTGGCTGCCCTGGCCGACGGTACCGCTGATATTCTTATCGGCACGCACCGTTTACTTTCTAAAGATGTTAAATTTAAGGCGCTGGGGCTGCTGCTGGTAGACGAAGAACAGCGCTTTGGTGTTGCCCATAAGGAAAAAATCAAGCAGCTTAAAGGCTCTATTGATGTTCTTACGCTTTCGGCCACGCCCATACCGCGCACCCTGCATATGTCGCTGGTGGGCATGCGTGATATGTCGGTTATTACCACCCCGCCCAAAGACCGTCTGCCGGTGGAAACCTATGTTATTGAACACAACAAACGCCTGATAAAAAACGCCATCGAAAGAGAAATTGCCCGCGGCGGGCAAGTGTATTATATTTTTAACAGCGTAAAAAGCATTGCCGAAAAACAGACCGAGCTGGCCGAGCTTGTGCCGACAGCGCGCATTTTGGCGGCACACGGCCAAATGACCGAGGCCCAGCTAAAACCGATAATGACGGACTTTTTAGAAGGGCGCGCCGATGTTTTGCTATGCACCACCATTGCCGAATCCGGGCTGGATATACCCAACGTTAACACCCTGATAGTGGAAAATGCCGAAAACTTTGGTTTGGCCCAGCTATACCAGCTACGTGGGCGCGTGGGGCGTTCCAAGCGGCAGGCTTTTGCTTATTTTACCTACCGGCCAGGGCGGCAGCTACCCGACGATGCCCGCCGCCGTTTGGCCGCCATACGTGACTTTACCCAGCTTGGTGCCGGCTTTAAAATTGCTATGCGAGATTTGGAGATACGCGGTGCCGGTAACCTTTTGGGTGCCGAACAACACGGCCATATTGCCGCCGTAGGCTTTGATATGTATTGCAAGCTGGTGAACGAAGCCATAGAACAGGGCATGGGCGAAGCCACACCCAAGCCGCCCACTGCCGATTTACGACTGGATATAGGTATTGATGCCTATATACCCGACAGCTATATACCCGAAGATGCCCTTAAATTTGAGGTTTATAACAAAATTGCCGCCCTTGCCAATGCCTCACAAACGGCACCCCTGTTAGCCGAGCTTACCGAGCGCTTTGGTGAGCCGCCGCGCCAGATAATTAACCTGTTTGGCATACTAAACATCCGTAATCTGGCCGAAGCCATAGGTGCCAAGTCGCTTACGGCACCTGCGCGCCAGCTTACGCTTAACTTTGGCAAACAAACCCCCTTTGACGGGCCTGCCATGCTTAGCATTGCCGACCGCTTTGGTAAAAGCCTGCGTTTTGTCGGCAAAGGCGAACTGAAGATAAATCTGGCACTTAATGCCCGCACCGATGCTGCAAAAATTGCGGAAATAACCGATTTTTTGGCATATTTATCGGCCCAAGTCGCCAAAAACCAATCAAAACATCTTGCAAATAATGCAGAATAAGTGTACAATATAGCTGTGGGTTTAACCTAATTTTTTATGTGATACGGAGGACAAACTATGAAGAAAATTTTATCTGTACTGCTTGCTGTATGCACCCTTTTGGCGGTGTTCAGTCTGTGCGGCTGCGGTGCAAAGTCACAAACTGCTATGGTAATTAACGGTGTAGAGGTTCCGCAGGGTGTTATGAATTACTACATAAACGCCGGGCGTGATTATCTTACCAACTACGGCGTTGATTTAACCGACGAAACCGGTGCAATGTATATGAGTATGATAGAAGAACAGGGCGTAGATATTGCTACCGAAATTGCCGTTGTTGTGGATTTGGCTAAAAAAAGCGGCATCGAAGTAGACAGCAGCGCCGTAAACGATGCTATGGCTGAAGAAAAAGCTAACTTTGGCGGCGAAACCGAATGGAACACCTGGCTTACCGGCTATAATATGACCGAAAGCGACGTTAAGTGGATACTGGAATATCAACTGTTGGCCGATGCCCTGTATAACCAGCTTAATGCCGACCTTACCCTTAGCGATACCGAGATTGCCGAAATTTATAACGCCAACCCCGACCAATACAACACCTACAAATTTGCGCACATCCTTATTCAGCCGGAAGCTGACGATGCCGGCAACAGCGATGATGCCGCGTGGGCAGCAGCCAAAGCCACTGCCGACGATATGTTAAAGCAGCTTAAAGACGGTACCGCCAAGTTTGAAGATTTGGCAGCCGCTAACAACCCGGACAGCACTCAGGCTACCGGCGGTGACCTTGGCCAGTATGTAAGCAAAACCGCCAGCCCCTATGTTGCCGAATTCAGCGATGCAGCCTTTAAGCTTACTGAGATTGGCCAGCTTTGCGACGAGCCGGTAAAATCTTCGTTTGGCTACCACATTATTAAGCTGCTGGATAAAAACGAAGGTGCCGAAGCCGCCCGCGAAACCATTGTTGAAGAACAGTTGGGCGACGAGCGTTATGCCCGCTACAGCCAGGCTGTAGACGAAGCTATGCAGACTGCCGAAGTAACTATGGATTACACCCGCCAGTATACTTACACCCCCGCCGAAGATGATACCGACGCGGACACCGATGCTGATACTGACGCCGATGCAAATACCGACACCGACAGCAACACCGATACCGATGAACAGGTCGCTGAGCTTAAATTGCAAACTACCAACTAAATTTTATACCCTGCCCCGGCTGACTGCCGGGGCTTTTTTTGTGCAGCTGCTTTATCTGCAACTCTACTATGCGTTTGTTGCCAAGCCCTGCCGCTTATGCTACCATAAGGCTGTAAGCCATACCAATACCATTAAGGAGATGATAACTTTATGGACACACAAAAAACCGGCGAGCTTATTGCCGCCCTGCGCCACAGCCGACAAATAACCCAAAAGCAGTTAGCCGATATGCTGCATATATCTGACCGCACCATCAGCAAATGGGAACGCGGCCTTGGTTTGCCCGATGTTTCGCTGCTGGCAAGCTTAGCCGATATTTTTAACATTAACGTAGAAGCCTTATTAACCGGCGAAATTATCGCCAACAACCCCACCGGAGGAAATATGAAAAACACCAAGTACTACATCTGCCCCACCTGCGGTGCCCTTACTGTGTCGGCCGGCAACGCCCAAATAACCTGCTGCGGCCAAAAGCTGGCGCCGCTTAGCGCCCAAAAAGCCACGCCCGACGATCAACTGAGTGTAGAAACCATAGACGACGGGCTTTACATAACGGCCAACCACCCTATGACCAAAGAGCATTATATATCTTTTGTGGCACTGGTGGGCAGCCAACAGCTTCAAATCATCCGTCAATACCCGGAATGGGACTTGCAGGTTCATCTGCCCCGCCGCGCCCATGGCACCCTGCTTTGGTACTGCACACAGCACGGCCTGTTTTATCAGTATTTATAGGGCATTTATGCGCCCCAAAGGGCAAAAAATATGGGTATAATTATTGCAACCGAGCCAATTTTGTGTTAATATAGATGGCGTGTTTGTACGCATTATGTTAGTTTTATTCTATTTTTGGGGGATATCATCTTGTTACACAAGCTTGGCGCTTTTTGGCAAAAGGAAACTGTTTTGTGCATTGCCGCCCTGTGCGCACTGGCAACTATGCTGCTGGTTCCGCCCGACAGCGCATACCTTACTTATATAGATACACACGTTTTATGCCTGCTGCTGTGCCTTATGGCCGTGGTGGCGGGGCTACAGGCGTGCGGCATTTTTAAATGGCTTACCTACCATATGCTAAAGGGCAGCCAAAGTGGCCGCCTACTGGGCGTTGCGCTGGTGTTGCTGCCGTTTTTCTGCTCTATGCTGGTAACCAACGATGTTGCGCTGCTGGTGTTTGTGCCCTTTACGCTGGGGCTTTTGCGGCAGATAAACTGCCCGGCGGCCATTGCGCCTATGCTGGTGCTGCAAACCATTGCCGCCAACCTTGGCAGTATGGCCACCCCGGTAGGCAACCCGCAAAACCTGTTTTTATATTCGGCGTATAACCTTAATATTGGGGCGTTTTTTAGTGCCACGCTGCCGTTTACGCTCATCAGTCTGCTGTTTTTACTTGTTGGCGGTGCTGTTGTTCTGCCGGCTGCATTGCCCGGTATTCAGCTTACGCCGCAAACCCTGCAACAACCCCGACAGCTTGGCATTTATGTGCTGCTGTTTGCCGTATGCCTGCTGGCGGTGTTCCATCTGCTGCCGGATATTTTGCTGTTGCCCACCGTGCTGCTAACCGTGGGGCTGCTAAACCGCCGCCTGCTGCAAGGGTTAGACTACGCCCTGCTGGTTACGTTTATCTGCTTTTTTATTGTATCCGGCAATTTGGGGCGTTTAACCGCCGTACACAGCTTTTTGCAGGCCCTTTTAGCCGATAACACCCTGTTTACGGCCATCGGCACCAGTCAGTTTATCAGCAATGTACCGGCAGCCGTGTTGCTTTCCGGCTTTACCGATCAATGGCGTGAGCTTTTGGCCGGTGTAAACATTGGCGGGCTGGGCACACCGGTGGCATCGCTGGCCAGCCTTATAACCTTAAAGCAATATATGCGCTGCCCCAAGGCCAACATTGGCCGCTTTTTACTGATATTTACACTGGCCAACCTGCTGGGGCTGGCGGTGCTTATACCGGCGGCCTGCTGGCTTAGCTAAGTTTGGGCAGCCGGCATTTTACGCAAACAAAAACGGACGAAAGCCGCATTTGGCTCTCGTCCGTATTTTTTAGCAAATTACTTTAAATTACTGCTGTTCTGCCAGCGCCTTGGCTTCGGCAATAACTTTTTCCTGCGCTGCCGGCGGGCAATCCTCGTAGCGTACAAAGTGGAAGGTAAAGCTGCCGCGGCTCTGCGTCATTGCGCGCAGGTCTATGGCGTAGCTGCCCATTTCACCCATCGGAACCTCGGCGGTAATTACCTGGCTGCCGTCACCGGTCGGGTCCATACCCATTACACGGCCGCGGCGCTTGTTCAAATCACCGATAATATCGCCCATATAGCTGTCCGGCACAGTAACCTTCAGCTCGCCTACAGGCTCTAACAGCACAGGGTTACCTTCGGGCATAGCAGCCTTATAAGCCAAATGTGCCGCTGTTTTAAAAGCAACTTCCGACGAATCTACCGGGTGGTAGCTGCCATCATACAACACAGCCTTTAAGTTTACAACCGGGTAGCCGGCCAAAGGCCCGTGTGCGCAAGCCTCTCTCAGGCCCTTTTCTACCGCCGGGAAGAAGTTTTTAGGTACCGAACCGCCAAATACTTCTTCGGCAAATACCATATCTTCCTGCTCAAAGTTAGGCTCAAAGCGAATCCATACATCACCAAACTGGCCGCTGCCGCCGGTCTGCTTTTTATGGCGACCCTGTTTTTGTACAGTCTTGCGGATTTTTTCACGGTAGGCAACACGCACAGGTTTAAGCTCTGCCTCTACATTAAAGCGAGATTTAAGCTTGCTTACCAAAACATCAATGTGCATATCACCGGCGCCGGAAAGTACCATCTGGTGGGTTTCGGGGTTTTGTACTACGCTAAAGCTGGGGTCTTCTTCATTAAGACGGTTTAAGCCCTGCGCAATCTTATCTTCCTGCCCGCGGGTTTTGGGCACAATAGCAACCGAATAGCACGGTTCGGCAAAGGGAATATTCTTTAAGGCAACAACCTTGCGCTGGTCACACAGGGTATCGCCGGTTTTAACTTTATCCATTTTGGCAATAACACCGATATCGCCGCAAACCAGCTCTTTAACTTCGGTGGTCTTTTTGCCGCACATCTTGTAAAGGCGGCCTAATTTATCAGCAGCACCGGTGCGGGCATTTACCAGGGGCATATCAGCCGTGATAGAACCGGAAAGCACCTTTACAAACGAGAACTTGCCATACTGGTCAGAAACAGTTTTAAATACATAAGCCGTAGGCACACCACCCGGAGAAACAACAAACTCCTCGGTTTCGCCGTTAGCCATGGTAGCCTTGTGGTAGTTGCCCTCCATCGGGTTGGGCAAAAGGTCTACAATATAGTCCATCAGCATTAAAGAACCCATGCAGTTAACAGCCGAACCGCACAGTACCGGGAACAAGCTCAGCTCTCTTACACCCTGACGCAAACCGGTGATCATTTCGGCGTAGGTAAAGTCCTCACCCTCAAAAAATTTGTCCATAAACTCTTCCGATGTTTCGGCTACCGATTCTTTAAGTGCGTCATTAAATTCGGTAATAACGTCTTCTTTATCCGCAGGCACATCAATTTCTACTCTCTTTAAGTCCTGCATTTCATAAGCGCGCTTGTTAAGCACATCAATAATGCCGGTTACCTTTTTATTTTCGTCCCAAATAGGTACTACCAGCGGCGCAATTTTTTTGCCAAAGCGCTCACGCAGAGCATCAAAGGTGGCATTGTAATCGCTGTTTTCTTCGTCCGTTTTAGAAATATAGATAAAGCGGGGCATATTGCGTTCCTCACAATACTTCCACGCTCTTTCCAGCCCGACAGAAATACCGTCTTTTGCCGAGCAAACGATAATGGCAGCATCCGCAGCGCGCAAAGCCTCCATAACCTCGCCGGAAAAATCAAATGCACCGGGAGTATCCAGCACATTGATACGGCAGCCCTTAAAGTCAAGCGGTGCCAAGGCGGTAGATAACGAAATACAACGCTTGGTTTCCTCCGGGTCAAAGTCGCATACAGTGTTGCCATCCGCAACCTTACCCATACGGGCAATAGCGTCGGTCATAAAAAGCAGACTTTCTGCCAGGGCGGTTTTACCGCTGCCGCTGTGACCCAGCAGGCAGACATTGCGGATATTTTGTACTGAAAAACTCATAACGATCAACTCCTTTTATTTTATGCTGTTTTATTATACTGTTAAAGCGGTCGGACAAGCCGCTAAAAAGCCCGGGTGCAACCTTACAAAAACGTGCCTATATAATATGTAAGGTTCTGTTAAGCAAATTTTACCACATTTATCCGCCGAATACAACAAATAAGTTTGCAGCAAGCATAAAATATCCGCTGCAAAATGCAAAAAAAACTGCCACACACACCATCCAACCATTATTTTTGCAATATTACCGGCATTTTTACACAAAAAAAACGGAGCCAAGCCGCAAAGCCTAACTCCGTTTTTTTTGTCATTTTCACACAGCAGCCTTGCCCTGCGGCGCAGTGTTTGTAAGTTTTTTCAATCAAAGCTGAATAAAGGATTATCTATTCCCGCCCACCACCCTGTATACCTTGGCAGGCAACCTTGATTGAAATTATATGACACCGCAGCCCTGCCCTGCACCACCCTAATAGAATTGCAAGAGTGGTACAGATGCAAGGAATAGAATTTCGAGTCGCCAGAGGCGTACAGATAGTGCGCGTCGCGAGAAAAATGCAAGCTCGACACAGCAGATGGTGTGCAGTTGTCCCTTCTGGCGCTATTGCAATTCTACTTGCTAAGCAAGCGAACAATTACAGTTGCTACTTCTGCACGTGTTGCAGTGCCCATCGGGTTGATAGTGCCGTCCTCGTTGCCCTTCATCAGGCCGCTGCCAACTGCCCACTTCATAGCATCGGTTGCCCAATCGGCTACCTTGGCGCTATCCTTAAAGTTACTGAGAGAAGCGGTTGCGGTAGTGTCCATACCGGTGGCCTTAGCGTAACGGTACAGCATTGCTGCCATTTCCTGGCGGGTTACGCTATCATTAGGTGCAAACTTACCCTCGCCTACGCCGTTAACAACGTTGTTGGCATTTGCCCAAGCAACGGCATTGGTGTACCACTGGCCATTAGCAACGTCGTTGAACAGTGCAGTTGTGCTAATGCTCGGTTCATTCTGCATACGGTACAGAATAGTTACCAACATTGCACGGCTAAGCTTGTTGTTCGGCATAAACTTGGTAGCACTTTCACCGTTCATCAAGCCCTTGTCGTACATTGCCTTAATCGCGTCATAGTACCAGCTACCCTTTGCTACATCGATAAACGGCAGTTTGGTAGTGTCTATCTTTTCGCCGGTAAGCTCGGTGTAAGCTTTTTCAGCGGCGGTAAGTTTGTCATAATTGGTAACGTTCTTCTTCTGGGCAGCCGTCAGCGAATCATAAGCCTCACGGGCTTTTTCAATGGCCTTTTTGCTGTCCTTGGTAACGGTGCCAATCTTGTCAATCAGGTCTTTTACGTCAGCCGCGGTATACTTGGTGTCAACGGCTGCACCGCCGCCGCCACCGGCAGCGCCACCACCGGCAGTTGTACCTGTCGGGTTGGTGTCCTTAGCCTGCAACCATAAATTAAAGGTATCCTTGTTGCCGTGCGGCGAACCGCCTACCCAATCTTCCTGTTCGTATTGGTAGTCGTTAATGTAATGCCAAATAACCTTATCGTTATTTTTCAGCACATATTCACTAAATGCCTTGTTGGGGTGCTTGCCGTTTACCGTATACATCCAGCCGGAATTCGCACCGTTGTCCTGCTGCGCCAGCTCGTAGCCGCCCAAAACTGCCGGTGCCGTTATCGAGGTAACCCAACTGCTGCTGCCGTCCCAGCTAAGGCCGTTATTTTTCAGTGCCAATTCAAACAGGTCTTTAGCGGTAGAGCCTTTATCCAGCGTATACGCAGTGGTTTTTATCCACGTCTGATATTCGGCTCCGTGCAGGCCGGCCGGTACGCCCTCGCTAAAATCAACGTCACCGTCAGTTGCCGGCGTACAACCTATCAGCCGAAAGCTGACATCTATCGTGCCGCCACCTGTGCCACCGCCTGTGCCACCACCGATACCACCGCCCGTGCCGCCACCGGTACCACCTTCGGCTGCTGCCACGGTAATCACGCCATTATCAATAGCAAAAGGCACATTAACCAAATTATAATCAAAAATATTTTCAGGATCATAACTCAGCTTTACATCAACATCATTGCCGGCCGCCGCCGATAAAACTTTAAAGGTTAACATAGCCAGCGTTCCGTTTTCTGTGCGGTTTGCAGTTGCTGTCGTATCCTCCCAATATAACACATATGGGTCAGCCGACAAATCACTGCTAAAGCTGCCGTTGGGCAAAAGCCCAGCATCGGCCACCTTTTGCAGGGCCAGCTTACTGTGGTCATAATTAAGGTTAAACGCCAGGCTTACAATGCCCGGATTATCTTTAAGACTTACAGCTACACTCACTTCGTCGCCAACTTTACCGGCAGCATCGGCAACCAACAATGTAGGGCTGCCCTTAGCGATACTTTCGGTTTTTTCGGCACCGCAGCCGCTGCAACGGTATGTAAGGCTGTCATCAGTGCTGCCAACCACCGCAAATTTATGCCCCGTAGCTTTAAGCACCTCGGTAAAGGTCTGCTCAACAAAGACCGCGCTGCTAAATTTGGCAGTATACACCTTAACCCCGTCTGCCGTACAGGTGGCAGGCGTAGTGCTTACCACCGCGCTTACGGTTTCGTTGGCAAAATAATTACAATCGGCATCCGTACAATAACAGCCTGCCGTGCAGCTCATATGGTCAGCCGACCACGTGTATGCAGCCTTGCCCCAGGTGTGCCCGCCAACACTTACACTGCTGGGCGCAGTCGTAAAGTTAACGTCTTTAAGCAGGGTATTGTGAGCCTTTAATGATGTTATGCTTAAAGCCGCCGTATCACCTGCCTTGCAGCTTGCCTTTATCTTAAAGGTAAGGGTAGTCAAAACGCCGTCTGCCGACATATTTTCACGCCGCCAGGCCTCATCCCACGCCATATAGTACGGGGTTTTGCCTAAATTATCACCAAACACACAATCCGTTAACAGGTTGCCGGTTTCAGCTTTTTTAAGCTCCAGCTTATCATTGTCATATGCCAATTTAAGCTCGGCCGCAATAATACCGGGGTTGTTTTGCAGGCTTACCGTCACCTTAACCTCGTCACCGGGCTGGCCGCTCACCGACGATATTACCGCTGCAGGCTGCACCGCCGCCAATGCCGCATTACAAAGCAGGCACAGCAAAACCACCATAGCCGCCAACAATCCTAATAATCTGTTTTTCTTCATAAACTATTTCTCCAAGTGTTTTTTACCACTGTACAAGCTGCTGCCTAAGCCGCAGGGCCAAGGGTAATCTGCCATTTGGCCACATAGCGTTTAAGCAAAGCAACATCTTTGCCGGTAACACTGCCGTTGGCATCAACATCGGCAGCCGCCACATTTATATCTGTATCAGTAGGGTTTACAATATAGCGTTTAAGCAGGGCTACGTCTTTGCCGTTTATATTACCGTCGTTATTAACATCACCGTAGGTAAGGCTAACCGTGCCGGCAACAACCACTATTTTGGCCGCTTTAGATGTAGCCGTTGCTGCCTGACCGTTAAGTGTGTTGGTTACCACGCAGCGATAATAGGTGGTACCTTCGGCATTGGTGGCCGGTGTATAAGCAGCATTTGTCGCATTGGCAATATCTGTCCACACGCCGTTAGCCGACTTTTGCTGCCATTGGTAGCTTATACTGCCCTCATCGGTTACACTTGCCACTACCCTCAATTCGGCAGCATCGGCACCCAAACCGTAGTTCACCTCAGCAGCCGAAAGGTCAGTGTCAAAAGTCGGTACACTTACCGTTGCTTCTGCATACTTTATCAAAAAACCCGAATCATTGGTAACATACAAAGCACCCTCTTTGTCGCAGGCAATTTGCTCGTATGCCCAGTTTTCGTTGTCTACCGTAAACAGCTTATTAAGGCTGCCGGCAGTGGCTGCTGCATTATCCGCCAGCAATAATATGCGGCTGGGTGATGCTGCCGAACCGTAATCCTGCATAAACACATAATTACCTTCGGCCACACCAACAGCCGCAGGCTCTGCCGCCAGCGCCGATACCACCGGGCCATCGGCAGTTACAATGCGTACTATAGGTGTACTTTGTATTTTTTCTACTGCACCGTAAGCCACATACTGCAAGCTCATATCGGCAGCCCTTACCACTGCTACTGCACCGTTGCCGTTATGCGTGCCGGCCAAATATATTCTGCCGTTGGCAATTACCGGCACACAGGGGCCGCTTACCCCGCAGGCCACGGTTTTTAACGTATCTTCGGCAAAAGCACCGGTAGTATCGTTTATCTGCACCGAATACAAATTGCCGCTGCCGACCGAACCCCAATAAAGGCGGTTGCCGGCAAAGGCTACACCCGGCTGGTTGCCGCCGTTGCCGTCGCCAAATTTAAGCGAATATTTAACACTCCAATCGGCAGTGCTAAAAGCGTAAATTTTGCCGTCTGCCGCCGCAATATAAAACAGGCCGTTTTTTTCTACCCCGCTGGAATATGAATACCCACCGGGCAGGGTAGCTTTTTTAGCACCGGTAACAGCGTCTAACACATAACCGTTAGTAACCACACAGTTGTTAACATACTGTATGGTGGGATAATTTACTGCCGGGTCGGTTTCTGCCGTCCACAGCAGCGCAAAAGAATCCAAATCAAAAGCCATTACCGAACCCACACAGCTTACATAAAGCAGGCCGCCGCCATAAATAGTATAGCTGTAATAAAGGTTACAACTGCCGCTGCACTGCAGGCTGTTTACCACATTGCCGGTGTTTTTGTCAATTTTATAAAGCACACCGCCGTTGTTTTCGCCGTTAAGGCTGGTACCGTTATAGGTGTACACATAATCATCCACAATAGCTACGGTGCTGTTGCCTACGTGAGCCTGCCAGACTTTTTGTACCTTGTTGGGGTTTATCGGCAGGGCAGCGGTGGTAGTCTGGTTGTTATCAGCCTGATTAAAGTTGCCGCCCCAGCCTATTTTATAGCGATACGAATTACGCACCACCAAATCTACCGAAGCCGTAATATCGGCATTAGACCCGGCAGTTGCCGTAATGGTGGCCTTGCCGGCCTTAACACCGGTAACCACACCGTTTTGGTCAACGGTAGCCACTGCCTCGTTGCTCGACTTCCATTCCACCGCAGGCAGGGCAGCACCTGCCGGGGCCGCTGTTAATACCAGCGGCTTGGCATAGCCCACCGCCAAATTTTGCGTTTGGTTTATTGAAATTGCCACAGCATCGGCTGCCAATGCCGCATACGCCTGACCAAACAGCAGACACAGCGTAAACACCAGCAACACAAGGCTTTTACTGTACGATCTCATAAAAATTCTCCTTAAAATGGGTGCAGGCAAACGTACCCGATGGCACCCTGCCGCAATTATCAAAATAACCCACAAGGCGGGCACAGACTATTGCCCGTGCCCGCAGTGGATAAAGCTTTGCGCTTCTTACGAAGCCTTGCCTAATTCTACACCGTCCCAACCGGCCAGGTAACGGCGCAGGATAGTAGCATCCTTAATGTTAATTTCGCCGTTAACATCTACGTCGGCTGCCAGTTTAACAATGTCGGCATAATTTTCCCATTCTGCCAGATAACGGCGCAAAACGGTAACGTCCTTAATATCAACGCTGCCGTCGTCGTTTACATCACCCAGCAAATAAATGCTGGCAACAACAACACCGTTATCAACAGCAAATTCTACGGCTTCCATATCATAGTTATAAATATCGGCAGGTTTGTAGCTAAGGCTTACTGCCGTGCCGCCATCGCAGGCTGCCAAAGCCTTAAAGGTAAGCTTAATAATGGCACCGTCGGCAATGGCATCGGCGGTTTCGTTAGTGCCGCCCAAATACAGTGTATGGCCGTCTACCCGCAGGCTCTTAAGGCTGCTCAGGTTTTCTGCCTTTACCAACTGCAAAACTTCTTCATCATAACCAAGCTGCAAGGTAGCGGCAATAATGCCGGGGTTGTTTTTGGCCGAAATCACTACCTGCAATTCTTCATCAACACTGCCAGCAGCATCCGATACTGCCAAAATTGCGGTATTTTCAGTAGCATTTTTGCTAACAACATTGCCACATTCGCTACAGGTATAAATCAGTGCAGCACCGTCGGCACTGCCGCCTACTACGTAATTATGTGCAGCCAGAGGCAGCTCTTCAACATAAGTCTGTTCGGCAAAGGTGCTGTTGTTAAACTTGGCCGTGTAGGTTTTGTTGCCGGCAACGCTACAGGTAGATGCTGTCGCAGTCATTTCGGCCGTAGCCTTTTCGGTCAGTTTTTCTCCGCAGGCACATACGCTTTGGGCAGTGCAAACCGTGTGGTCAGCACTCCAAACGTAAGCGGCATCGCCCCATTTATGGTCGGTTACAGTTACGCCGCCGTTTACCGCGCGGAAGATAACATCCTGCATCTGCCAATCGTAAACATTACCAAAGGTTACCGAAACCTGTGCGCTCTCACCGATTACACAGGCTTCCTTTACTTTAAAGGTAAGGGTAGCAACAGTGCCGTTGGCGGTGTTGTTTTCTTTGGCAAGTGCATCGTTCCAGGAAAGATAATAGGGTTTTTTGGCATAGCTGTCGCTAAATACCGCACCGTTAAGCAGGCCGGCATCTTTTACGTTAATCAGCTCCAGCTTATCGCCGTTATAATCAACATAAAGCTCGGCAGTTGTAATGCCGGGGTTTTCGTTAATATTGATATCAATATCTACCGTGGTACCGGGGCAAACCTCTGCCTTTTCTACCGCAAATTCGGCCTTAATGGCATACAAAGTTTCGGTATAGGTTTGGGTAGTAAATGCCGGGTTGGTAAATGCAGCGGTATAAACCGCACTGCCGTTTTCGGTTTCGGTTGCTTCGGTGCGCTCTACAGTGGCTTCTACAGTTTCGGTTTCACTCAAAGCTTCGCAGCCAACATCACCGCAGGTGCGGGTAGCCGTACAGGTGGTATAATCACTGCTCCACTTGTAGGTGGGTGCATTCCACTTGTGGTCTACCACCAAAATTGCACCGTTAACAGTATCAAATTCTATATTGTTCAAATTCAGGTCAAATACATTTTCCGGGTCGTAGCTAACAGTAATAACTGCTTCATCACCAACAGCACAGTCGGCCTTTACCTTAAAGGTAAGGGTGGCCAACACGCCGTTAGCCGTCATATTTTCAGCAGCGGTGGTATCTTCCCAGTACAGGGTATAGGGGTTAGACGAAACATCGTTGTTTAAGGTGCCGTTGGGCAACAGCTTGGTATCCAGTGCGCCAACCAACTCCAGCTTATCTGCATCATAGCCTACGTCCATAGCAACCGATGCAATACCGGGGTTGTTCTTAATTTCGATATTTACTTTAACTTCTTCACCGGTGCGGCCACTAACCTGACCAACAGTAAACATCGGTGCGTTTTCGTCAATAACGGTGGTAGCCATAACCGTGTTGCTTTCCGCCGAATCTACCCAGGCAGCCGCGCCAGCAGCATACTTGGCCTGGAAGTAATACCTGGTGTTGGGCTTTAAGCCGCTAAACACAGCACTCTGTTGCCAATCGCCCCAGGTTTGGTTGTCGGCAGACATACGGTACCATACCACAGCGGTAGTATCTTCTGCCGAAGCCGCCGGTGCAGTTAAGGTAACAGTGTTAGCCCTGGCAGAAGCAGCCTCGGCAAGCACAGGAGCAGTAAGCCCGGCTGCTTTGGTGCGTACAACAACTGTTTCGCTCGGCTCCGAATCTGACCAATACTTGCTTACGGCATGGTAACGTGCCTGAAAATGATAATCGGTGTAGGGCTGCAGGCCGGTAAATTCCGGGCTGTCCTGCCAATCGCCCCAGGTTTGCCCGTCGGCAGACATACGGAACTGCGTAATAGCAGTGTTGTCCTGCGTGCAGGCAGCTACACTGTGCTTAATGCTTGTAGCGGTTTTATCCTCTAATGTAATTGCCGAAACCTTATCCAACTGGTTAACCGTATAAGTAGTGTGCAAATTAAGGGTAGTAATTGCATCCTTATAGGCCGGGGTTAAGGATGCCGTTTGTACATAGAACGTATAGTCGGTATCCTTGTTTAAACCACTAAAGGTAAAGGTGTTGCCGTCAACAAACTGTCTGTAGTCGGCATCGGCACTGTGACGCCATATGTTGTTATCCTGTCTAAACATCAGCACGCCCAAAGCGTCGCGGTTTATAACCGTAAATACTACCTTATCATCGCTTATAACATAGGTAACATCGGCATTAGCGGCGTTTTCGTCAGCAGCAGGCAACACCACCGGCGCGGTCAAATCGCCAAGCTGGGTATCACCTACCAAAAAGCGTACACCGGCCCCATAGGTAAGGGCAGCACCGGCATTGTAGTTTGCCAGTTCTTCGGTCGTAAAGGGTGTGTAAGTCGCAAAATCGCTGCTTAAAGCTGCACCGCTTTTAATTGCGGTACCGGGTTTAACGTTAATGCCTTCGGTGTTTTCAATCAAGCCCTCCAGCATAACATCACCATTGGGTATAATGTTTACGGTACCCTTGCCGTTTAAGTTGATAATGCGGCTGTAGGCGTTATCGCCGGTGCTGTGTATAACACCGCCGTAAATATTTACCGTTGCGTTTGCCAAAGCAGCGGGGCGCCAACTAAGTGCGCCGTTATAAATAATACCGCGGCCGTTGCCGTTGCTGTACAAAACAGCATCTTTTTCAACGTTAAGCACACCGTTATCACCAACAAAACGTACTAAATTGCTCCACGAATTATTAGGCAGTGTCCATTCATCGTTGGTTCTTAACAGTGCCATTTTAATATTGCGCAGGGTAACAGTAGAATTTGCACCGATATGTACCACGGCACTGTACTGGTTGCCGGAATACAAACCTACCTTGTGGCCGTCGCCATCCAAAATAATGTTAGCACCAGCCGGGCTTATAGCCGCGTTATACGGTGCGCCCTCGCTGGGCAGTTCAATATCGGCAGTAAGCTTTATCAGTGTCTGCACCGATGTATCAGCGCCCTTTATGGCGTTTACCAGTTCACTGAGCGTGCCGACATTTACCGTAGAAACCTCATAGGCAATAGTAGCGGCAGTTACCTCGGCAACGGCAGAATTTGCATACTTAGTGCTGTCAGACGTTTTATAGTATGCCTGAACACGGTAAGACTTTTCCGATTGCAGGTTGCTGATAGTGATATCACCGGCGGCTGCATCGGCCCATTCCGTCCAGGTTACACCGTCTAAAGAACAGCGGGTTTTAATAACCGCAGCAGCATCGGCTTCGGCAGCCGGTATATTAACAGTTACGCTGTCGGCTGTAGCAGCTTCGGCCTTAACCGTTACCTGCGGAGCAGCAAGGGTAACAATTTCGCCGCTTTCAATCTTAGCAAGCCTTTCTTTGGCTGCGGTTAAATCGCTGTAGTTGCTTACATATGCCTTAGCTTCGTCTGCCAATTCATTGTAAGCAGCATCGGCAGCATCAATGGCCGGCTTGCTGGCTACTGTAATATCGCCTAAGGGGTCAATTTTTTCAATAAGCTTTTTAACAGCATCAGCAGCCTTGTAGTTTTCGGTATTTATAGCCGGTGCATCAACAAATTTGCCGCTTATACCTTCATTGTTGCAAGAAATCAATTCAACTTTGTAGTTAAATACATAGTGCAAAATAACTTTTTCACCATCGTGCGGCTCAATAATACCAAAGATGTCGGTTTCTTTAATAACCACACCGTCACGCATAACCGTTACATACCAGTTACTGTCGTTACCGTAAGATTTACGTGCCAGCTCGTGCCCACCCAGATAATCGGGCATAGTTACGCTCAATTTAGAGTTAGGCACAGTAACACTAACACCCAGTGTATCAAAGCCGGCTTGCGCTGCTCCCTGTACACTGGTGCCGGTTACAAGGGCCATATTACTGTTGCCATACCAGGTAAAATACTGTGCGCCCTTGTAGTCAGCACTGTCAGCGCTAATTTCCGGGGTAGCCGACGGTTTGGTAGCGGCAACAATGCTAAAATCTACCGTAACCGATTCGGGAGCAGATGCAGTAGCCATCTCTTTTACATCGCTGTAGGCAGAATACACATATTCGCCCCAATCACCGGTGCGGTATGCAGCCTGCACATAATAGGTGGTGCCGGCCGCCAGCAGATCCATGCTTGCACGCTCTTTGTAATCCGCAAAGGTATCACCAAAGCCGGTCTGGCCATAGGTTGACCATTCGGTCTCGCTTTCCAGCGCTTCGGCCGATGTTGCAATGCGGTATACCAGCTCATAGTTTGTATCGGGGCAAGCTGCCGGCTGATTAAAACTAATGCTGTAATACGTAGTTTTAAGGTTCATATCTTCGGGCCAAACCGGGGCCGCAATGGGCTGGGCTGCGCCTTCTTCGGTATTGCCTTCTTCGGTTTCACCATCTGCCAGGGGTTCGGCAGCTTCAGCAACTGTTGCACCGTCCTGCGGCACAATCTCTACCGCACCGGCCGGCATAACCATAGTAAACATCATTGCCAATGTAAGCAACCAGCTTATTGTCTTTTTGGTATATTTAGACATAACAATTTCCTTTCTTAATCTTTTTTGCTGCAACTTAAAATTTACAAACATCCGTACTCCGACATTATCTGTAACGCATCGCCCCCTTGCCAAGGTATTATATATCTTCAATACTTATAAACTAAGCTTATAAACCTATTTACTTTCTGCCGGGGTTTGCGGTACCGGCACCGCCGAAGCCGCCGTAAAATAGCGGCTAAGCAGCACGGCGGTTTGCCCGCGGGTGGCAGTGTTTTGCGGGGCAAGCACATTAGCGGTAATGCCGTTGATGATTTTGCCGCCCACAGCCCAGTTCATAGCCTGCTTGGCATAGTCGCTTATTTTGGCTGCATCGCTGTAAGCTTTAAGGTGGTCAACCGCCAGGGCCGCTGCTTTATCATAACGGTATAGCTGGGTAGCAAGTTGTTCTCTGGTAAGCGGTGCATCGGGGTCAAAGCGGTTAGCGCTAACACCCTTTACCACGCCGTTGGCAGCACCCCACATAACTGCTTTGCCATACCAGGCATTGCTGCTTACATCGGCAAAGGGGCTGCTGCCGCTAACTGCGGGGCTGCCGGCATAACGGTACAAAATAGTTACAAACTGTGCGCGGGTAACGGCACCGTCAAGGTCAAACGCTGTAGACGAAACACCGTTCATATAGCCGTTGTTCAGCATATATTCCACACCGCTGCGATACCAGCCATCATCAGCTAAATCGGTATATTTTTTATACAAATTACCCGCCGGCAGATCGTCATCTTTTTTGCTGTCGGCGTTTTCATCGGCCTTGATATTATCGGCTTTATTATTATCCTTAGATGGAGTAACAGCACCGCCGCCACCGCCGCCGCTAACCGTGCTGCTGCCCTTGGCAGTTACCTTTACCACGCCGTCAGTTGCAGTAAACGGCACGTTGTTTAACTCCCAGTCAAACAGATTATCGGGGGTAAAATCCACTGTTACTGCGGCTTCGCCGGCCTTGGCATCACTTAAAATTTCAAAAGTAAGGGTAGCCAGCACACCGGTAGTGGTTATGTTACTGCTGGACAAAGCATCGTTCCAGCTTAAAACATAGGGGTTGCGTGCCAAGCTGTCCGAAAAAGTACTGTCTGCCAGCAGGGCGCCGTCTTTTACGGCCACAAGCTTTAAGCGGCTTTCGTCATAGCCAACTTCTAAAACTGCGGCAATAATACCGGGGTTTTTAGCCAAATTTACGGTTACTGTAACAGTATCGCCGGGTTTGCCCGCAGCCTCAGATACCGTTATTTGCCCGGTAGTATCGGCTGCCGAAGCTACAGGCACCATAAGCCCCAGCATAAGGGCCACCGCCAGCAAAAACGGCAAAAAACGCTTTAATTTTATCATTGCACTTCCTCCTTAAATATTGTCTTAAATATTATCAGCCAAGGTTAACACCGGCCCACTTGGCAATATAACGTTTAAGCGTAGCGGTATCCTTACCGTTTATATCACCGTCGGCATTAACGTCAGCCGCTGTCAGGTCTATAGTCAGGTTTGCCCACTTGGCAATATAGCGTTTAAGCACGGCGGCATCTTTGGCGTTTACCGCACCGTCGCTGTTAACATCACCTATAACCGTATCAACTACCGTTAAAGTTAGCGTATAGGTGCTATTACCGGCGGTTTGGCCGTCGTCAGCCGTAAATACCAAAACATAATCGCCGGTAGCCTGCGGCACAAAGCTAAAGTCCGCAGCGGCAGCCATCGCCTCACCGCCGTTTACAGTATAGGTGTAACTCAGGGTATCACCATCCGGGTCGGCAAACACTGTATCAAGGTTAAGGCTAAAGGCGTTGCCTAATGTTACCCGCGCCTTGCCGGCAGCGTTTTGGACCGTAGGCGGCTGGTTGGCGTGATTGCTAAAGTGCAGGTTATAATTACGGTGGGTTACATTACCCCAGCTATTTATGTCTACCGAAACTGTAACGTTGGCAGTACCGTTTTTAAGCGCCAGTTGAATACCGTTTTCACCAAGCTTTTGGCCGCTGCTCCACAGGGGGCTGCTTACGGTAGTTGCCGCAGCACTGTCCGGAACCGGGTTAATCTGCATAACAGCATTATCGAGGGTAGCTGTATCCAGCCATATATAACATTCATTTTCGGTTTCGTCATCATTGCTGATGTAATATACCTTGTTTACACCGCTTGTTTCCCAAATTTCCAGATGATTTATACCAAAGCCCGGCACATCGGCAGTGCTAAGGCTACCGATATTTTCACCTTCATCACCTATTGCAAAATATATTTCTACCGGAGTACATTCGGTTTCGTTAGCGTAGCAATAAACCGTAAGGCACGCCAGCCCATTGCTAAGCACCACATCATATTCAGTATCATTATCATCCCAGGTAACACGGTCTACTTTATTGGCTTTAAGCGCCGAACCAAAACCGCTGGCCACCAGCTCAATCGGGTCCATATGTATATGGAACTGAGCATCTGCCCCGGTTGCAGCCGCCAATGTTACCAAATAACGCATCGTGGTATCGTTTTCTGCCGTCAGAGCCTCTACCTTGTTTACGCCCGCGCCGGTAATCAGCGCATAGTTTAAGGTAAGCTTGCGCGCCCAAACACGGTTAAAGGCACTGTCCTGCTCGGCAGCCGACATAGTATCCGGCAAAATATAACCGGTTTGCTGTCGGTCACATTCTTCGCACACACGGTATTTTTCTCCGGGCCCGGTTGGGGTAGCGGCAACCGCAGTTTGCCAATCTCCCCAGCTATGTGCGGTGGTTTCACGAGCCATAGCTTCCGTCTGTGCCTTGCCGCAAAGCTCACAGGTGCGGGTTTTTACACCATCGACCACACAGGTAGCCGCTTGGGTAACCTGCCAACTGCCCCACATATGAGAATCACTTATCAAAGCTTCGGTAATATCGGTATGTGCGGTGTTTTCCTCTAAACGGGCAAGCTCAACATCACCGGCACAGGCTTTGGTGCTAAACGTCAGGGTGGCAATAGCCTCACCGGCCGCAACACCGTTAACAGATGCCGCCGCCAGACACAATGTACTGTTATCCGCCTTAATGCTTACAACATCGGCAGGGCTTGCCGCCGACACAAACTGCATATCGTCACCGTAGCTAAGCCTGTACAAAGCATTGGTAATATTTTGCCCGGCTGTTATGCTCACCGTTACGGTTTTGGGTGCGTCGTCTTTAAGGCTGTTGTCTACGCCCATATTTACCGCCAAAGCAGCAGCTTCGGCCATAGAATTTAAGTAGGTTTTGCTGCCAAGGTCTGCAACGGCAGCCTCGGCCTTGGCAATATCCGCAAGGTCATAAAGCGGTGCATAACCGCTGCCGGCGTGCTTGTCCAGTATCACCAGGCTGCTTAGCTGGTTATCAAAATCACCACAATTTACATACTTGCCGGTTGCCGTGTTTATTTTAAACATATATGCAAAGCCAATTTCGGTACTGTTTACCGGCTGCGTGCTGTAGCTTGCCCAATACAGGGTATCATCGTTGGGGTCGGCTTCCATTGCCTGCATATATTTGCTGACAATACCGGTATCGGCCACCAGTTTTACCGTACCCGGCAGCTTGCCAAGCAGCAGATACGCATCGTAAGTATCGGTCAAACCGTCACCGTTTATATCAATAGCCGCCGCCGACACCTTTTTGCCGGTAATGTTATCCAGCATAGCCTGAACATCGGCCATATTTACAGCGCCGTCACCGTTAAGATCATAAGCAGCATCACCGGCAGCTAAAGCATCTAACGTGTAGGTGTATACCTTGCCGGTGCCGTAAAGGTTGCTGTAAAAATTACCCTTGGTATCGCAGGCTAAGGTGTTGGTATTTATCGGCAGGGTGCCAATCTCTATAGCCTTGCCGGTTGTCATATTTATTTTTACCAGCTTGCTGTTGTCACTTACACCGTACAGGCTGCCGTCCTGCGCGTTATACGCCATATCTACTATATTGATATTGGTATCGCCCAGCAGCGTGCTGTTTTGCGGCTGATAAATATCCAGCGCATAAAGCTCGGTGCCATAGGCAATAGCATAAACAGTGCTGCCTACAGCAGTGGCCGCCGTGTAGCTGTGAGTTTTGGCAATAGTACCCAACCGCGCCGACTGTTCGTCTACCTGCACCCACGCTTTATCGGTCATATCATAGGCAAGCATAGCACCGGTGTAGCTTATAGCAGTATCAGACAAAGCAATGCGGTAGGTGGCGGTATTCATAGCGTAGTCATAAACCTGCAACAAATATTCACCGTCTATCTTGTTGGGCAGAGCAATAACAAAGTTGCCCGCCTGCCCCTTAGTCAGCGTTTCATCGGCACCGGTATAGGCAATAACCCTTTGACCGTCGCGGCTGTAAAGTGCAACCGCCGCAATGTAGTTTTCGTCTGCTGCCTTTACAGTAAGGGTGTTGTCGTTGCTGTTATAGGTTATATCCTGAGTTTGGGGGTTGGCTTCATCTACCACCGCCGTAATGCTTAGCAGGGCGCCCGTGCCTACCGGGCTGTTTTCTCCCATTTTGCCGGCAGCGTAATATTCCGGCAGGCGAACAAAGCTGAATTCTATCTGTTCACCTTCGTTTACGGCAGCCAGACTTTGGTTTAGCGGCATAGTGTTTACACCGCCCTGCCAATAACCGTCGTTTTTGCTATACCAAACGCCAAGGTCTGCCGATTCAATGGTGTTTTCCTGCAAAACAGTATTAGCCGTTAAATTTTTTATCTGTGCCTTTTTTACAACACTGTCACGCAGCGGCAAAAATTCCCACTGGGCAGCAGTAGATTGGCTGCTTACCGCGTTACGCTCCGGCAAATATACAGCATCTTTTACTAACGGGTTACCACCCAAAATATAAGCCACCCCGTTGGCATTGTTCATCACCAGATGATTAGTGCCGATATAGCTGGTCTCGCCCGCCGAACCTGTATTCAACGGAGAATTAACGTCATAGTTAACTGCGTAACTGGTACGAGAAGCATCGGAGATAAACGGTGTGGAATACGTGCCGGTGCTGCTGCCGTTTTGCCAGTTTACCGCATCATACATTGCCGGGTCAGTCCAGTTACCGTAAAAGGCAAACAGCGGAATGTGCAGCGTACTGCCGCTTATTGCTCCGTCGGCATTAGCCAGCGGTCGGGCAAATACAAACCCCTGAATATACGTGCCCTTTTGGTAGTGTTCTTCCAGCCAGGCCTTACCCTTGGGTGTTACACTAACCTTGGCCTGCACCGTTACACTGCCATTGGCAGGAACAGCAAGCGTGCTGCCAATATTGGTGCCGTTGGCAGTAAAGGTAGCAGAAGAATCCAGCGGTGTTGTGGTTTTTAAGGCATATTCCGCCGTAGTTGTCAAGCCGGGTGCCGACGGATATTCGGCTACAGCCTGCGTAAACAATTCGGCTGCAAGCTGATAGGTTTTAGCGATGTTTTCGGTATTATAAAGTGTAAAGCCAAATTCATAAACACCGGTGCGCTCAGGGTCATCACCCAATTCGGCCTTTACTTTGCCGTCCTGCCAACTGGGGCTTGCACCCTCGCTCATCAAAATATAAGCCCCGGCATTTATGGCGTTTTCGCCGTTAGCCAAGCCGGCACCCTGCTGCAACAGGGGGTAATAGTTGCCATTGTCATCCTTTAGCGGTATAGCCGTAGCCATAAGCAGCGACTGAGCAATTTGCCGCGCACTGTGTCCGAATTTTTCGGTCAGCTTGTGTTCTCTTATGTATTGACCAATAGCGGCAGCTATACCGGCCACCTGCGGCGTAGCCATAGATGTACCGCTGTTAATTTTGTAACCATCGGGTGCTGTCTGCGACCCATTTACCGAATAAATACTGCCGCCGGGTGCGGTTATTTCCGGCTTTAAGGCCAAATCTCCGGTACTGCCCCAAGAACTGAAGGAGCTCATGGTGTAGCTGTTTTTGTCACCCGCTATAAGGCTTAAAGTGCCATTAACACGCATTTTACCGCCGTAGTATATCTCGTCAATATCACTTACCAGCTCATCGGCCATAGCCTTAATTTTTTCGGCATCGTCTTTGGTAATAGATACCGCCGGTGCTGCTTCGTGATAGTCAGTCATATCCATACCCATACTGCCGCCTACATTGTTATAAATAACAGTGGCGATTGCCCCCTGTTCAACGGCAATGGTGGCTTTTTCATAAAAAGGTGTATCCCCACGCGATACAAAGGCAATTTTGCCGCTTACATCAATACCATCGTAATCCTCGCGGTAGCCAAGGCCCGGCACCAGCACAAATTCATACTCTGTACCGCCCTCGGCAGCGGTATCAAGGCTGCGCATAGACTTCATATCGTTGTAAAGAGTTTCGCTGTAACCTACCGTAAACAGGTCATCGCCCTGCCCAAACGATAAAAACGAATCACTGATAATGCCCTGGTTATCTACCGAAGCAACCGACATAGAATTAGTAAAAGAACTGGGGCTGCCCATATGGCTGTACATAACGTCATCGGTATAAAGCAAACCGGAACCACCCGTGCTTTTGGCAGTATAGGCATTTTCGGCAAAATTACCATCGTTGCCGGCTGCCATACACACTACCGCCCCGGCATCAGTAAGGCTTTCCATAATTTGCTGATAAACACCGGCAGTAGAAAAACCGTTGGCGCTGCTGCCCAGAGAAAGGTTGATAGAATCGGCTCCCAAAACAATGGCATCTTCAATAGCGGCCATATAGTCCGAATCATAAGCGCCGCCGTTCATACCAAAAACCTTCATCACCAGCAGCTGGGCATCAGGTGCCTGCCCTGCCACCATTACCGTATCTATGGCATCTGCCATAGCGCCGTCTTTTTCTATATAACGGTTAGCCGCCGCAATACCGGCCACATGAGAGCCGTGGTCGGTCTGCGAATCTTTGTTGTGGTCAACATATTCATAAGATTGATCTACATAGTTAAAGGCAAAGGGCAGCTTGCTGCTGTGATACATATTAGTGCCGTTAGCCTGGTTGTTAATAGCGGTAACGTTTAATTCCGAACTCACAGCATCTACCTTGGCAGCATCCAGCAAATTAAGCCCGGCCAGATACTCCGCTTCGTCAACACCCTTGGCAGCAGCGTTTTTAGCCAAAGCGTATTCTAACGCCGCCCCATTAAAAGACTGGTGATCAACATCTATACCGGTGTCAATTATTGCCACACGAGAACCTGCGCCGGTATACCCATTTTGCCAGGCGTTCTGCATACCGGTCATACCGGTAGATATCGTCATCTGCGGCCGGGCAACATCATCGGTTTGGGCGGTTGCCATCGGCTGATACTGCTGCTCGATAACAACATCCTTTACACCGTCTACAGCGCGTATGGTATCTATCTGCCCAACTTCTACCTCAGCCGACATCAGGTTAGCAGCCAGAGTCAGGTTCCACTTTACTTTCAGGTCATCACCCAGGGCGGCTTCTATGGCGCGCTTTATTTGGTTTTGCTCCGCCTTCAGCTTTTGACGGTAGCTCATAGCGCGGACGTTTTCGGCAACAGCGTTAATACTGTAGCCCGCCTGAATAGTCGCTGCATCTTCTAAAACAATCGAAACACGCACCAATTCGCCAGGATCATACTCATCCCCGGACGCCAGCACCACCGCATCGTCAGCTTGCGGCAAAAGGCTCGCTTGCACCAAATCGTCATCTACCTGCGTAAAGCTTACACCCAGCACGTTGTCTGCCGCCATAGCAACACCTGTCGGCCACCCGGCCGATAATATCATGGCCAACATCAACACATAGCATAGGCATTTTTTTAGCCAGGCTTTAGTTTTCATCATTGTTCCCCCTAATAATTTTTATGTATCTATTTTAACTGCCGCGCCCTAAAGCCACGGCAGATTTTTGGCACAAAAAAGCCGCCACCAAGTGAACCTTGATAGCGGTGCCGTTTTTACCGTATACAAAAAATTGCGGCTTGCCCCTTGTGCGCAGGTACAAGCCCAACAGTTAAGCAGGTCTTCTGACTTTAGGTTATAGCATTAGCTACACAGCTTCATCTAACCTTCTCACCCTGCACCCAAGCAGAGCAATGGCGGGCTTTCACCCTTGATGAAGCAACCGTTACAGCGGCGGCCCCGTACCGGATTTTCACCGGACTTCCCTTTTCACCACTATGGACTTTTACCACCCATAGCGACACTTAACTGCGTATGAAATTTGTCGATTTTAGTGCTTTAATCTAATGATACATCAAAAAAAAAAAAAAAACAAGTCTTTTTACGCAAATTTTTAAACTTTTTTACAAAAAAATCAGAGCCGCACCCACTTGGCACAGCTCTGACTGCATTATTAAATTTTTTTACCGATCTAATGCCATGCCTTTGCAAAATTACCGGCATTTTTATAAAAAAACGGAGCTATGCCGCAAAGCCTAACTCCGTTTTTATTATTATTTTCGCACCGCGGCGCAAGTGTTTGAAAATTTTTCAATCAAGGCTGAATAAAGGATTATCTATTCCCGCCCACCGCCCTGTATACCTTGGCAGGCAGCCTTGATTGAAATTATATGACACCGCAACATTGCCCTGCACCACCCTAATAGAATTGCAAGAGTGGTACAGATGCAAGGAATAGAATTTCGAGTCGCCAGAGGCGTACAGATGGTACACCGACAAGCGAGAAATTATATGACACAGCAGATGTGCCGCTATTGCGGTTCTACTTGCTAAGCAGGCGAATAATCACAGTTGCTACTTCCGCACGTGTTGCAGTGCCCATCGGGTTGATGGTGTTGTCATCATTACCCTTCATCAGGCCGCTGCCAACTGCCCACTTCATAGCATCGGTTGCCCAATTAGCTACCTTGGCGCTATCCTTGAAGCCGTTCAGAGAAGCGGTTGCGGTAGTGTCCATACCGGTAGCTTTAGCGTAACGGTACAGCATTGCTGCCATTTCCTGACGGGTTACGCTGTCGTTGGGAGCAAACTTACCTTCGCCTACGCCATTAACAACGTTGTTGGCGCTAGCCCAGGCTACAGCCTTGGTGTACCACTGACCATTAGCAACATCGTTGAACAATGCGTTTGTGCTAACATTGGGTTCGTTCTGCATACGGTACAGAATAGTTACCAGCATTGCACGGCTCAGTTTGTTGTTCGGCATAAACTTGGTTTCGCTTTCGCCGTTCATCAGGCCCTTATCGTACATTGCTTTAATCGCGTCGTAGTACCAAGCGCCCTTTGCTACGTCGGTAAACGGCAGCTTATTGGTATCGATCTTCTCGCCGGTAAGCTCGGTATAAGCTTTTTCAGCGGCGGTCAGCTTGTCGTAGTTGGTAACGTTCTTCTTCTGGGCAGCCGTCAGGGAGTCATAAGCCTCACGTGCCTTCTCGATTGCGGACTTGCTGTCTTTGGTAACGGTACCAATCTTGTCGATCAGGTCTTTTACGTCAGCCGCAGTGTACTTGGTGTCGGTATCACTGCCGCCACCGATAGAACCGCCGGTAGAAGTGCCGCTTACCGAAACAGTGCAGCGAGTGGGAACAACGGTAGCATCGCTGTAGTCCACCGCGCCAAATTCACCCTTGGCCGAATAAGCACAGGTACCGTCTACCAAAACAGTGTACAGGCCGGGATCAGCAAATGTCAGCTTAAACTGGCCGTTTTTATCGGTTTTTGTCGTCAAAACATCATTGCCGTCCTCATCAAATACCGTAACATCGGCATTTTCCGGGTAGGCAGTAGCCAAGCTGCTGGGGCCGGACTTAAAGATGTTGGCACCCTTTACGGTAAAGGTTTTGGCAGTGCCGGTTTTGGCGGTATAGCTGTCCTGATCAAACCACGTAAGCAGATCAGAATATTCCGTAATATCTGCCAGCAGGTATATATCCAGCAGGTCGCCCTTACTGATGCTTACCGAACCGGCAACGTCTGTCCACTTGTGGTTTTTAGCATAGCCAAAGTTCGACGAAGAATCGCCCCAGAAGGTGCTAACCCAACCGGTTTCGCCAACTACTATGCCGTCAACGCCGTCCTCGTAGTATTGTTCGTGCAAAACCACAAAGGCATCGGCCATAGTTATCTTTTTGTCGCCGTCAACGTCGCGGGCTTCAATGGGCACCTTATAAAGCAGGGTACCGTCCTTACCCTCGGCTATCTGGCCTTCACTGCTGTAGGTAACATAAACGGGTACGGTCTTTTCTACCGTGCCGCCGCCGGTGCCGCCACCGCCAGTGCTGCCGGCCGCCGTAACGGTTACCGTGCAGGTTGCGGTCATATCTTCAGCTATTGCTGCGGTAATCACAGCAGTACCCTCGCTTTTAGCGGTTACTTTACCGGTTGCGTCAACCTCGGCAACAGTCGGTTCGCTGCTTGTCCAGGTAACGGTCGGGGCGTCGCCCAGGTATGCTACGTTTGCTACAAGTGCTTCATCGGTATTTTTCTTAAGAGCAAGCTCTGTTTTGTTAAGGCTGATACCAAACTTATAAGCAGTTTTGCCGTCATAGGCAGCATCACTTATAGCCAAAACATAATACGGTGCGCTGGTGCCGTCCTCGGCAGTAATAGTTGTGGTTATTACAATCGGGTATACCGGCTCGCTATGATAGGTACGCCACGGATATGCCACACCGTTATAAACGTTCTGGCTGGTAACATCGTAGAACCTGGTGGTACCGGAAAGTATCTGGGGTTCAGTCATAGTAGCCTTGGCATCGGTGGGAGCCAACCAGATACGGATATCATCGTTGCCGCCGGTGATAACATATACATTGTTTTTGCCATCATAAGCGCTGATTGCCTTGGTGTCTATAGCGATGTTGTTGCTGGTGCTGGTAGCCACACTAATCGAATTATCAGTATGGATTGCACGGATAGCAATCTTATAGGTAAGCTCGCAGTTATTTTTGGCAACACCAATAGTTACGTTAGCAGCTTCATCTGCCAAGGCCACCTTGTAGGTTTTACCCTGCAATTCCTTGCCGTCAACAGTAACAGCAGCACCATCATCGGCAGTAATGTTCAGGGTAACTTCTTTAGTACCAACCGGCACAACCAGCTCGTGCTGCATTACCTTTTTGTCAAATTCAGCCGAGAATTTACCAACATCTGCC
Source organism: uncultured Peptococcaceae bacterium (assembly GCA_964569265.1). Classification (GTDB taxonomy): domain Bacteria; phylum Bacillota; class Dehalobacteriia; order UBA4068; family UBA4997; genus Avidehalobacter. The sequence continues at coordinate 9,391 of CAZMTO010000002.1, read as the reverse complement.
GTTAAACCGGTAAGGTATGCCGCCGGCTTAATGTAGGCAGAAAGATAACCTTTATCGTTGCTGGCATAAATTGTACCGTCCGGGCCAAATATCGGCATAGATGCGCCGTACTGCTTGGTTGTATCCGTCATAAAGATACCAAAGTCAGATTCTGCCGAAGGAGTTGTCTGGTCTGCTTTATCGGTGTACATTACCAAACCGCCGGGCGTAGTGTAATAGGTTGCAAAAGCATATACACACTTGTTAGCGTCGTCTGCTACCAAACGCAAATCACGCAGGGTGCCGTGCTTTTGTTCGGTGCGATAAATATTTTCCAGCGTGGTGGCATTAAATACAGCAAAATAGCTGCTGGAGCCTACATACAGGCGGTTGTTGTAAATTGCCGGGGTAGCGGTGGTAGTGCCGCCAAAGCCGCCGCCTTCTGCCTTTATGCCAACCAGTGCCGATTTAAGGTCGCTGATTTGGCCGTTGGTTTGATCAAAGTTTGCAACATAAACATAACCGTCTGTGCTGGTAAAGTAAATTTTGCCGTTATCATACGCAACAGAGCTGCGAACATTGGCGCCGGTAGCAACATCTACGGTAGATGCAATTTTACCGGTGTATTTGTTGGCTGCATAAATGCGGCCGCCGTCAGAACCATAAACTACATAATCACCGATGATACAGCCGCCGGCCCAATAATGACCGGTTTCTCTGCCACTGCCAACATCGGGGGCATTTTGCCATACCAGAGAACCGTCGGCAGCGCTAAGGCAGAAGAATACCGAGGTATTAGCCATACAGGTGCCGCCGTAAACATAACCGTCGGAATAGTTGATGGGGCACAGGCCCTGAGAGCCGGGCATCTTATCACTTACCCACAGTCTGTTCAAATCGGTGTCGTAAGCTTCTACGCCCGTTTTGGTCATAATAAACAACATATCTTCCGACGTAGTTAAGAAGTAGTTGTAGGTGTAGTTAACGTTAGTTTCTAACTGAACTTTTTTAAGCACCTTGCCGGTAGCGGGGTCAAGCTTTTTAATAAAGTAGCCGTTGCCGTCTTCGGCTTTAACATTACCGGCCATAAACAGGTCATCGCCCACAAATACCGGGTTGGTAGGCTCACCGGGGCTATAGTTGGTACCAACCGGTACACACCACTTTAACACAGCTTCGTCTACACTGGTGGGGAAGTTGGGCAGCTTGCTGATGTTGCCGATAAGCATATTATAGGTTTCTTCGCTGCTGAAGCCGGGCAGTTTTTTAGCTGCCAAAGCAACGGTTTCGGTGCTGTCGGCAGTGCCGGTGGTAAGGGTTTTAGCTACCGGTGTGTAGCCGTTTTTACCAACATAATACTTAAAGCTGCTTTCTGCCGCCAGACTTACTGTGGTTTGGCCGCTGCTCACTATTATGCCGGCCGAATTTACTACCAATACATTAGCATCTGCCGGGGTTACCTTAAAGGTTACGTTTACCAGCTTATCAGATGCTACCGCCGAATCGGTGGTGTAATCGGTGTTGCCGCCCAGAGCATTTGCCACAGCTACAACAACCTTAACCTTGTAACCTACTTCGGCCGCAGTCAGGGTATAATCCTTGGCAGTTGCATTTTCTATCAGAGTTTCTTTGCCATTACCGTCTACCTTATACCAGCTATAGCTTCTGGTACCGGTGCCGGTCAAATTGTCAACAGCAGTAACGGTTGCACCGGCCTTTAAGTCACCGGTTATGCTTACACTGCCGCTTTGTACAAAGGCGTGTTCGCCAAATACCGGGTAATCATCAGCAGCATTTTGCCAGCTAAGCATACCCTCCGGCTTGTTTTTGTTCAAGGTTTCGGCAGCCAGCTTCAAATCGGCTGTAGCCATACCAACAGGTTCTGCCTTGCCGGTATCGCCCACACCGTTAGCCATAAGGGTGCTGTCGTAGTAAACATCGCTTACCTTGCCATAAGATACCACGCCAAACAGAGCGCCGCACTTGGCACTGCTTTCTCCGGGGTTAATGGTAACTGCTGCGTAGCAGTTTTTAACATTTACATTGTTGTTGCTTACACGTGCTATTATACCGCCGGCATAGGTAGCGCTGCTGTTGGTTACATTAAGCGTACCAATAACCGCACAGTTATAAACGTTTATGCCGCCGGCAGATTTGTAGTCAAACAGCAGGGCAGGCATTTTTTGGCTGCTGCTTACACCGGGTGCTACCAAACGCAGGTTTTTAACCACAGTAGTGGCATTGCCGTTGCCGATAAGACCGGCCGTTGCGCCCTGCGGCAAAGTAATGGTATGGCCGTTACCGTCTAAGGTGCCGGTAAAGGCGGTGCTGCCGGTAGAGGCAATAGCACTTTGCCAGGTAGCGGGGGCAATATCTGCCTTTAAGATATAATGTGCTGCCAGGTTTTTATTTATGGCCAGCAGGTCGGCTTCGGTGCGGATAACATACGGGTCATCAGCGGTACCGCGGCCTTTCATCGTTTCGTCATAAACTTCTACCTGTACGGCAGCGCTGTTAGCCATAGCGGTTTGGCCGCCCAAGGTATTAACAGCCACGCAACGGTAATAAACCGTACCCAAAGCATCGGTTGCCGGGGTGTAGCTGGCAGTTGCAGCATCGGCAATATCTGTCCAATCGGTGCCGTTGGTACTCTTTTGCCATTTATAGCTCAAGGTACCTTCATCGGTAACGGTAGCGGCAACGGTAAGGGCTGTTGCCGTATCACCCTTAACATACATTACAACACCGCCGGTAAGGTTGGTGCCAAAGGTGGGGGTAACCGGTTTTGCCGGAGCATCCTGGCCGCCGCTTGCCACAACAGTGCAGCGGGTGGGTACAACAGGCGCATCGGTTCTGGTTTCGCCGTCATAATAACCGCCGGACATTGTGTAGCTGCAAGTGCCGCTGACAACTACCGTGTAGGTGCCGTTATAAGGTATGGTCAACTTAAACATACCGTTGGTATCGGTTGTGGTGGCCAATGCTTCAAGCTCGGTGCCTTCGGCATTATACACCTTAATGGTTGCGCCGGCCGGCTTGGCAACGGCGGGGTTCTTATCACCGGAGCCCATAAGGTTAACACCATTTACGGTAAAGCTTTTGGCTGTACCGGCAGTTGCGTTGTAGCTGTCCTTATCAAACCAGGTAAGCAGATCGGAATACTGCGTGGTATCTTTAAGAACATACAAAGTCAGGGTATCGTTATCAGCTACAGCTTCCTGGGCACTAAGTACCCAAGCGTTGTTTTTGGCGTAGCCCACCATAGATGTGCTTTCGCCCCAGAACTTGCTTACCCAGCTATCGCCTTCGTAACCGGCTTCGCCACCGGCATAATACTTGGTATGGAAGGCTTTAAACGCATCAGCCATATTAAAGGTGTCAGATGCTGTGCCTTCTAAAGTGACAGGGGCCTTGTGCAGCAGGGTTTTTGCTGTATCGTCACCGTAAACAAATTCGCCCTCTTTGTAGTAAGATACATAAACAGTGATATTTTTGGGTGCCGCAGCAGCATCTTTAAGGGCCTGCAAAGCAGCCTCGGCCGCCGTTAAGGTACTTAAATTATTTACCAACTGCTTCTGTGCATCGGTCAGGGCATCATAGGCATTGCGTGCCGATACAATATTGCGCTCGCTGTCCAGGGTAACGGTTTTATCAATAGCCTCAATCTTGGCAACAACATCCTGTGCTGCCGTAATATCAGCCTCGTTTACCTCTACATCGTGCGCAGCAAGCTTAACATCCTTAAAATACAAATAGGCATCCGGGTCGGTATAAGTGCCCTTGGTCATTTCAAAGCTTAAGGTATAGGTACCCTTGGCCAAAACCTTTTCGTATTGCTTAAAGGCAAAGTCGTTCATATTTTGCCAGTTAATGGTATCAGATATCAGCACAGTATCGCCCTTGGCAAGGGTTACAATGCCGTTATCATAAAAACCGTAGGTTTGGCGGCAGCCAAAGCCAAATTCTAAAGTGCCGCTGGTAAGCAGCGTAAAGTTAAAGGATACTTTTTCAAATACGCCGTGGTTTTCAAAACGCTGATTTTCGCTGTTATACTTCCAGCCTACTTCAGCCGTGTTCATCGAAAGATCTTTTACTTTGGTATAATCATCCGGCAGGGTCATATGCTCAAAGTAGGGGCTCTTCCAGAATTTGTGGTTTTTAACATCGCAGCCGCTGCGTGCGCAGTCACTGATAACATAGGCCGGGTGGTCATCCTTTGCCGCCTCGTTAATCATATGGCCCAAAGCAGGCACAACAGCCGTTTTAGGTTCTTCGCAACCGTCGTGCGTACAAATGCGGGTAAGCACGCCGTCATTAGTACAACCGGCCACCGTGGTATAAGAGCAATGCTCGCAGGTGCTGTTTACATCGTGCGTACACCAGTTGTGCCCCAGTGCCTTTACGGCGGTTACGTTGGTTTCTTCGCAACCCGCGTTTTTACAGGTGCGTACCAGACTGCCGCCGGCAGTACAGGTGGGCGCAGTGTAATTACAATCGGTGCAATCGCCGGTACCATCATCTTCACACCAGCTATGGCCCAAAGCACTTACAAAATTATCTTTATAACCCTTGTTACAGTTTTTGCAGGTGTATTCGGTATAACCATCGGTGGTACAGGCAGCAGGTATAGTTGCACCGGTAGTACCAACCTCGTGGAATTTTACACCGGGCTCCCAGCTAAGTGCGGGGTAACGGTCACCGCCGCAAACCGGTTTAATGGCGCTGGCTATCGGGGTAAATTCCTTTAACTGTTCGGCCGTAAGCTCAGTGCCGTTGGGGTCGGCCTTTAAGCCCTGCAAGTAAACACAATTTTCGGCAAAGGTGTTGGTTTCGCTGGCCCAACCGGCAAATTCACCAAACAGAGCCTTGCTGCCGGCCTCGCCGGTGCTGTAGCAGTTTTTGGCAATTGCCGGGCTATTGTTATCGGCAGTGCCCCAGCTACCATAGCCGCCAAAGTTGCCTGCCAGGCCACCTTCCGAGCTTTTGCCGGTGTTATAGCAATCCTGCATAACCAGCTTGGCCTTGGCCTGGCCAACAATACCGCCGCAAGCCATACCCTGGGCCACATCGCCGTTATTTATACAGCCGATAATACGGTTATCCAAAGTGCTGTTTACATAAGCAATAATACCGCCGGCATATTGGCCATTACCGGTAATGTTGCCCTTGTTTTGGCCGTTCTCAATCTGTACGTAGCTGCTGCCTGCTGCCTGGCCAACCAAACCACCCAGATAGCTTGCCGGTGTGGTGCTGGCAACAGAGGTAATGTCACCTTCGTTTACACAGTTTTTAACAATAACATTGGTAGCAAAGCCAACTATGCCGCCAACATTGGGGCCGCTGGTTACAATATTTACCTTGCTTACGCAGTTTTCAAAGGTGGTGCCGGTAGCATTGCCGACAATAGCGGCACCGCTGCCAACACAGTTTACCACACCTTCTACAGTAAGGTTAGTAAATTTAGAGCCGTTGCCTACCATTACAAACAGACCATTGGTAGCATTAAGACCGGAAATCGTATGCCCGTCACCGTCTAAAATAACCGACGTAGTTACGTAGGCATTGGGGTTGTTGTTGTTCCAGGCATAGTTAGCCAGATCAATATCAGCCGTAAGCTTGCCGCTAACAGCCACCCTGTTTATATTCTGACGAGAGAACCAGGCCAGTTCGGCACCGGTACCAATCTGATAAACACCGTCTATCTGGGCAGGCTCGGTTTCTTCTGAACCGCCCCAGGCATTGGCAGCAGTTTTAACCACCGTTACGGTATATTCAAGGCCATCTTCGGTAACAGCAATGCTGCCCTGGGCGCGGCGCACACCGGCACCGCTGATATCATAGTTATAGGTGCCTGCCGGCACGGTAAATTTATCACCGGTAAGCCTAATGTTTTCGCCGTCCAAATCGGTAAGCTTAATGCTAAGCGCGCTAATATCGGTCAATTTTTCCGATGTGCTTTCGTCCTGCAAAATCAGGGTACGTTCCTTCATTACAGCGGGCTTAACCGGTATCGAAATATTTTCAATGCGGCAATTATCGCCACCGGCACCGGCACTTAAGCCTTTTTCACGTTCGGCACCGTAGCGCATATAGGGCAAACGGTGAGCGCCGGGTGCGTTGCCAAAGCCACCCACATAGATAGAACCCAGAAGGTCGTAGCTGTCTTCGGCAATATAACGCGGAATAGTTACCGTAAGGCGCTGGCTACTTTCGACACCGTTAAAGATATAAGAGCCATAGGTGGTACCGGGCACAGCCTTAACGCTCTGGAACATAGTATTATCAACATCGCGCAGGGTTACGCTGGCAGTAAAGTTATACGCACCGGCCAAACGTTCTGCCGGGTTTACCAGCCTGTGGAACTGTACCACTACCTTATCGCCGGGCATAGCCGGGTTTTCGGCAGTAATCGGGGTTTCGCCATCTTCCTTATACAAATCGTAGCTGATGCTGCGGGCAGTTACCACCTGATAAACTGCCTTGCCGCCTTTTTCTACCTTAACAATATGGCGGCCGTCTTTTAAGCCTTTTACCGTAACCGTACCGTCATCGGCAACAGTAACGTTATCGGCAGTAAAACCGTTAAAGCTCATTTTGCCGCCGGCAATGTTACAACGTGCCACACTTACGGTGCAGCCGTCTTCCGGCTTAAAGCTAAAGCCGGCACCTTCATTACCGGTATAGAACAAAATGTCGTGTTCGGCATCAAGCGCCGTGGTTTGCGTGGTAGCAGTAATATCGGCCTTGTTGGGGTCAATACGCTGCAATATCATATTGGTGTTAATATCGGCATTGCTGCCAACATTTACCACAAACACACCGGTAAATTCCGGCCAGATAGCCGAAAACGTCAGGCAGTTGCTGGTTTCACCTTCATCGGTAATATCGTAGGCTTTTTCCAGAGTAACAGCATCGTAGGTTACCAGCACAATGGCCGTGCCGTTTTTGTTAGCCTTAACATTTACCTGAGAATTGTTGTATTTGGTGGTAGGTTCAATGGTAACAACATCACTGGGGTTACCGTCTAAGTCTACAACCTCAAAATGCATATCGGGCAGGGCAACTATACTGGGCCAGTAGCTGTCTACAGCCTGCCAGTTGCGGTGCAGGTTTACTTCGTGGGTATCGCCAATGCTCATCGGCAAAAAGCCCTGGGCATTAACGCTCATATACAGGTTGCCAAGGTCTAATATGCTGTTGCTGAAATCGTTAACAACCGTTTTGCTGTTAAAGCTGCTGTCGCCAATGCGCAAATCAGACGAGCTAACTTCAACAGTGGTATCAGCGTTCCATCTTGCACCGTTCCAATAGGTAATGCCATCAGGGTGCTGCACACGAATAAAGTGACTTTCCAGCAGGCCGTTCCAAATATTGGTACCAAGGGCTTCAGGCAGCTTAAATTTAAGGCTGGTGGTAGTTTCGGTGTTAACAGCCTCTCCTACCGGTTCAGCAAAGTCAAATTTAAAGTAATTTACCATAATACCGGCATCTATGGTAGAACCAAGCGGCGCGGTTACAGTAAGATAATGGTAAATTTTAAAGGCGGCCTGCGGGCCGGCGTATTCATAGTTATTAGAGTTAGGCGTTATAGATGCACTTACCGGCGATGTCATAATGGTCTCATCGGTAGGTGTAAAGGTAGCCGTAACGGTTTCGCCATACACAAAAATACAGGTATAAGCACCTCTGCCGTCAGATACCGGCTCCAATTTGCGCTCTACAGTACCATCTGCCGAGGTTGCCTTTAAGCTAAGGCTGAATGCAGCATTGGTAGCTTTAATGTTTACAAGGTTTTTAATATTGTAGGTGGCAGGCGTATCGGTAACGGCAATATGCATACCGCCAAGCAGTGCTTTGGTGTTAAAATGGTAACCTTCTACCCAGTAATCACCGGCTGCCAGACTTATGGAATATACACCGGCAACTTTGGCGGGCACAGTAATTTCGTCACCCTTTTCACCGGTGGCGGTGTTATAATTATATACCTTAACCTCACCGATGTTAGACCAGTAGTTACCGCCATCCACCTGCAATATCAGGTTAGCTGCCGAATTATAAGCATCTACCGCTGTTTGCAGGGTATTTAAATAACCGACAGTAAGTTCTCCACCCAAAACAGGTGCTGCGGGCTGTTCCGGCTGCTCAACAGGCTGTTCATCTGCTGCGGGCTGCTCCGGCTGCTCAACAGGCTGTTCATCTGCTGCGGGCTGCTCCGGCTGCTCAACAGGCTGTTCATCTGCTGCGGGCTGCTCCGGCTGTTCAACAGGCTGTTCATCTGCTGCGGGCTGTTCCGGCTGCTCAACAGGCTGCTCGTCTGCTGCCGGCTGTTCCGGCTCGTCTGCCTCCTTTCCATCAGATTCCGCTTCATAGTCTTCGTCAACAGCAGGCGTATCCCCGGTGGGGGCTTCCTGTTCTGCATCGGCTGACGGTGTATCTGCGGTAGCTGCACCGTCGACTTCATCGGTCGCGTCGTTGCCAGTTTCGGTTTCGTTATCTGTCAGCACCTGACTAAAGCCGTCTGACTGCAAATCAGTTGCATAAGCGCCATAAGGCATAGCAATGTTAAACAGCATTGTCAGCATAAGCAGATAAGCTAAAAACTTTCGTTTCATCACAACAGACTCCTTTCATAAAATTTTTATTATATAACCAACCGCATAAAGCGGGTTATACCATAATGGCACAGCAGATGTGGCGCTGTTGTCAATTCATATTAAATAGATGAATTGCAAGAGTGGTGCAGATGCAAGGAATAGAATTTCGAGTCGCCGGAGGCGTACAAATGGTACGCCGACAAGCGAGAAATTATATGACACAGCAGATGTGCCGCTATTGTCAATTCATAAAAAAATCCGCTACCCAAAATTGAGTAGCGGAACCGTATATATCCGTATACAAATCAACAGCCACCCCCTGCAAAACCGACAGAGCTTGTAGCTTACAGCTAAGCAGGTCTTCTGACTATAAATTGCATAAATACTGCCAAACCTTCTCATACCACAGTGGGTACAATGGCGGGCTTTAGCCCCTTGGCAGCGCAATCTCACAGCGGCGGCACCGTGCCGGATTCTCACCGGACTTCCCTTTTCACCCTTGCAGACCAAAACACCTGCAAAGGCACTTAACTGCGCATTATTCATCATTTACCTATTATAATAATATATAAAAACGAAAAAAGCAAGCCTTGTAAAAGCGGCCAAACCGCCCGCCAAACAACAAAAAAGCACCGCCAAACAGCAGTTTAGCTGGTGCTTTGTTTATTAACTTACGCCGCATAATTCGACAAAATTTTTTTACCAATAAATTTTTATTTGCGCTCATCATCAAGCAGGGCAATTTTTAAGCCGCTGTGTACCAGTTTGTACCAACCCAGCACCGCCGCCAGCGACGACAGCAGCAGTATAACACCCAG
>CAZMTO010000001.1:0-106445 GCA_964569265.1 uncultured Peptococcaceae bacterium | reverse complement strand
TACTTCTTACTTTTTCGAACTTGGCTGTTCATCACTATTTAGTTCTCAAAGATCTGTCCTGTCAAACCGCTTAGCCTTACGGCTTTCGACGGTTTGTTTTGTACCCGCTCAGCAGGTGCTTTTATATATTACCACTATCGGGGTGGTTTGTCAACACTTTTTTTCAACTTTTTTCAAAAATTTTTAATTTATTTTTTACACCCCGCAAAACCCGCTCCTTGATTGCTTTTTCAGGCATTTTATACTAAAATAATATATGCCTTTTGGCTATCAAACAACACGTTTCTACTATTATAACACAAATTTATTTGCAATACAAACAATATTTTATTTTACAGAGAGGTTTTTATATTATGGCGATTCTGGCCTTAAACAATTTGTCACTTGCCTTTTTAGAACGGCCCATCCTCACCGACTGTTCGCTTTCCTTAGAACCCGGCTGCAAGTGCGGTCTGGTTGGCGTAAACGGCGCCGGCAAAACCAGTCTGTTCCGTCTGCTTACTCAAGACATCCTGCCCACCGGCGGCGAAATCATCACCCCCAAGGGTTTAAAAATCGGCATTATGGAACAGGAACTTAAAAACCACCAAAACACCCTGCAAAACGAGCTGCTTTCCGTGTTCAACCATCTTACCGCCATCGAAGCTCAGCTTGATGACATCAACACCCGTCTGCAAGCAGCCGCCGCGCCCAACGATGCCCTTATCGCCGAGCAATACCGCCTTAACGAAGCCTACATCGAACAAGGCGGCCTCACCTATAAAAGCCGCGTTAACAGTACCCTGCTGGGCTTGGGTTTCACTCCCGATGACTTTTCGCGTCCGCTCAGCCGCTTATCCGGCGGTCAGCGCAGCAAACTGGCTCTGGCCAAGCTGCTGCTCAGTCAGGCCGATCTTCTTCTCCTCGACGAGCCTACCAACCATCTTGACATCACCGCTCTCGAATGGTTAGAAGATTTTCTCCGCAGCCTTAACACCGCCTACATTGTCATCTCCCACGACCGTTTCTTCCTCGACCGTGTCACCGAGCAAACCATTCACCTGCAAAACCATCGTTTAAAGCTGTATAAAGGTAATTTTTCTTCCTTTAAACAGCAGTACGCTGCCGCCGAAGCTACCGCGCTTAACCATAATGCCAATATCCGCCGAGAAATTGACCGTGTTGAAGCCATCATCAAGCAGCAAAAGCAGTGGAACCGCGAAAAAAACCTCGTCACGGCACACAGCAAGGCAAAAGTAGTCGAACGCCTTAAAGAACAGCTTACCGAGGTCGACAGCCGCCCTAAAGAGCTTTCTTTTCACTTTGCTGCGGCGCCCTCTGCCGGCAACGATCTCCTCACCCTCACCGATGTTACCAAAGCCTTTGGCAGCAACTGCCTTTTCAGCAACTTAAGCTTTCAGCTCCACAAGGCCGAAAAAGTTTGCCTTCTTGGCGCTAACGGTGCCGGCAAAACCACCATCTTCCGCCTTATTATGCAAGAACTCTCCCCCGACAGCGGCACAGTTGCCCAAGGTGCCGGTTTAAAAATCGGCTACTTTGATCAGGTACAAAAGCTGGATGCCGCCAACGAATCCATTCTCGAAAACCTGCGCAACACCTACCCTAAAAAAACCGAAACCGAACTGCGCACGGCACTGGCAACCTTTCTCTTTCCGGCTGCCGACATCGAAAAATCCTGTTCGGTGCTGTCCGGCGGAGAAAAAGCCCGCCTGGGGCTGCTTAAAATTCTGCTGGCCGAACCTAACCTGCTGCTGTTAGACGAGCCCACCAACCACCTTGATATTGCCGGCCGCGAAGCTCTCGAACAGGCGCTGGCCAACTACGACGGCGCTATTCTGGCTATCTCCCACGACCGTTATTTCATCAATGCGCTGGCACAAAAAATAATCGTGCTGCAAAATGCCCAACTTACCGAATTTTTAGGCGATTATTCCTATTATCTGCAAAAGCGAGACGATCTTCTGCCCACGCAGGCAACAGCGCCCACCGCCCCCAAAGCCGCTACCGACAACAAGCTGGCCTATCAGGCACAAAAAGAAGAAGCTGCCAACCTGCGCAAACTGCAAAACCGCCTGAAAAAGTTAGAAGAGCAAATCCAGACTTTAGAAGCCGATCTGGCAGCCTTAGATGATCAGTTGGCCAACCCTGCCATTGCCGACGATTACCAGCAGCTTACCCGTCTCACCCAACAGCGCACCGCCGCTCAGGCCGCCTTAGATCAAACTATGCAGGACTGGGAAACCTGCGCCCTCGCCTTAGAAGATTAACCGACTTTTTATTTTTTGTCATACAAACTGCCCGCTGCGTTCGGCTCAGGCCGCTCCCGCGGGCATATTTTTTGCCTCCGCAGCCACACGCTGCCCCGTATCAGCGCTACCTGCTAAAAAAAGTTGTGCCAGTTAACATCGTCACCCTCCCTGCTCCTCTCCAGATAATACGCCAGCAAATCAAGCCGGTTAAGCGCCTCCTCTGTCTTGCCCTCCTGCACATACACCCGCAGGCTTATCAGCGCTTTATGCCACACGCTGCCCCGTATCAGCGCCGCCTGCTAAAAAAAGTTGTGCCAGTTAACATCGTCACCCTCCCTGCTCCTCTCCAGATAATACGCCAGCAAATCAAGCCGGTTAAGCGCCTCCTCTGTCTTGCCCTCCTGCACATACACCCGCAGGCTTATCAGCGCTTCATCAATGTTCCAAACCTCCCTATGAGAAAGCAACCCCAGCCACACCCGCCTAAAATCCTGCCAGTGTGCCGCTGCCCGCTCCAACCCGGCTGCCGCCATCTGCCACTCTCCTGCCTCTATATTCTCCGCCAGCGGTGCAATGTCCGCCAGCATTTTGCCGCTCTCGCTGTCTATATATCCCTCTGCCACGCTGCAAAACACCACCAGCAGCACCGTCACCAGCAACAACCACAACGCCAGCCGCCTGTTATACCCTATCTTCATTACCCTTGCCTCCCCACCTTGCCCGGCATACCGCCGCCGCTGCCGGCCGGAGCCGTTTTAGCCGCACTCTCCCGTATCGGTGCCGGGCTGCCGCCTGTACCTCTGCTCTTTAGCTGGCAAAAAATATGCTGCTGCGCATCTATACTCATAAAAAACACCTCCCCGGCATCAGCAATACTATAAGCCGCCAGCTTTTTGGTCAGCCAAGCTTCATCCACACCGGCAAGCCGCAAGTGCGCGCGCTCTATCTCACCGTCAGCTATCAGCGTAAGTGCCGGCTGCTCATTTTTTACATACAACGCCATATCCGCCGGCTGCATAGGCCGCTTGTCAGCCCGCGGCATAACACTAAGCTGCCCATTGGTTTCCATCAGGGCATATTCCACGTCAGCCACGTCAAAATACCCTTTATACCGCAGTTGCTCCAGCAAATCGTTAATATTCAGGCGCAATCGCCGCATTTCCTCCTCTAATATCTCGCCGCCGCTTATCACAAAGGTTGGCCGGCCGCACACAAGCTGCCTAAAAGCTTTGTTCTTCATATTCACCAGCGCAATAGATATTTGCAGCACGGTTATCGTAATTATCGGCAGCAGGCTGTGCAGCAGCGGCTGGTCGTTGTCCTGCACACCTATCGTAGCCATTTCCGATATTATCAGTATCACTACCAATTCAAATGGCTGTAATTGTCCTATTTGCCGTTTACCCATCACCCGCATAGAAACCATTGTTACCACATAAAGCACCGCTGTGCGTATCACCAAAAGCAGCATACCAACCTCCTGCAATGTCCCTGTAATATACCTGCGATATACCTGCAATGTCCCCATAATCTTCCTGCAATATACCCGCAATATTCTTACACTATTTTGCCAAAGACAGCCTTTTTTATGCACCTACCCTATGTATAATCTGCCGCCGCCCGGCTCAAAATAGCAGCAAATACATTTCTCCGAGGTGATAACTTTGAGCAAACCCAAATCCAATCCCGGCCCACATTCTGCCGCCGCCCAAAACAAGGCCCGGCAGCAGGCTTATCAGCGCCTGCAACAAAACAATCAGCCGCCGGGCCACCTGCTTAAAAACTGTTTTAACGCCTTTTGGACGGGTGGCCTTATCTGCACGGTTGCGCAATGCCTGCAACTGCTGCTGCTTACCTACACCGATTTCAACAAGGATACCGTAGGTGCGCCAACCTCTGCCCTTATGATAATTTTGGCCATCATATTAACGGCCTGCGGTGTCTACGATAAATTAGCGCAGTTTGCCGGGGCAGGCACCGCCGTGCCTATCACCGGCTTTGCCAACACAATGTCCTCTGCCGCCTTAGAATACCGCTCGGAAGGCTTTGTGCTGGGCGTTGGCGGCAATATGTTTAAGGTAGCCGGGCCGGTTATTGTGTTTGGGGCGGTTGCCGCCTTTTTTGTCGCCATTATCAAGGTAATAATTTTGCAGCTTGGGGGTGCCGCCTTATGACAGTTCAACTGCAAGGCCGTCAAACCTGGCTGTTTAATCCGCCGCCGCGGCTGGTAGCCACCGGCACCGTTGCCGGCAAAAAAGAAGGCGAAGGCCCTCTGGCTGCCGATTTTGACGTTATCCATAAAGACCCCTATATTCGACAAAAAAGCTTTGAGGCTGCCGAACAGCGCCTGTTAGAAGAAGCCTGTAATCTGGCCATACGACACGCCGGCATAGGCCGCGACGAATTAAACCTGCATTTTTCCGGCGACCTGCAAAACCAGATAACCAGCAGCAGCTTTACCGCCCGCGAGCTTGCCATACCTTATTTGGGGCTGTTTGGTGCCTGTTCCACATCGGTGCAGGGTATGGCACTGGCTGCCCTGAGTACAGCCTGCGGTGCTGCCCGTCTGGCTATGTCCTCCACTGTCAGCCACACCAACGCTGTCGAAAAACAGTTCCGCTACCCCAATGAATACGGCGCGCAAAAAAATGCCACCACGCAAATAACCGTTACCGGGGCAGGGGCCGCCATAATTGCCGACCCTACTTATCCCCCGCATCCGGTGCTGCCCAACATCCGCATAACCTCGGCCACCGTCGGTAAAATTATTGACCTTAACGTTAAAGACCCTTTTAATATGGGCGCTGCTATGGCCCCTGCTGCCTGCGACACCCTGCTTTGTCATCTTAAAGAACGCCAAATTCGCCCCGATTACTATGATTTAATTGTTACCGGAGATTTAGGCTGGGTGGGCAGCTCCCTTTTTATCGACTTGCTTAACAATGCCGGCTGTTATATCCCCCACGCCAACCTGACCGATTGCGGCAAGCTTATTTTTAACCACACACCCAAAAATCTGGCCGGCGGCTCCGGCTGCGGCTGTATGGCCATTGGTGCTTTGGGCCACATTTACCGCCGCTTCTTGCGCGGCCAATTAAAGCGCGTGCTGCTTATTGCCACCGGCGCTCTGCTCTCTCCACTTAGCTGCCAGCAGCAGCAAAGCATACCGGGCATAGCACACGCCCTAAGCTGGGAGGTGTTATAGTTGCTTAGCAAGCTTATCTGGGCATTTATCGTAGGCGGCAGCTTTTGTGTTATCGGCCAAATACTGATGCAAAAATTTAAGCTTACACCGGCGCACGCCATGGTCAGCTTTGTAATTATCGGTGCCGTGCTGGGCGGCCTTGGCTGGTATCAGCCCCTTATTGATTTTGCCGGAGCCGGTGCCACCACGCCTATTACCAACTTTGGCAGCTCGCTGGTACAAGGTGCCCTAACCGAATATATAACCGGTGGGCCTATCGGTTTGCTTACCGGCCTTTTTGAGGTTACCGGTGCCGGGGTTTCCACCGCCATCATCTTTTCCTTTATCGCTGCCCTGTTCTGCAAGCCCAAATCTTAATTTTACCCATAAAAAAACACCGTTAACCAACGGTGTCTTTTTACATATTTATTGCTTACATATTTATTGCTTACAGCAGCCGGCTTAATATAACAGCCTTGCAGGCAGCCTCTAATTCTTCTATGCCATACAATGCTTCCCGCAGGTTTTTATCCCAAATCACCGGGCCATGCTCCGCCAGCAACGCGCCGCCGTATTTGGCCGCCGCTGCCCCGGTCTGCTCAGCCAATGCCGGGCTGCCGGGCGGCGCATAAGGCAGCAAAGGTATAGCACCCAAACGCTCGGTAATTTCCGCCAGCCGGTATTCGGCCGGGGTTTTACCTGCCAGCGCAAAAGCCACAGCAAACGGCGTGTGGGCGTGTATAACCGCCCCTACAGCCGGGGCCTGCCTGTACACTGCCAAATGCAGCCCCGCCTCCGACGTTGGCCGCCGCATACCCCACAGCACCTTACCTGCCATATCCAGCACCACCAGCATATCTGCCGTTAAATCACCCTTACACACACCGGTCGGTGTCATCAGCACGGCATTATCGCCAAGGCGCACGCTTATATTGCCGCTGTTGCCGGCTGCCATACCCCCGGCATACAGCCTTTGCCCCACAAACACTATTTCGGCCGCTGCCTGTGCCAGCCGCTCCTCGCTAAATCCGCCCCAAGCTTCCATATTTGCCATCTCCTATTTTTGCAGCAAACGTGCTATACCCTCCGCAAAGGGTGCCGTTATTACATCGCGTTCGGTAATTATTGCCGATACCAGCTCTGCCGGTGTCACATCAAAGGCCGGGTTTAAAACCTTTATGCCTTCCGGTGCCAAAGGTCTGCCATACCAATGCTCGGTAACCTCAGCCGGGTCACGCTGTTCCACCACAATATCACGGCCGCTTTCACAGCCAATATCCAATGTCGAGGTTGGTGCCGCCACATAAAAGGGCACACCAAAGGTTTTGGCCAAAATTGCCACGCCATATGTACCTATTTTGTTGGCAACATCACCGTTGGCAGCAATTCTGTCTGCCCCAACTATCACCGCATCTACCGCCCCGGAAGCCATCACCGTTGCCGCCATATTATCGCACAGCAGGGTAACATCTATACCGGCGCGCTGCAATTCCCACGCCGTAAGGCGCGCACCCTGCAACAGGGGTCTGGTTTCATCCGCATAAACCTGTATATTCTGCCCATTTTCCTTAGCCATATAGATAGGGGCCAGCGCCGTACCATATGCCACTGCCGCCAACTGCCCGGCATTGCAATGCGTAAGCACCGCCCGCACACCGTCTAACAGCGGCAAACCGTTTTCTCCTATTGCCCGGCAGCAGGCCACATCTTCATCACAAATTGCCTGCGCCTCGTTAAGCAGAGCCGCCTTTATCGTTAAAAGCTCACGGTCTTTATACTGCAAAACCACCCGCTTCATACGCTCCATAGCCCAGCTAAGGTTCACTGCCGTCGGTCGGCTGGTCGCCAAATATGCCTTCATCCGGCAAAACTGCTGATAAAACTCCGCAAAATCTGCCGCCTTTATATTACCTGCCGCCACCGCCAGCCCAATAGCCGCCGCCACGCCAATAGCCGGTGCGCCGCGCACACTAAGGCTGTTTATCGCCTGCCACACCTGCTCAATTTCGTCCATTTCCACCCATACCAGCTCGTTGGGCAGCTTGGTCTGGTCAATTATCCTAAGCTTGGTGCCGGCTTCATTAAGCGATACCGTATAAAAATCATTCATCGGCACACCCTCCTCTCTTGCTTTAAGAATACATTATAAGCATTAAATCCGGCTTTATTTCCTTAATGTAATCTGCCAGATCCGCAATGTCAAAGTACCGTAAATCCACCATATAAAGCTCATCTAACATAGTAGCCATAAAAGCCCCATACGGCAGAGAATACGAATCCTTAATTATCAGCACGCGCTTGCCGTCATCGTTATTAAGGTTGTCCGCCACCACCAGCGGGTAATCTGCGCCCCAATATGCACCGTAGCGGTTGCTGTAAATATCGCTGTCGTTCAGCATATCCCAATCCAGCAGCACCTCGCTAAAGCTGCCCTGCTTAGCAACTTCCTCGCCGTTCTGCTGCTTTAGCGTAACCGCAAACTGCGTATCAAAAGCCGGCTCTATCAGCACAAAATCATCTACCCCACCAAAAAACCGGCCCACACGGCGCCCCTGGCTGCCCAAAAAGTTTTTGCCAAAATCCGTCTGTTGCCAGTTAGCCAAATCACAGTAATAGCCGTCTGCATCAATAGCCCAGCCAAATTGTTCATTAAGCCACGCCACAGTTTGGGCATTAGCCCAAAAAGCTGTTTCTACCCGCCAATGGTGGTCAGTACGATAAAACATCTGCTCCTTGGGCAAATCCTGCTCTCCGGCCAGGCTGCGCAGGTCTAAGCGCGGCACCCCGGCTGCCGCCAAAAGCTCTGCCGTAGCTGCCACATTTTGCCCCGTCTGATCGTGCAAGGTAGCCGGAAACTCCGTATAACCTTCAATATATTTGGTTGGCGGCTGCACATACACTATCGGCACCCCAAGGTCTGTATAAGCGTCAAGCTCCTGCAATATCTGCTTGGGCTTAGCATTAAACGTTATAAATTGCAGCCAGTTGTGGTTATCTCTAACCACCGAATACGAATAATCCGTATCACGCACAAAATGCTTATCAAACACACGGGCCGCCAGCCCGTCAATTTCCACCAGCGGTTCTTTAAACAACAGATTTTCTGCCGCATCTGCCTCCCATCGGTCTACCAGCGTGTTAACCTTGCCGGCAAAATCCGTCTGGCAATTATCCTGTACCCAGCCAATTTCGGCCACATATTGCGGTGCCCTAAGCACAAAGGTGCCCACACACAGCACCGCCAGCAGCCCCAAAAACATCACCGGCAAAAAAATGCGCCGCTCCGGCTTATTATTATTTGTCATACGGCGCACCCCCTAAAAGTTAAAGTAAATAAACGGGTTATAGCTGCCCTTGGCCAGCCCGCCCAGCACCACCAGCAAAATAGCCAGCAAACAAACATCACGCAAAACGCCCATGGGCCGCGCCGCAAACAACTGCGGCAGCTTGCCCTTAAGCCACGGTATTATCGGTGTTGCCGCCACCGCCGCTACCACAAAATGCACCTTGTTTTCAGCCAGTTGATAAACAAAGGTATCATCTGTCAGCGGGTTACCAAAGGCGCCAAACATAGCGCCAATATACGCCCCCGCCGCTGCAATATCTGTTGCCCGGAATAACACCCAGCCTATAACCACAATCAGCATTACCGCCACATTGCTTATCACCGGCAGCTTAGGCAAAATTTTGCTCAGGCCTGTAAGCTTTTCTATTATCAAAAAGCAAAAGTAATACAAGCCCCAGGCAATAAACGTCCAGTTAGCACCGTGCCACAGGCCGGTAAGCAGCCACACCGCCAGCAGATTAAGCACCATACGCCCCTGCCCCTTGCGGTTGCCGCCCAGCGGTATATATACATAATCTCTAAACCAGCTTGATAAAGACATATGCCAGCGCCGCCAAAATTCGGTTACACTGCGCGATATATAGGGGTAATTAAAGTTCGGCAAAAAGTGAAAGCCCAACATACGCCCCAGGCCCAGCGCCATATCAGAATACCCGCCAAAATCAAAGTAAATTTGCAGGGTATAGGCCAGCGCACCTATCCACGCCGCCCCCACCGATATATTTTCGTAAGCGCCGGCATCAAAAATTTTATCCGCCACTATAGCAAAATTGTTGGCCAAAATAACCTTTTTGCCCAAACCAATAATAAACAGGTCAATACCCGACGTAAAATCGTGCCAGTTTTCTCTGCGCCCGTCAATTTCGGCCGCCACCGTGTTATACCGCACAATGGGGCCGGCTATAAGCTGCGGAAACAGCGCCACATACAGGCCAACGTCCAGCAGATTGGTGCGCGCCTTTGCCTCGCCGCGGTACACATCAATTACATAGCTCATCCCCTGAAAAGTAAAGAACGATATACCTATAGGCAACGCTGCCTGCCACACCGGCAAATTAAGCCCCAATGCCAAATTTAAATTTTCGGTTACAAACCCGGCATACTTAAACACACCCAGCAGCCCTAAATCAAACAGCAGCATAGCCGCTATAACCAGCCGCCCGGCGCCGGTGCCGCGGTGTTTTTCGGCCAACAGCCCCAACAGATAATTGCCGGCAATGCACAGCAGCATAAGCAGCACATATATCGGCTCGCCCCAGGCATAAAAGCCCAGGCTCATAAACAGCAAAAACCGGTTACGCAGCTTACGTTCGGGCAGCAAATAATATATCAGTAAGGTAAGCGGCAAAAATCCGCATAAAAATTCAATACTGGAAAATAACACGACAAAACCTCATCACAATAAATCTTATTTTTAGTGCTACTTATTTTATAACACATCTGCCCCATAATTACAACCTGATAAAACATTTATTGCGGCAATACCTTGGGCGGCATTTCTTCTGTACGGCTGACTTCAATTTCAAACCAGAAACAACTGCCCTTGCCGGGGGTACTTTCTACACCGTATGCCCCGCCGTGCATATCCAAAATCTGCTTTACAATATACAGCCCCAGCCCGTTGCCGGCATTGGTGCGGCGGTGGTTGGCGCTGCCGTGATAATACCGCTGCCAAATGTTCTTTATCTGTTCGGGCTTTATGCCCTCGCCGGTATCTATAACCTCTACCCTAACGCGCCTGTCACGGTGCAAAAGCTGCTGCTTTATAATCACCCGCATATCATCGCCGGTATAAGTTATGGCGTTGTTCAGCAGGTTATATATCACCTGCGTAAGCTTCAGCTTATCAGCCTGCACCCAAATACGCGCCGTCGGCACAAAATCTATGGTGTAACCCTTGGCGGCACACAGCTTATTAAACCGCAGCATAATTTCGCGTATCAGCTCGGTAAGCTCCAGCTCCTCACGGTCAAGCTGCACCACACCGGCCTGCAATTTCGACATATCCAGCAAATCGTTTACCAAATTGCCCAGCCGTTCGGTTTCATCAATTATCACCTGAACATTTTCCGGCGTATTTTCTCCCGGCAAATCGCGCATAGCCTCGGCATAGCCGGTTATCAACGTAAGGGGCGTGCGTAAATCGTGCGATATATTAGCTATCAAATCCTGCTGCAAACGTTCGGTTTTGCCCAATTCATTAGCCGCATAGTTTAGCGTAGCAGCCAGCTCGTCCACCTCGCGGTACGCACCGGGCTGCCGAAAATCAATATTAAAATCTCCGGCTGCCAACCGCCGCGAAAGTCTGGTTATCTGCTCTAACGGGCGCGATAACCGCCTGGTTGCTATTAAAGCCAGCAAAAGCCCCATAAGCACCATTACACCGCTTATTAACACCAACTGCATACGCAGGGTATCTACCGTAGCCGACACCGGCGATATTGCACCGTTAAGCAAAATAGCATAGCGCTCACCGCCGGGCATAGTAACACAACGTATGGATAACAACAACGGCGGAATATCAGCCTGCTTGGCATAAACTCTGGTCATACGCGCATATTGTTCGCCCAGTAGCTGCGCAAACCCGTCCGCTTCGGTCTCGGCCTCGTTTTTAGCCCCCAGATTATAAAACATACTGCCGCCGGCTTCTTCAGCCGCTTTGGCCAATATCAGCATATCCTTGGCCGACAAATGATGCACCATACAGCCGGGGGTAGCCTCCGATGTTTGCAGCACAAACAAACCGTCGCCCTCGTTGCTCATATCTACCACCCGCACACACAGCGACCCTTCGTGCGCCACCCAGTTAAGATACTCCTCCATCTCCTCGCCGGTCATACCGCCGGTTTCCAGCGTTTTGGCAATATGCACCGATGTGCTTTCAATATCGTGCGTTTTAATACTTTTGTATATAGATTCCAAAAATACCGTTTGCATAAGCCACAATAATACCAGCATTATCAGCGCAAACAGCAAAAAATAGCCCAAAATGTGCCAGCGTACACTGCCGCGCGTTTTGTAGCCGGTGTTATCTACCGTATATTTATAAGTTTTTGCTTTTCGCTTAAACATATGTCATATCCTTTTATAATAATTTTAAGGCTAAATAACGTTTCAGTAAACCAATGCTTTGTTGCGCTGCCATATATACACCGTGCAGCGTGAGCGTTTGTAAGCTTTTTCAATCAAGGCTGAACAGACGATTATCTATTCCCGCCCACCGCCCTATATACGCCCTGTGGCGCGGCTTTTTGCAGCAAGGATTTCACACCCAAAGTCAAGGAAGTTCAAGAGTGCCCCAGATTTAGGTGAGTACGGCTGCGCAGGCACCCATACGGGCACAAGCGATTTAGGCGTACTAAAGTACGCCGCTGAGCCAAGCAGACAACGATCCTAAAGATGGGGTGCTATTGGACTTCCGGTCTATCAAAGCGATAACCTAACCCCCTTAACGTAACTATACACCCCGCATACGCACCCAAACTTTTGCGCAGCAGCTTAATGTGTGTGTCCAGAGTTCGGTCATCGCCGTAATAATCGTAGCCCCAAACCTCGGTTATAATACTTTCTCGGCTAAGCGCGCGCCCGCTATTCTGCACCAGATAAAACAGCAGGTCATATTCCTTAGGCGACAAATTACGCCTTTCTCCGTCAACATAAACCAACCGCGCCATAGTGTCTATCTTCAGGCCGCCAAATTCCAGCGTTTGGTCATCATCCTGCACGGCAGCACCGGCCGTCCGCCGCAATATCGCCTCTATACGCAGCATAAGCTCTCGCGCCGAAAACGGCTTAACCACATAATCATCGCCGCCGGCCTCAAACCCGTTTATGCGGTCATATTCCTCGCCCCGCGCCGATAACATCAGCACCGGCACATCGCGCGTTTTGCGTATCTCTCTGCACGCCGAAAATCCGTCTAATTCCGGCATCATAATGTCCATAATTATCAAGTCGATGTCATTATGCGCGCGGCAATATTCCACCGCCTCCATACCGTTGGCCGCTTCTGCCACATCATAGCCGGCAAACGCTGCGTATTTGGCAATCAACTGCCGTATACCCGGTTCGTCATCAACAATCAAAAGTTTGGTCATAAAAATCTCCTTATATTTTTGCACATATACACCTATACATCATTATATTATAGCTTATTTGCCCCCACCATTACAAGCCAAAAGAAGACCGAGGGTTATGGTTTCTCCTCGGCCTCCTTTGGTTATTTGTATAGGATTTGGTTGTAATGATGAAAAGTTTTTATTTTATTTATTTTTTTTGGTTTTTACAATAACCGGCTGTAAAAACCGCTCAGGTTATATCTTGCCCGGCCTCACCCCTTGTTATACCGCCCGCCATGGCGGCTGCACAGCTTACACCTATTAAGGATACAGCCGACATCGGCTATCACACCGGGCCATAAGCACCGGCCCCCAATGCCCGCCTTCTCCTCAACTCCACGGCTTTAGTATACCGCCCTTATGTGAATTCTGCCTGAAGATAACCTAAAGTTTAACAGAAATTTTTGCACCCCGGATAACAGAAAAAGACCGGGCAGAGCGCCCGGCCTTTCCCAAATTATTTATAGGATTGGTTGTAATGAAGTTACATTAAAAGTTGCAAAGTTTATCAGAAAAGTTGTTTTTTTACAAAAGAATCAAAATCAAAAAAGAATCAATCAAAAAAGAATCAATCAAAAGAATCGAAAAAGTTTTTTACATCAATTTTATCAGGTAGTTCTAAATTCAGTAAGTTTTGGCCATCATCCCCTCTCATAGCATACGCGCCGCGCGCGTCTAACACAATCACAAGCTACGAGTATATAATAGCCTACATTTATGAACTCTATATGAACATTGGCTAACTTTTCTCTGAACATTACAATTTTTTATCGGCAGCCTTAGCCTTGCAGCTCACGGCCTTCAAATGCCACACGCCGCTTTAAATCTACCATCAAGTCGGCAAACTGCTGCATATCAAGGCTTTGCGCGCCGTCGCACAGGGCTTCCCTGGGGTTGTTATGCACCTCTATCATCAGCCCGTCGGCCCCTGCTGCAATCGCCGCTCTGGAAAGCGGTTCGATCATCCAGGTGTTGCCGGCCGCGTGGCTGGGGTCAATTATCACCGGCAAATGCGACTGACGCTTTAACACCGGCACTGCCGAAATATCCAAATTGTTGCGTATGCAGGTTTCAAAAGTTCTTATACCACGTTCGCACAAAATTACTTTATCGTTGCCGCCAGCCAAAATGTATTCGGCACTCATCAGCAATTCTTCTATGGTGTTGGCCAAACCGCGCTTTAACAAAATCGGCTTGTCACAATGGCCAAGCTCTTTCAGCAGCCTAAAATTCTGCATATTGCGCGCGCCCACCTGTATAATATCCACATCGGCAAAATCATCAAGCTGGGTTTCGCTCATAATTTCCGTCACAATCGGCAAACCGGTGGCTTTTTTGGCTGCCGACAACAGCTTAAGGCCGTCGTTTTCTAACCCTTGAAAAGAATAGGGCGAAGTTCTGGGCTTAAACGCACCGCCCCGCAAAAAAGCTGCCCCGCTGGCCTTTACCGACGCTGCAACCATTTCCATCTGCGGCTGACTTTCTACCGAACAGGGGCCGGCAATCACCGAAAAATACCCTGCTCCTATCTTGCGCCCGCAAACCTCCACAACGGTATCCTTAGGATGAAACCGCCTGTTAGCTGCCTTGTACGGCTCCGATATCCGCCGCACATCTGCCACAACATCGTTAGCCAGCAGCTTTTCCATATCTACGTGGGCAGTATCGCCTACCAAGCCCAAAATAGTGCTACTTTCACCCTGACTAAAATGTATTTGCAGGTTTTGCGCCTCAATTTCCTTTATAAGTCCCTTAACCTGCTGCTCCGGCGCTTTTGCTTTTAAAATTACGATCATTCTACCATACTCCCTTTCTAAAATAAAAAAATTATGTTTTTAGCCTACCCCGCCAAACCGCCGGCAAACCTCTCTTATACTACCGTTTTTTAAGAAAACTGCTTGCTTTACGGTGCCACAAGGGCATTTGGCCGGGCAAAACTTAAATATAAAAGATTTTAACTCAAATATTTTGTTTTGTCAAGACGCAATGTATTTTTATACAAAAAAAGCCCCCTTGTGCAGAGAGCTTTTGTGTTAACAGATGTGCTGCCGCCCTATGTACGCCGTGCAGCGCGGCTTTTAGGAACACAGTTTTCCGGATACTTTTCTTAGAATACCAGAGGGGCAAATGTGCGCCAGATGCAAGCACGACACAGCAGATGGTGTGCAGTTGTCCTTTCTGGTGGGGTGCTATTGCCGGTTACACACCCAAAGTCAAGGAAGTTCAAGAGTGGTGCAGATACGCGAAGTCAGGCGACGAGTCGATTTAGGCGTACTAAAGTACGCCGCTGAGCGAGGAGACTGACGACAAAGTAGATGCGCCGCTATTGGACTTCCGATCTAAAAGTGGGCTATCTCCGCCGGCTTCTCATTCCCCAACAACATAATCGCGCTGGGCAGGTCATACCCCTCCGCACCGGACTTCACCTCAAAAAAGTGGTAGGCTAACTGGCCTTCCATAATCTTCGGTTCAACAATAACAATCGGTATACGGCGCATATTCAGATAAACATCGCGGTAACGGTGATACCCATACTGCGGAAAGACGTCCAAATCGTCCATACCCTCCAGCCAAATTTCCTGCGGCTCACCATATTTTTCCAAATCCGGCCATTCCAGCGGTTTTTCTCTGAGCTTACTTACCACAATAGCAATTATAGCAAAAATAACTACCAGCCAAACAGCCAAATTTAACAGCATATTCAATAACGGTGACATATCATTTTCTCCTTAATGTTTGCCTTACAGCGGCATATTTTTATTTATTTTAGCACTGCTTTATTAAGTAAATTTAAAAAACACTGCTTTTTTAGCTAATATTTTTACACTGCTATATAGTATAGCATTTTTAAAGTGCAACTTACAAGCAATTTTATCAGTTAAAATAAAATAATTGTAGATTTTTGTAAATATATATATTATAATAGGTAGAGATAATGGCAGGTTATGTGTATTTTATTGCTTTTGTTGGTTGGGCCTGCCTTTATTGGTGTACATTTAGCATAGACACCGCCCTGTTTTTATATATAATAGAAAGCGAGAGGCTTAATATCAGCTTTTTATATATTTTTTGTGAGAGGTAGATAAAATGTTTTGCAAACTTGGTATAGATATTGGCTCCACTACCATAAAAGTTGTGGTCATCGACGAGCAAGGCTCGCTTATTTATTCCACTTACCGTCGGCACGGTTCGCGCATTGGCGAAACTTTGTCGGATATTATGGACGAGCTGCCCTTGCTGTTAAAGGGCAAGCAGCTTAAAGCCGCCATCACCGGTTCTGCCGGTATGTCGCTGGCCGAAGCTGCCGGGGTGCCCTTTGTGCAAGAGGTTTATGCGCTTTCCGGTGCGGTGGCCGAACTTGAACCGACAACCGATGTGGTTATTGAGCTGGGCGGCGAAGATGCCAAAATACTGTTTTTAACCGGCGGTGTAGAAGAACGTATGAACGGCACCTGTGCCGGCGGCACCGGCGCGTTTATTGACCAAATGGCTACCCTGCTTAATGTCAGCGTTGAAGAGCTTGACCGTTTGGCGCTTCAGCACAAAAAAATATACCCCATAGCCTCGCGTTGCGGTGTTTTTGCCAAAACCGACATTCAGCCGCTTATCAATCAGGGTGCGGCCAAATCCGACATCGCCGCCAGCATTTATCAGGCGGTAGCCGAACAAACCGTGGCCGGTCTGGCGCAGGGGCGGCGCATTTTGGGGCGTGTGCTGTTTTTGGGCGGCCCGCTGAGCTTTAATATGGGGCTTAGAGAGCGCTTTATTGAAACACTTAATTTAACGCCGGAAAACGCCATTTTCCCCGAACTTGGGCAATACTTTGTTGCCCTGGGTGCCGCCGTTTATGCCGACAGCGAAACCGTAACCTTTGATTATCAGTCGCTTAGGCAAACGCTGCAATCTCACAAAGAAATTAAAGGCCGCAGCCGTTTTTTGCCGCCGCTTTTTAAAGATAAATATGAATACGCCGATTTTACCGCACGTCATCGCCGCAGTGCCGTACCCAAACGCAACACTGCCGACTACCGCGGGCGTGCTTATCTGGGCATAGATGTAGGCAGCACCACCACCAAAATGGCACTTATCAGTGAGTTTGGCGAGCTGCTTTATACTTACTACACCAGTAACAAGGGCAACCCGCTGCCCATTGTGCAGGAACAACTGGTGGCCATTTATGATATGCTGGGCAATAATATTCAGCTTTGCGGCTGTGCCGTTACCGGCTATGGTGAAGAACTGATACAAAATGCTTTTAATCTGGATTACGGCCTGGTAGAAACCGTTGCGCACTTTACGGCTGCCCACTTTTTTAACCCGCAGGTAGATTACATCATCGACATTGGCGGGCAGGATATGAAGTGCTTTACCATCCATAACAACACCATAGATAACATTGTGCTTAACGAGGCTTGCAGCAGCGGCTGCGGCAGCTTTATTCAAACCTTTGCCGAAGCCCTTGGTTATACACCTGCCGAATTTGCCGAACTGGCGCTGTTTGCCAAACACCCGGTAGATTTGGGTTCGCGCTGCACCGTTTTTATGAACTCGTCGGTTAAGCAGGCCCAACGTGACGGTGCCGATGTTGCCGATGTATCGGCCGGCTTGGCCATAAGCGTAGTTAAAAACGCCATTTACAAGGTTCTGCGCGTACACAACGCCAGCGAGCTTGGTAAAAACATTGTCGTGCAGGGCGGTACTTTTCTTAATGATGCTGTGCTGCGCAGCTTTGAACGTGAGCTTGGTCAAAATGTTATCCGCCCGGATATTGCCGGCCTTATGGGGGCCTTTGGTGCGGCGCTTTATGCCAAGCAACGCCATACCGAGCTTGGCAAAACCACTACCACTATGCTAAACCGCAACGAGATTGCCAACTTTAAGCATACTGCCACGCCCACCGTTTGTCGGGGCTGTGCCAACCATTGTTCACTGACTATCAACAGCTTTCCTAATGGGCGCAAATTTATCAGCGGCAACAAATGCGAACGCGGTGTATCCGGCAAGGCCAATAACCTGCCCAATGTTTATGAATACATTAACGATAAACTGCGTAATTTGATAACCGACAGCGAAGCCACCGCTTTGCCCGGCCGCCCCACCATAGGCATACCGCTGGTGCTTAATATGTACGAAAACCTGCCCTTCTGGCTGGCTTTCTTCCGTCATTTAGGCTGCAACGTAATAATTTCCGGCGAATCTTCTCGCGCTGTTTATGCCGAAGGTCAGTTTACCATTCCGTCGGATACTGTTTGCTACCCAGCTAAGCTGGCGCACGGCCACATTATGCGCCTGCTGAAGAAAAATGTCGATGCTATATTCTATCCCTGCTCCAGCTATAATATCGATGAAAAACGCGGTGATAAAAACTATAACTGCCCGGTGGTAGCCTATTACCCCGAACTTTTAAAGGCTAATGTTACCGACCTGCAAAATGTCGATTTTATGTATCCGTATCTTAGCCTTAATAACCGCAGCCTGCTGGGCACCAATTTTTATGAATACGCCAAGCAGTTCCCATATTTCAACTTTACGCTGTCGCAGTGCATAAACGCTGCCAATGCCGCCTGGGATATTTATAAAGCCTGGTGGAGTGATGTTGAAGCCTACGGCGTAAAGGCCCTGCGTGCCGCCAACGAAGCCGGCCAAAAGGTGGTTGTGCTGGCGGGCCGCCCCTACCACGTAGACCGCGAAATAAATCACAGTATCGACAAAATGTTTAATTCGCTGGGGTTTGTGGTGCTGTCGGAGCGTGTGCTTACCAATTTGGCATATTCGCAAAAGGTAAACGTGCTTAACCAGTGGACATACCATACCCGTATGTATAACGCCGCCCGCTATGTTTGCCGCCACAGCAATGTGCAGCTTGTGCAGCTTGTAAGCTTTGGCTGCGGCTTAGATGCCATTACCACCGACGAGCTTAAAGACATTTTAGAGCGCAACGGCAAAATTTATACACAGCTTAAAATTGACGAAATAAACAACCTTGCAGCCACCAAAATTCGCGCCCGCAGCCTGCTTGCTGCTATGGAAACCCGCGAAGCCGAGGCCGCCAATAAAAAATAACCAATCAGGAGGCAACTTACAATGCCGGAAACTAAAAAACCAACCCCTATCTCCGCTCAAGAGGTAGAAAAAAATATTGCTGCCACTTTAGATACACGGCTGCAAAAATATCTGGAGCATTTGCTGGGTGCGCCGCTTGATCAGCCTGCCAAAAAGGACGAAACCGAATCGGCAGCCTTCAGCTTTAACCAGCGCGTACAAAACAGTATGCCGCTGGCCATCCGAGAAAGCCTTCATCATTTTATTGTAGAGCATAATTTGGCAGCCCATTTGGAAACTTTAAAAAATCTGCTGCATAACCGTGCCGAAAAAGAAGAAATGGAGCAGCCCCTAAAGGAACACGCTGTTACCTGCCCCGTTTTTACTGCCGATATGAAGCACGATTACACCATTTTGGTGCCGCAAATGCTGCCGGTACATTTTGCGCTGTTTCAGGGTATTTTCCGCCGTCAGGGCTACAACCTTGATTTTCTGGAAAGCACCTCGTATTCTATCACCGAACAGGGCCTGCAAAATGTCCATAACGATACCTGCTACCCGGCGCTGCTGGCCATTGGCCAACTGTTAGATGCTGTTAAAAGCGGCAAATACGACCTTGACCACATTGCCCTGCTGCTGCCGCAAACCGGCGGCGGCTGCCGTGCTTCTAACTACGTTTATCTGCTTAAAAAAGCGCTGGAAAAAAGCGGCCTTAACCACATACCGGTAATTGCTCTGCGCCTTGATAACTTTAGCGCCGAAGGTCTGGTTATTACCAACCGTATGCTGCTTTCTATGGCCTACGCCTGCTTTTACGGCGATATGATACTGTGGCTTAAAAATCAAACCAAACCTTACGAAGTTATACCCGGCCATACCGACAAGGTTATCGACATTTTAGTTAAACAGTTAGACCAGGCCTTTGTCAGCGGCAGCTACCTTATGCTGGGCAAAAATTATATGCGCATATTAAACGCCTTTAAGCAAATAAAGCTTACCGACGAAGTTAAGCCCAAGGTAGGCATTGTCGGCGAAATTTATATGAAGTACGCCCCCCTTGGCAACAACGATCTGGAAAACTACCTTATCAGCCAGGGCGCACAGCCGGTGGTTACCGGTGTTTTAGACTTCATCTTTTATTCTCTGAACAACACCTTTGTAGATGCCAAGCTGTACAACGGCCCCAACTTTAAAAATGTTTTTGTTAAGCTGGGCTTTAAGTTTATGGAACGTGGCCAGCGCCTTATGACCAACACCATACGCCGCCACAGCAACTTTATGCCGCCGGCCAGCTTTACGCAGGTTAAAAAGGCCGCTAAAGGTTGTATCGGTGAGGGCGTTAAAATGGGCGAAGGCTGGCTGCTTACCGGTGAGATGATCGACCTGATAGAACACGGCGTTAACAACATAATTTCGGCGCAGCCCTTTGGCTGCCTGCCCAACCATATTGTCGCCAAGGGTATGATACGTGCCGTTAAAGAACGCTGCCCCGGTGCCAACATTGTAGCTATCGACTACGACCCCGGCGCTTCCCGCACTAATCAGGAAAACCGCATTAAGCTGCTGCTGGCCAACGCCAACGCCGAGCTTAAAGGTGATACCACTAAAAAACGTGTGCTTAACCTGCAAACCACGCAAACCCCAACCAACACCGCCACCGAAAATCTGGCATAAATACATAACCCCACGGCACTGCTGCCGTGGGGTTTTTTGCCCAATTTTTGCGCATTATTTGATTTTCAGGCAAACCGGTATCAGCAGACCGCCCACACAGTTGCCGGCCGTCATTATCAACAGCCACACCAGCGTATGCAAATCCCATACTCCGGCCATCGAAAAATAAAACATATTGGCCACGCAGTGTTCAAAGCCGCACAAAATAAACACTACCACACCAAAAAACAGGCCCAAGTACTTGCCAATTTCGTGCTGATTATTTTTAAAGCCATCTACGGCAATGTACATCAGCAGGTTACAAAAAATCGCCAAAATAAACACACTCAGCGCGCTGTCGCCCAGCTTAGTGTCACACAAAAAGCTTGCCTTATCCTGCAAGGCCGCACCAATGCGGGTAAAGCCCAACAGCGCCGCCACCAGCCACGTGCCTACCAAATTGCCCAGCCACACGTTGGCCAAAAACAGCAGGTAGCTCGGCGGGTTGTCTAAAGCGTAGCCCACCTTGCCGGTAAACAGGTTAAACCCGTTAACGCAAATGGTAAACAGGCCCACCGTAAACAAAAACGCCCCCAGCACCTTGTTGTCCAGCGACAAAAAAATTGTACCGCCCACCGCAATGCACATACCGGCCAGCACAGCCAGCACAAAATCTCTCAAATGCTTTTTCATACCTGTTCCTCCTCGCGCCACGCCTTACAAACATCGACAAATTTTTTAGCCCCCGCCAGGGCAAACAACTCGTCTACACTTAGACGAATGGCGCTGTTGGCGCTGCCTGCCGCCGGGTACACCACCTTAAACCGCTGCAAAGATTCGTCAAGATAAACCGGCACACCGGCATTTAGCGCAAACGGGCAAACCCCGCCCACCGCGTGCCCCACCAATCGCAGCGCATCGTCGGCACTAAGCATACGCGGTTTTACGCCAAATTCCGCCTTAAAGCGCTTATTATCTACTTTGGCATCACCGGCCGCCACCACCAGCAGACAGCCGTCAGCACCGTCGGCAAAGCTCAGCGTTTTGGCAATATGGGCGGGCTCGCAGCCAAGCGCCGCCGCAGCTAAATCTACCGTAGCGCAAGAAGCCGTAAATTCCATAATTCTATCGGCCATACCAACCTGCGCAAAATATGTTTTTACTTTTTCTATCGACATTGTTGCCCTCCTGTTGCCTAATTATTTTCATAGCTTACCACATATTGTGCAGTTTGGCAACATTTTTTTAACTTTATCGACACCGGACGGGCAAATTTTTGCATAAAAAAACAGCTATGCAGGTTTCCCCACATAGCCGTTTATTATCGATATATAAGCCTTAGGCCTTTTGGCTGGTTTTAATACGGGCAACAGCACGGCGCAAAGCCAGCTCAGCACGCAGCACATCAAGATCCGCGGTACGGTTAGCCAAACGATCCTCGGCGCGCTGCTTGGCAGCTTCGGCGCGGGCAACGTCAATATCTGCCGCCATTTCGGCAGCATCGGCCAACACAATAACCACATTATCCTTAACCTCGGCAAAACCGCCGTGTACAGCCAGAAAACGCTCAGAAGTATCCTGAACATACTTGATCGTGCCAATCTCCAAGGTAGTCATTAAAGGTGCATGGTTGCGCATAACACCCATAGAACCCAAAGCAGCGGGCAAATTGACCATAGCAACATTTTCCGACATCAAAAGACCTGCCGGTGTTACGATATCCAAACGAATCAGGTTTTCAGCCATAGATTATGCACGCCCTTCCAAAGCTTTAGCCTTCTCAACAGCTTCCTCAATGGTACCAACCATCAAAAAGGCCTGCTCGGGCAGGTGATCATACTCGCCGGCAACAATTGCCTTAAAGTCCTGAACAGTTTTAGCCAACGGAACATAAACGCCCTTTAAGCCGGTAAACTGTTCAGCAACGTGGAACGGCTGGCTCAGGAAGCGCTGAATCTTTCTTGCACGACCAACCAGAATCTTATCTTCTTCCGACAATTCGTCCATACCCAAAATTGCAATAATATCCTGCAATTCCTTCTGCTTCTGCAAAATAGACTGTACTTCACGGGCAACCTTGTAGTGTTCCTCGCCAACAATCTTCGGATCCAGAGAACGAGAAGTCGAATCCAGCGGGTCTACCGCAGGATAAATACCCATCTCAGAAATCGCACGGTTCAATACGGTACGAGCATCCAAGTGGTTAAAAGTAGTAGCCGGAGCCGGGTCAGTCAAGTCATCGGCCGGTACGTAAATAGCCTGAACAGATGTAATGGAGCCATTTTTGGTAGAAGTAATTCTTTCCTGCAACTGGCCCATTTCAGTAGCCAGGGTGGGCTGGTAACCTACTGCCGAAGGCATACGGCCAAGCAGTGCGGATACCTCGGAACCAGCCTGGGTAAAACGGAAGATGTTATCAATAAACAACAATACGTCCTGATGATCCTTATCACGGAAGTGTTCTGCCATGGTAAGACCGGTAAGTGCAACACGCAGACGAGCCCCCGGGGGTTCGTTCATCTGGCCAAATACCAGTGCGGTTTTGCTGATAACGCCGGAATCACTCATTTCGTAGTAAAGGTCATTACCCTCACGAGAACGTTCGCCTACGCCGGCAAATACCGAATAACCGCCGTGTTCTTGCGCAATGTTACTAATAAGCTCCTGAATAAGTACAGTCTTGCCAACACCTGCACCACCGAACAGACCAATTTTACCGCCCTTGGTGTAGGGTACCAAAAAGTCAATTACTTTAATACCGGTTTCCAAAATCTCAGTCGAAGGACTAAGTTCCGCAAACGGCGGAGCTTCCTTATGAATGGGAGAAGTTTCTGTGTAATCACACTGCGGTTTACCGTCAATAGGTTCACCGATTACATTGAACATACGACCCAATGTAGGCGTGCCTACCGGAACACTAACCGGGGCTCCGGTATCCTGGGCAGTCATACCGCGGCGCAGGCCGTCGGTGGAGGAAAGTGCAACGCAGCGAACTGCGTCGTTGCCCAAGTGCTGCATTACCTCAAGGGTCAGATGAATATCTCCATCATCGATCTTAATGGCGTTGTAAATTGCAGGCAAGCCGTTCGGGGGGAATTCGATATCGACAATAGCGCCGATAATTTCTCTAATTTTTCCCTCTGCCATTATTTCAACCTCCTCAAAACAGGTTTAAATTTTTCTTATTTAATACGCCGCGTTATTGCAAAGCCGCAGCGCCGCCGACAATTTCGGTAATTTCTGTAGTAATTTGAGCCTGACGTGCGCGGTTAAGCGACAGCGTCAGCTTATCAATCAATTCCGAGGCGTTGTCGGTCGCCGAATCCATAGCCGTCATACGAGCGCCATGCTCGCCGGCTTTGGCTTCTAACAGCAGACGGTAAATCGAAGCATCGACATATTTAGGCAAAATAACATCCAAAATCTCTTTGCCGCCCGGCTCAAAAATATAATCAGCGTCAGCATGTTCTGCCTCGCTCCCGGCGGCAACAGTTGTCTGAATGGGCAAAATTTGCGCCACCGACGGAACCTGTACCAGCACCGACTGGAACTTGGCATAAACCATGTGAACCTCGTCAACCTCGCCATCAAGATACTTTTTGATGACATAATCACTAAGTGCCTTACCTTGGCTGACATTAGGTGTATCACCGATATTGGTAAAAACATCCATAACTTCATACTGCGGACGAGTACGGAAGTGGTCTCGCGCCTTGTTGCCAATCAGCAGCACCGACGCATTAACACCTTCCGGCACAGACTTTATCTGTTCCTCGGCAAAGCGCAGCAAATTGATATTGTAGCCGCCGCACAACCCACGGTCACCGGCAACTATAATATATACTATGTTTTTAACCTCATCTCTGGGGGTTAAAAACGGTGTGTCATATTGGGCGCCTACAGATAACAGGTGGTTCATAACCTCCTGAATTTTATCTGAATAAGGGCGAACAGCAACCAAAGTACCCTGCGTTTTACGCAGTTTAGAAGCCGAAACCATCTTCATGGCTTTTGTGGTTTTTTGGGTGCTTGCTACGCTCTTAATACGGCGTCTGATATCACGCATACTAGCCAAAGCAATCTCACCACCTTTACGCTGTATTTAACAGCTGCTCTTAAACGAAAATCTTCTTGTATTCAGCCAGTGCGCCTTCAATAAGTGCCTGGTTGTCGTCGTCGAGCTTCAGCTTGGTGGCAATATCAGCCAATACATCGCTACGCTGCGTACGCAGGTATTCAATAAACCCGTCACAGAAGCGCGTAACATCCTTAACTTCAATATCCTTTAAGAAGCCGTTAACGCCTACATAAAGAACAGCAACTTCTTCTTCTACCTTTAACGGAGAATACTGATCCTGCTTCAACAGTTCCATCATACGGGCGCCGTGTGCCAAAGCGTCACGGGTAGCTTTATCCATATCCGAGCCAAACTGCGAGAACGCAGCCAATTCACGGTACTGTGCCAAGTCCAAACGCAAGGTACCGGCAACCTGCTTCATAGCCTTAACCTGAGCAGAGCCGCCTACACGGGATACAGACAAACCTACGTTAATAGCCGGACGGAAGCCGCTGTTAAACAGGTCGGTCTCCAAAAAGATCTGGCCGTCGGTAATAGAAATTACGTTGGTCGGGATATATGCACCTACGTCACCGGCCTGGGTTTCAATAACCGGCAGAGCCGTCATAGAACCGCCGCCCAACTCGTCAGAAAGCTTAGCAGCACGTTCCAGCAAACGAGAATGCAGATAGAAAACGTCACCGGGATAAGCTTCACGCCCCGGAGGTCTCTTTAACAACAGCGACAGCTCACGGTAAGCCATAGCCTGTTTGGTCAAATCATCATATACAATTAAAACGTGCTTGCCGTTGAACATAAATTCCTCACCCATAGCAGCGCCTGCATAAGGAGCAATGTACAACAACGGTGCCGGCTCGGATGCCGCAGCACAAACTACGATGGAGTAATCCATCGCGCCGCCTTCTTCCAGCTTTTTAACTACCGAGGCAACGGTAGAAGCTTTTTGGCCGATAGCAACATAAATACAAATCATATTTTGACCTTTTTGGTTCAAAATAGCGTCAACTGCAACCGCCGTTTTACCGGTTTGACGGTCACCAATAATCAACTCACGCTGACCACGGCCAATCGGAACCATAGCGTCAATAGACTTAATACCGGTCTGCATCGGCTCAAATACGGATTTACGCGAAATTACGCCGGGAGCCTTAGACTCTACCGGACGGAACTTGGTAGTTTTAATCGGGCCCTTGCCATCCAGAGGATTGCCCAGGGGGTCCACAACGCGGCCGATCAATTCATCGCCCACCGGAACTTCCATGATGCGGCCGGTACGTTTAACGGTATCGCCCTCATGAATATCGGTGAAACGGCCCAGAATTACACAACCAATGTTGTCTTCCTCCAAGTTCATCGCCAGACCCATAACACCGTTGGCAAATTCCAACAGCTCGCCGGCCATACAATTTTGCAGGCCATACACACGGCAAATACCGTCACCTACCGAGATAACAGTACCAACCTGAGCTACATCGACATCAGCCTGATAATTCTCAATTTGTTTTTTAAGAATGGAGCTGATTTCTTCTGGTCTGATGCTCAAAATATTCACCCCTCTATTGTTCTAAAAAAATTTATTGAAACGCCCGTGTGGGGGTTATTCCACAGCCAGCGTTTGCTGCAAGTTATGCAACTGCTGAGCAATGCTTGCGTCGTATACGGTGTCGTCAATCTGCACAGTAATACCACCAATCAAGCTTTTATCAACAGCAGCCTTTAAGCGCACCTTGCCGCCCAGCTTTTTTTCAAAGCTGTTACGCAAGGCTTCTGCTTCCGCGTCTGCCAGGGGCACAGCGGTTTTTATCATAATTTGCTGAACACCCTCTGCGGCATCGCACAAATCATCAAATGCGTCTACAACCGATACAAAAGCGTTTTCACGGTTTTTGTCGATCATTACAAACAGCATATTTTTAATGTTTTGTTCCATACCGGCAAAAGTTTGTTCAATAATTTGCTTTTTTGCCGCGGCCGATACCAGCTTGCCGCACAGCAGATTTGCAAAATCCGGGTTATCATTCATAGCAGCGCCAAAAATGTGCAACTGCTCCTGATAATCCTTAACCTGCTGGTGAGCTTCCGCCAATTCATAAAGGGCCTTGGCATATCTAGTAGTCAAGCCGCCTTTAATCATTTTGCGCCGCCACCTCTGCAATATATTTGTCTACCAGCGCTTTATGCTGCTGATCCGACATATTTTCCGAAAGCAAGCGCCCGGCCACAGCCACAACCATGTCTGCAACCTCGCCCTTGATCTGGGAAATAGCCTCTGCCTTTTCCTTAGCGATCTCCGCTTCGGCGCGGGCAAGCATACTATCTGCCGATGCCTGAGCCTGAGCCAAAATTTCCTGTTTGGCAACTTCGGCGTTCTTCTGGGCATCATCAATAATTGCTTTTGCCTGTTTACGGGCATCCGCAATTTCTTCTGCCAGCTTAGCCGTCATCTGTTCGGTCTCCTTGCGGGCGGCCTCAGCCTTATCCAGGCTTTCATCGATGATAGCTTGACGGGAATCGATCATGCGGATAACAGGACCCCAGCCGAATTTATATAAAACTGCCACTAAAACCAAAAAGTTTATCATGACAAAGATAAATTCGTTCAAATGAAATTCCATACAGCGATAGTCCTCCTTCTCAATTTCAAACCCGCCATATAGGGGGCGGCATCTGCCACCCCCATAAACGGGTTATTACGGATCAGCTTACGCCATGTTACCAAGAATCATGAAAGCGATCAGCAAACCGTAAATAGTCAATGCCTCCAACAAAGCCATTGCCAGAATCATCGCAGTACGAATGTCACCGGCAGCCTCGGGCTGACGAGCAATGCTCTCCATAGCAGCAGCACCAACTTTGCCCTGACCCAATGCAGGAGCGATGGTAGCGATAGCGATTGCCAAAGCAGCTGCCAAAGCAATAATTGCATTTGCCATTAAAATAACCTCCCTTCGCGATCCAATGATGGATTTAGTCGTGAAAAAAAAATAAGTAAAACGAGAATACTACATATAGATTAACACTATGCTATTAGTGACCGTGACCGGTAGCACTTTCGATATAAATTGCCGAAAGCATAGTGAAAACCAGCGCTTGAATAAAGCCGAACAACAAGCTAAGACCCATAATAACGATTGGCGCCCCCAAAGGGATAAGCCCGCTTATCTGATGCAGAACTGTTTCTTCGCCATAGATATTACCGTAAAGACGCAAGGACAAAGACAACGGATGGATGACTTCTTCCAACAGCATCAACGGCAACAATACAGCCACCGGCTTTACGAAATGCCCCAGATAATGCACGCCATTATATTTGAAACCGCCAATATGGGTGGTAAAGAAAGTTGCCATAGCCAACGCCACCGTTGTGGATAAAACGCCTGTCGGAGGCTGGAACCCCGGGAGCGTGCCGGCATACGGCAACAAGCCGCTGTAGTTTGATACAATAATGAACAAAAACAGCGTACCCAAAATAGGCAAAAACTTAGTAGCACGTTCTTTGCCCAAAATCTGAGCATAAAAATCGCGCAAGCCGCCGACAATGTACTCAGCCGCCTTTTGCACCCGACCGGGATGGCTTACCTTTAAATTCCGGCAAGATGCTATTGCAACTGCACTCAACACCACCGTAATAGCAAGCGTCGTGGTCATAGCACTGGTAACCTCTACCCCGGCAACTTCAAATAAAGCACCGCTATGCGACATAAACCTGCCTCCTTTCTTTGCAAACTTTTATAAATGTAAAATTATAAAACAATTTACATTAGCAACTTAAAATTTGCGGCTTCCACCTACAGATTTGATAGAAACCCTGGCTACTTTGGTGAAAACTAATTGTGTTGCCATTGCCAACACAATGCCTGCCGCCAGCAGGGCGTACTCCCATCTAAACGGCAAATGTGCCCGCGCAAAAAATATCAGCGCCAGCATCACAATATCCAACCCATACTTACAAATAAAGTACTTCATAACATAATTGCCTTTGCGGCGTTCGGCAGCAACCTTAGCATCATCGCCGCCCTCTGCCAAAATTTCGGCAGCTTTTTTATCGGCACGCTTTTGCCCTAAAAAAAACACCCAAAGCTCTAAGGCGGCCCAAACCACGCCAAAAGCACCGCCGGCCAACACCGGCAACAAAATTTCCATTACCAATCCTCTACACGCCCATACACAGGGCCTGCAATAATTTTACGTTTTTGCAACACAAGGCCGGCCACACGGCTTGTACAGCGCCTGCGTAAACAGGCCACACCTCGTCTATTTTTTATTATACAAAAACTCCACCTAAAAGGCAAGAGTTTATTGTCTTATTTACCGTATTTTTTTCATCTATCGGCAGCAAAAAACGTAAATCTTCCTATTAAAATATAGCTTGCAAAAATTTTTTCGTTTTTTAGTCAGCGGCCATTTTTACCGCCGGGTTTTTGCTGCATAGCCTTGGCAACTTCTTCTTTTTGCAGCTTTTCCTGCCGCATAACATCACGGTAAAGCATAAAAAACGAATACGCAATAGCCAGCAATATGCAGCCCATGGCCGCAAAACCGTTGCCGCCAAAAAACCGTTTGTCTAACCAGCTACCCAGCAGCACGCCCAAAACACCCACGCGCACCGCAAAGCTTATGCCAAAACCCAGCAGCAACTGCCATGATGCCCCACCGGCCGCCCGTAAAGTTGCCCGCGCCTTATCAGACATCGGGGCAGGAGATTCGGCCATACGGTTAACGTAGTTGTTAAGCGGGGTTTGGTTGTCTGCCTT
This sequence comes from uncultured Peptococcaceae bacterium, assembly GCA_964569265.1. Classification (GTDB taxonomy): domain Bacteria; phylum Bacillota; class Dehalobacteriia; order UBA4068; family UBA4997; genus Avidehalobacter. Next base: position 77,021 of record CAZMTO010000001.1, on the reverse strand, counting down.
GGGCGCACTTTCCACCGGCGCAATCGGCTCCGGCTCGTCGTCGGGCAAACGCGCCGCAATATCCTCCAGCTTTTCGTCACAATCTGCCAAACCGGCAGCAACCTGCTCCCGTATTTTATCAAATGCCGATTCAATTTCGTCCGGCTCGTCGTCGACCAATTTCGAATCGTTGAGCAACTTTTTATCTTCGAACATTGTCTAAACCTCCGAAATCGTCAGATAAGTTTTGTGGCCATTGTTAAATTAGCAGGCAATTTGCTTTAATACAGGCGGAACAAATGAGTGTCTATTATCGTCCACCGCCCTATATACTTTGGCAGGGGGCCTTGATTAAATTTATATGACACCGCAGATGGTGTGCTATTGTCCCTTCTGGAGACGAGTCGCCGGAGGCGTACTTAATGTACGCCGCTGAGCCAAGCAGACAACGAGCCTAAAGATAAGGTGCTATTGTCCCTTCTGGGGTCCCTTCTGGGGTCCCTTCTGGGGTCCCTTCTGGGGTCCCTTCTGGGCTAATATGTCGCAAATATACACCGCCGCTTTCCCATCCCCATACGGGTTCGCTGCGTGCGCCATTTCGGCATAAACAGCTTCGTCGGTAAGCAACTGCTTAACACCGTTGTAAACCGTATCATAGCTGTTGCCAATAAGCCGCGCCGTACCGGCAGCAATCGCTTCGGGGCGCTCAGTCACCTCGCGCAGCACCAGCACAGGTTTGCCCAGAGCAGGCGCTTCCTCCTGCATACCGCCGCTGTCCGTCACCACCAGATAACTCAGGCTCTGCAACTTGGCAAAGGGCCGGTATTCCAGCGGTTCAATCAAATGAATATTCGGCACATCACCCATAATTTGTTTGGCCAGGGCACGCACACTGGGGTTTTTATGCACAGGGCAAACAATCTCCAGATTATCGGCAAATTCTTCGGCCAGCTTGGCCATAGCGGAAAAAATCTCCTCCATGGGGCGGCCCCAATTTTCACGGCGATGGCAGGTAAGCAGCAAAATGCGCTTGTTCCAATCCACATCAGCGTCAATGTAGTCCGACAAATCACAGCCAACCTCAACCGTCTGCAAAAGCGCATCAATAACCGTGTTGCCGGTAACAAAAATCTGCTCATCGGGCACACCACAGGCCAGCAGGTTCTGCCGCGCGGTTTCGGTAGGTGCAAAATGGTAGTCTGCAAGCTGACCGGTCAAGCGGCGGTTCATCTCCTCGGGATAGGGAGCATATTTATCGCCTGTACGCAGCCCGGCCTCCACGTGTCCCACCGGCACCTGCTCATAAAAAGCCGCCAGCGCACCGGCAAAGGTAGTGGTGGTGTCGCCGTGTACCAGCACAATATCGGGCTTTTCGGCTGCAATTATCTGCTGCAAGCCCTTTAGCGCACCGGATGTGATGTCACTAAGGGTTTGGCCGTGCTTCATCATATTTAAATCATAGTCAGCCGTCAGGTTAAAACATTCCATAACCTGATCCAGCATTTCGCGGTGCTGAGCAGTAACCGCCACTTTTGTATCAAAACGGTCGTCCGCCTTTAAAGCCAACACCAGCGGTGCCATTTTTATTGCTTCCGGTCTGGTACCAAAAACCAGCAGAACTTTTTTCTTCATAGCATTTTTCCTTAATTTACAGATGTTTTTTATAAGCCGTATAAAGCGCCAAATTATGCCAACACCGGCCTATTTATCGGCTTTGGCTGTTAATTCAGATATACAAACCAGATCCATACCTGCCTCTTTGGCCAATTCACACGCCAGCTCATCGGGGTAGCTGCCGTCAAACACCACCCGACGAATACCGCTGGTAACCATAGCTTTAACGCAGGTGGTGCAGGGCTGGTTGGTGACATAGATGGTAGCGCCGTTCAGGCAAATGCCGTGCTTGGCCGCCGAATTGCAAATATTAGCTTCGGCGTGCTGGGCACGGCAAATTTCCTGACGCTGGCCGCTGGGCACACCCAACTGCTCGCGCAGGCAACCGCCTATTTCATCACAATGGGGTGCGCCGGGCAGGGCACCGTTATAGCCGGTGCCCAAAATGCGGTGGTCTGGGCTTACCGCCACCGCGCCAACACTGCGGCGCAAACAGGTGGTGCGGGTAGCAACCTCGTGTGCCAGCCGCATAAAGTATTCATCCCAGGATTCTCGCATAGCCATACCTCCAAATTACACTTAGTCCAGTTCGGGGTACAACGGATATGCCGTTGTCAGCTCCTTAACAATGGCAGCGGCCTCATTCAGCTTAGCTTCGTCATCGCCGTAGCTCAGTGCCAAATCAATAGCCTTGGCAACCTGCTTCATAGCAGCAGTGTCAAAGCCGCGGGTAGTCATAGCAGGGCTGCCCAGGCGTATGCCGCTGGTAACAAACGGGCTCTTGGTATCAAAGGGCACAGCGTTTTTATTACAGGTAATGCCAATGCTGTCCAAACGGGCCTCGGCTTCTTTACCGGTAATATCCTTGTTGGTCAGGTTTACCAAAATCAGGTGGTTGTCAGTACCGCCCGATACCAGATGGAAACCGGTCTCTAACAAACCTTCGGCCAGCGCCTGAGCGTTGGCAATAATGTTTTTACCGTATTCCTTAAAGCTGGGCTGCAAAGCCTCGCCCAATGCAACTGCCTTAGCCGCAATAACATGCATAAGCGGGCCGCCCTGGCAGCCGGGGAAGATAGCCTTATCAATATCCTTGGCCAAAGCTTCGCCGCACAAAATCATACCGCCGCGCGGGCCGCGCAGGGTTTTATGGGTAGTGGTGGTAACAACGTCGGCATAGGGTACCGGGTTTTGGTGCAAACCGGCAGCAACCAAACCGGCAATGTGTGCCATATCTACCATAAACAGGGCACCAACCTCTTTGGCAATGCTGCCAAGGGCTTCAAAATCTATGGCGCGCGGGTACGCCGATGCACCGGCTACCATCAGTTTGGGCTGTTCGGCCTTGGCAATTTCACGCACGTGATCATAATCAATTACTTCGGTATCCGGCTCTACGCCATAAGCCACAAAGTTATAATGCTTGCCGGACATATTTACCGGGCTGCCGTGAGTAAGGTGGCCGCCGTGTGCCAGACTCATACCCAGCACCTTATCACCGGGCTGCAACAAGGCAAAATAAGTACCAAGGTTTGCCTGTGCCCCGGAATGTGGCTGAACATTGGCGTGTTCGGCACCGAACAGCTTTTTAGCACGCTCACGCGCCAAATCCTCTACAACGTCAACATACTCACAACCGCCGTAATAACGTTTGCCGGGGTAACCTTCGGCATATTTATTGGTAAGCACTGAACCCTGTGCCTCCATAACCGCCAATGATGTAAAGTTTTCTGACGCAATAAGCTCAATTTTGTTACGTTGACGGCCAAGCTCGCTGCCCATAGCAGCGGCCAGTTCAGGGTCTTGCTTGCTGATAATTTCCAGTTTGTTCATGGTTTTTTCCTTCTTTCTGTAGTATTTTACTAACAATAAAAACCTGTTTGGCAAAAACTGCCAAAAATAATAAAAATGCAACCACCGCGGCAACAGCGGCAACACCTGCCGCGCACCTAAATGGTTACTATTTATAATAGCACATTTGCCGCGCCAAATGCAACAAAATGCTTTAAATTAAAGGCACTTTACGCAACAAAAACAAAAAAACAGCGCCGGTGCAGCCCACCCGATACGCTGTTTGCCTGCCTTGCAGCACAAACGCCCGGCTTGCGAACAAACCGGGCGCCATAGCACAATTAAAAGTCAGCGTTATCCTCGCTGATAAAGTCACAATCCTCCAACAAATCATCACGTACCGAACCACCCCACAGCGGTATGCCGTAGTGATAAGCTGCTTTGGCAATCATATGCGAACCAATAGGTGCCGATACCGCAATAAATATCAGCGACAACAGGCTGCGTATACAAATTGCCACACCCGACCACGCAAAGTATATAAACGCCGCCAGCATAAAGCAGATGATGCCCATGGTGGTACCTTTGCCCAACGCGTGCATACGGCAATAACTATCCGGAAAACGCAATATACCTACCGCGCCGCCCAGCAGAAAAATCGCGCCGAACAAAATCAACAGAGAAACTACAATTTCAATTACCAATGACATATCGACGCCCCCTTACTTTTTGTTATGATGCTTATGCCGACGCTTGCGCTGCCGCTGCGTGGTTTTTATCATATTGCGGCCGGCGTGTTCACGCGCTTCTACCGCCAGCTTTTGCAGTTCTTCGGCCGCTTTGGGGTCTTGCAGGTCAACGGCCTTATCAGCATCAATTACAATATTACCGGTTTCTACAATGTTGCCGCCCTGAATATACTTGCTGAGCGCTACCATACCGATAAAGCCCAAAATAGCAATTACCAGCGCACACGACATATACAGGTTGGTGCCCTGACGGATAGAGTAGATAACAATAAGGCTCATTACCGTAACGCCGCAGGAGTCCATAGCAATAGCACGGTCGGCCAGCGACGGGCCTTTTACCACGCGGAACAAAAAGCACAGCAGGTTAAACGAACATATTATCATCGCGATATCCAAAAATACCGGCAAAATGTGCAGGTTTTGTAAAAAGGGGTTATATGTGGCCTCACCACACAAAATTTCCAGTATGCTCATTACCTATACACCTCCAGTATCTTCTTTTCAAAGGTGCCTTTAATATCCGATACAATAGTATCTTCGTTATCAATGTTAAGGCAATGTACATAAAAAACCTTGTTGTCCGGCGATATATCTACCGTAAGTGTACCGGGGGTAAGGGTAATCATATTGGCCAGCAGGGTTATCCAAAACGGCCCTTCAACCTCTATCGGCACTTTAATAATGCCGGGTTTAATATCTAACTTAGGAGAAAACACATGGCGCAAAACTGTAAGGTTGGCTACCAGCAATTCATACATAAAGATGAAGCACAGCTGCACCAGCGGCCAAAAGTGCTTAATATTAAGCTTCAGCACTTTTAATGTGCGTTTGCCAAACAGGTGAATAATTATAAAGCCCAAAATAAGGCCCTTAACAAAGGCTGCCAGGCTAACATCGCCAACCAGCCCCACCCAAATGGCGGCCAGCACCGAGCACAGTAAAATTTCTACAAACATATTTATGGCCTCCTTATATTATGAAGAATAACCATCCTAACCGCGGATACCGGAAACCGCCATTACAGCCTGAATATAAATTTCCGGGTTCATCAACTGGTTAGCTGCACGCAAAGCCATTTCCATCATCGGTTCGGCGGCAATGCCCATGGTAATAGATAAAATTACCAGCGCAAAGCAGCTTGGCAACAGCTTGCCATACTTAATTGTTTTAGCCTTTTCCGGCAGGGGCTTTTCTTCTCCCCAAAAAACGTAGAAGAAGATTTTAGACATAGAAAACAGTGTAAAAAAGCCCGTAACCAGCGCGGCTGCCAAAATCCAGTAATTGCCGACATCTACAGCAGCCTGCATTAAAACAAACTTGCTGAAGAAGCCCGACAGCGGCGGCACACCGGCCAAAGACATACCGGCTACAAAAAAGCCCCAGCCCAACCACGGGTATTTGTTAAGCAAACCGCCCATTTTGTGCAAATCGCTGGTACCGGTTATTTCTTCGGTGGCACCCTGGAACAGGAACAGGCCGGACTTGATGACCATATGGTGAGCAATGTAGAAGATTGCACCGGCCAGCGACCAAACCGTATACAGGCCCAGGCCCATTACCATATAACCCACCTGACTGATAACGTGGAACGACAAAATACGCTTAAAGTCCATCTGCGATAAAGCGCCAAATACGCCCAGCAGCATGGTAAATGCCGAAACCACCAAAATAATGCTGTGCGTAAAGCTTACGTTACCAACAAACATCAGCGTAAACACACGGATCATTGCATAAACGCCAACCTTGGTAAGCACGCCGCCAAACATTGCGGCAATCGGTGCCGGCGGCTCTACATATGTACGCGGCAGCCAAAAATACAGCGGGAACACCGCGCCCTTTAAGCCAAACACTACAAAAAATATCATAGCACAAACGGTAATAAGGCTCTGATCTTCTATGGTAGATATCTTTTGTGCCAAATCTGCCATATTCAGGGTGCCCATCATACCGTAAAGCATAGCCAGCGCAATTACAAATATTGTCGAAGATATCATATTTAAAATAAGATATTTAAACGATTCTCTTAACTGGCCGTGCGAACAGCCGATAACCGACAAAACATAGCTGGCCATCAGCATAATTTCAAACATTACATACAGGTTAAAAATATCGCCGGTAACAAAGCTGCCGTTAATGCCCATCATAATGCAGAACCAAACCGGGTAGAAGTAGTTTTCTTCCCGTTCTTTGTCCATCGACACAAAGGCAAAATACAAACACGCCGCCGATACTATAGATACCAGTATAAGCATAACGCCCGATAGCATATCTGCCGCCAGCACAATGCCAAAGGGTGCCGCCCAACCCGATGCCGTAAATACCAGCACCGTGGTGCCATCCATTACGCGGCTAAAAATGTAAATTGCCGTGCCCAGTGATGCCATTGCCGAAAGCCCGGCTAAAATTCGCTGAAGCCGAATATCGCGCCCATGCAGAAACATACATAAAATTGCTGTAAGCATAGGTATAACGATCGGCATTACAATTAAATTAGTGCTCATCAAAATTACCCCTCATCTGCTCAGCATCATCCGTTCCCAGCTCTTGATAACAGCGATATGCCAGCACCAGCGCAAAGGCCGTTGTAGCAAAGCCAATTACTATCGCCGTAAGTATCAGCGCCTGAGGGATCGGGTCTACATAAACCGGATTCTCCACGCCCTCTACGATAATCGGCGGGGCGCCCCTTTTAAGTTTGCCCACCGTCATCAGCATAAGCAGCGTGCCGTGCGATAAAAAGGCCGAACCGATGATAATACGCAATAGTTTTCGGCTCAGCATCATATAAACGCCGATGGCAAACAATATGCCGACTAAAATTGAGATCAACAGTTCCATACAAAAAACCCCTTATCCTATTTAACACCGTTTTATTTGTTTTCACCAATGTTCAAAATGATCGTTAAACAGGTGCCAATAACCACCAAAAATACGCCAAAGTCAAACACCGACGCCGATGTAAGCTCCCAATCACCAAAAAACGGCAAATCAACGTGTGCAAAGGCGTGGGTCAAAAAAGGTTTACCCAAAATTGCCCCAGCCAAACCGGTGCCCAGCGCACAGGTAAGCCCCATTGGCAGCAGCATACGGTAGTTAAACGGCAGGTTTACCGAAAACGGCTTGCCAAAGCACAGGTACAGCAGCACCGCGCCGCCCGACACCATAAGCCCGGCAATAAAACCGCCGCCCGGCGCATTATGGCCGGCCACCAAAATATACAGGCTGGTTAAAATAATAAAACAGATTAACACCATAGATGCGGTTTTTAACAATATGTTGTTAACACCGCCGCTTTTAGGCTCGTAGTTATTTTCTACAGCCTCGATAACCTTACTGGTTTCCAGTCGTTTTTCTCGCTTTTGTGCTTCGGATGCCAACTGGCCCAGTGTTTTTTCAGTTTCCGGACTTTTCCGGCTCATACAGATTCCTCCTTTGCCCAAAGCTCACCGATACTGCGGCTTATAGCGGACTTATCGGGAATTTTAAATCCTCATCATCCTGAAAATACGGGTCGGTTTCAATAACCACCTTATCCGTACCGGCATCGTGGAAGTCATACGCATTAGCCTTTTTAGGCTCGTTGCCGTGACGGTTATACAAATGCCCGCGCCCCAGCTTAATCATAATGTATACGCCAATGGCAGCCAGGCTAAGCACCGTAATTTCACCCATGGTATCAAAACCACGGAAGTCTACCAGCGTAACGTTTACAATGTTGTTACCGCCGGCCAGTTTAAGCGAGTTTTCATTGTAATACCAGGCAATGGTATCAAAGTATTTGGTACCCTGCCCCAAAATAGATACCGTAAACGCCAGCAGACCAACCAGGCAGCCAACCAGAGCGTTAATGGTACGCCGCCCGTTAGGTGTCGGCGGGTCATCGGGTATCATACCGTAAGGCAGCTTATACAATACCAGCAGGTAAAGCACGGTACTGATGGTTTCTACCATCAACTGCGTAAGTGCCAAGTCCGGTGCGCGCATAAGCACAAAGTAGAAGGATACACAATAGCCAACTACACTAAGCGCTAAAATAGCCCAAATACGCCGCTTAAATGTGGCCACTGCCAAAGCTGCGCAAACGGCTATAACCGCCAGTGTAATTTCCAGCATATCAACCGGAGCCAAATCCGAAAGGTCTATGTAGCTCCAGGCGTTAAAGTAAATCATCGGGCCAAGGGTAAATACCAATGCACCCAAAAACGTAAACAGTACATAATTGCTCAGTCTGCCGTCTATCTGGCGGTCAGTAAACCGTGCCGCCCAGGCAGGGAAGCCGTGCAAAAACCGCTGGTAGAATTTTTCGGCACCAATCGGGCAATCATAAGATAAGAACAGGTTTTTAACCCAATCGTAGTTGCGGTAAACCAGCAGGCCCACACCAACAACTATCAGCGTCATAATAAGCGCCGGTGTTACGCCGTGCCAAAAAGCAATGTGCATATGGCAGGTTTGCAGCAGCACCGATGCCGCCGCACCTTCGATAAGCACAGACGCCGTAAGATTAGGCACTATGGCAATAATAATGTTTAAGCTTACCAGACACAGTGCCGGTATCAGCATACCCCAGCTACCCTCGGTAGGCTGCTTGGGCGTGGTAGCAGTAACCTCTTTGCCGGTAAAAATCTTAAAAAACAGCGCTATGGAATAAACAAAGGTAAAAATGCTGGCTACAACCGCTACAAACGGTATCAGGTAAGCCAAATCTCCCATAAAGGCCAGGTTAGACGAATGTGCCTGATAGGCGGCATCCATAAACAGCTCTTTGCTGAGGAAGCCGGAAAACGGCGGCAAACCGGCCATGGAAAAACTGCCGATACAGGCGATGAGCGCACTTATGGGCATAACCTTAGATAACCCTTTAAGCAAACGTACATCTCTGGTACCGGTTTGATGATCAACAATACCCGTCATTAAAAACAGGCTGCCTTTAAATGCCGAATGGTTAAGCAGGTGGAACAAAGCGCCCACAATGGCCGCTTCGGTACCAAAGCCCAACAGGGCAATTATAAGACCCAACTGACTGATGGTGGAATATGCCAGAATACCCTTCATATCAAACTGACGAACCGCCATCATAGAACCAAAGGCCAGCGAGGTTAAGCCTACAACTGTAATAATGCCGCCCCAAAGTGCCGTTGCACCCAAAACAGGGGTCATTCTGGCAATAAGATAAATACCGGCCTTTACCATTGTGGCCGAATGTAAGTAGCAGCTAATAGGCGTAGGAGCTTCCATTGCGGTAGGCAGCCAAATATGCAGCGGCACCTGCGCGCTTTTAGAAAACGCACCGATAAGCAGCAAAATAACAATGGCCGGATACAGCGGGCTGGCTTTGATAACATCGGCGTTGGCAACAAGGTCACTTATAACAAAGCTGCCGCCAACATAATGCAGCATAAATATGCCTGCCAAAATGCACAGGCCGCCCAACATTGTTACCAACAAAGCCTTTTGCGCACCAAGGCGCGGGTTTTCCTTCTCGTACCAAAAGCCGATAAGCAAAAACGACGAAACCGAGGTAAGCTCCCAGAACAAATACATAACCACCAGGTTAGACGCGGTGCAGACACCCAGCATAGCACCCATAAACAGCATAATAAAGGTATAAAAATTACCCAGCCGTTCATTTTTGTGCAGGTAAAAGATGGAGTACACCATTACCGCCAAACCAATACCGCTTATCAACAGCACAAACAGCAGCGATAAACCATCCAGCTTTACTGAAAGGTCTACCCCCAAAGTAGGTATCCATGATAAGCTATAAGCAACTTGTTCCCCGGCGTTTACTTTTGGCAGCAGGCTCAAAAAAGACGCAAACAGCACCAGCGGCACTGCCGAAGCAACCCAACCAACTTTGTCTTTCAGTATCTTGCTAAGCAGTGGCATAACAACAGCCGCTGCAAACGGCAGCAGAACCAAACCCAAAAGCATATAAAACGCACCTCCCTTAAAAAATTATATAAAAATAATTTACACTCTAAAGGATATATTGCCAAAAGGGTGCTATCACCCCAGTTTTTATCTTGTATCTTTACTATAAATAATACCACTTATATAAAAATATTTCCATAGTTTAAGCAAAAAATTTTGCGACAATGTTAAGTTTTTGTCAAAAATTTGGTGCTTAACCGGTGGATAACCGTCATTGTGATACATAAGCCGGCCGTTATAAAAAAATACCTGTTAAAAAACTGTTAAAAAACTTTAAAAACTTGCACTTTGCCCTTTACATAAGGCTTTGCGTGTGGTATAATTTATAGGCTATTAAAGTATAGGCGTGCCCCTTGGGGTGCGTTTGTTTTGAGGAAGCGGTGCGGAAGCTAACCCCCGCGCCAGCAAAAGCGAGAAACAGAGAAAGAGGTGAACACTGATGAAGGAAGGTATCCATCCTCAGTACAAAGAGGTTGAAGTAACTTGCGCCTGCGGTAACAAATTTACCTGTGGCTCTACTATTGATTCTATCAAGGTAGAAGTTTGCTCCAAATGTCATCCCTTCTACACCGGCAGCAAGCGTTTGATGGTAGAAGCCGGCGGCAGAGTTGATAAGTTCAAGAAAAAGTACGGCTTGAAGTAATTTTTAAGCGAATTTCCTCAAGGCCCCGGCGGGCTTTGAGCCTGAGGGGCGGTGATGCTGCGGTTTGCGGCTTCACCGCTCTTTCAATAATATTTAAATATATTTAACAAAGGTTTAATAAAATAACCGATAGTGCATAGCTTTTTGCGGGTTATCCGCAGGGGGTATTATAATATGAAGAAACAACCAACCGAATACTTTGGCGGCCAGGCCCTTATAGAAGGTGTAATGATGCAGGGCACCAAAGGTTATGCCATGGCTGCCCGCCTTGCCGACGGACGTATTGTGGTAAAGCAGGGCAAGCGTGACACCGTTAGAAGCCGCCATAAAATTTTAAGCCTGCCGCTTATACGCGGTGTGGTTTCGTTTATCGAATCTATGTATGTGGGTATGTCGGCATTAACCTGGGCAGCCTTCCAGGCCGGAGAAGATGAAGAAGAAAAGCTGACGTGGAAGGATATGGTGCTTGCCATTGGGCTGGCACTGGTTATTACCGCAGTGTTTTTTGTTATACTGCCGGTATTTTTGGCCAGCTTTACGCTGGATTACCTTGGCGCCTTTGGCCGCAGTTTGGTAGAAGGTGTTATACGCGTAAGCCTGTTTTTAGGCTATGTGGTAGCCATAAGCAAAGTGCCGGATATTGCCCGGGTGTTTGAATACCACGGGGCCGAGCATAAATCCATAAATGCGTGGGAAGCCGGCCTGCCGCTGACGGTAGAAAACGTTAAGGCGCAATCGCGCATAAACTGCCGCTGCGGTACCAGCTTTATTATGATGAGCCTGGTAATGATGGTAATCATCTTTACTTTTATCGGCAACACCACTGTTGTGGGCCGCATAATAACCAAGCTTGTTGCTATGCCGGCGGTAATGGGTATATCCTACGAGGTTTTCAGGCTGCCGCTTAAATACCCCAACAACCCCATTGTCAAGTTTTTGGTAACACCGGGCCTGTGGCTGCAACGTCTTACCACCCGCGAGCCTGCCGACGATGAGATAGAGGTTGGTCTGGCAGCACTGCTTTCGGTGCCGGGGTTCCCCGGGGCTGCCGATAACCCCCTGCCGCCTAATGTTATTACCGAAGAAGAATTGCTGGCTGAAGAAGCCGCTTTGGAACAGGCAGCTTTAAACGATCAAACTGCCGCAAATACTACGCCAACTGTTATAACGGAGGAACTGTAATGCTGGAAAAACTTGCCGCACTGGCAGAAAAATACGACACCCTTACGGCACAGATATCTGACCCGGAGGTTATTGCCGACCAGACCAACTGGCAAAAGCTGATGAAGGCTCACGCCGACCTTGAACCGGTAGTAAGCTGCTACCGCCAATATGCCGCCGCACTTAGCGGTATAGAAGATGCCAAAGAGCTGCTGGCCGAAGAAAAAGACCCCGAAATGCGCGAGCTGGCGCAGGCCGAGCTGGACGAGCAGAAAGAAAATGCCGATAATCTGGAGCAGCAGCTTAAAATATTGCTGCTGCCCAAAGACCCCAACGATGATAAAAACGTTATTCTGGAAATAAGAGCCGGTACCGGCGGTGAAGAAGCCGGCCTGTTTGCCGGTGACCTGCAAAAAATGTACAGCCGTTACGCCGAACGTCAGGGCTGGCGGCAGGAAATTTTGTCCAGCAGCTACACCGATTTGGGCGGCATTAAGGAAATGGTAATACTGATAGAAGGCAAAGGCGCCTACAGCAAGCTTAAGTTTGAAAGCGGTGTACACCGCGTACAGCGTGTGCCGGAAACCGAATCAGGCGGGCGTATCCATACATCTGCCGCCACGGTAGCAGTTTTGCCCGAAGCCGAAGAAGTTGAGCTGGAATTTGCCCCCGGCGATATCCGTGTTGACCTGTTTTGTGCCAGCGGCCCCGGCGGCCAGTGCGTAAACACCACACAAAGCGCCGTGCGCTTAACCCACATACCCACCGGCATTGTGGTAAGCTGCCAGGACGAAAAAAATCAGCATAAAAACCGCGAACAGGCTGAAAAGGTTCTGCGTGCCCGCGTGCTGGAAAAAATGCAGCAGGAAGCTCACGGCAACGAAGCCGAACAGCGTAAATCTATGGTGGGCAGCGGCGACCGCAGTGAACGCATACGCACCTATAACTTTCCGCAGGGGCGCGTTACCGATCACCGCATAGGTTTAACGCTGCACAAGTTAGACACCATTTTGCAAGGCTTTATCGACGAGCTGATTGAAGCCCTTATAACCACCGACCAGGCAGAAAAGCTGAAAGCGGTGGACTAAGCTATGGCAGACATTAAGCTGGCACACCTGCTGAATGACCTTTATGCTGCCCTGCCCGCCGCTCATCACGAGGTTGACTGGCTGGCGGCACATTATCTTAATTTGCGCAAAAGCGAGCTGCCGCTGCACCGCGGCGATACCGTAAGCAAAGCTTTGGCAAACGAGCTTTACCGGGCCGTTAAGCGCCGGCAAAGCGGCGAACCGCTGCAATACATTACGGGGTTGCAGCCCTTTTGGGACTTTGACCTGATAGTTACCCCCGCAGTGCTTATACCACGCTGGGACAGTGAACCGGTAGCAGAACAGGCAATCAGTCTGCTGCCCAAAGGCACGCCCTGCCGTGTAGCCGATATTTGTACCGGCAGCGGCGCTTATGCCCTAACCATAAAGCACGAACGCCCGCAGGCTGCTGTAACGGCAACCGACATCAGCGCACCGGCTTTGGCTGTTGCCAGGCTTAATGCCGCAAAATATAACCTGACAATAGATTTTAGGCAGGGAGATATGACCGCCGCCCTGCCTGATGATCAATATGACCTGATAGTAAGCAACCCGCCCTATATACGCAACGATGCCAAGCTGCCCGCCGACGTTATGCAGGAGCCGCCATTAGCACTGTTTGGCGGCACAGACGGACTGGATTTTTACCGCCGTTTGGCCGCCGATACCCCGCGTTATTTAAAAAGCGGTGCTTATCTGCTGGTAGAAATTGGCTGTGAGCAGGCAGACGCGGTAAAAACTTTGCTTACAGCACAGGGCTTTATAAACTGTATTCACGGGCAAGACCTTGCCGGCTTAGACCGCTGGGTGCAGGCCCAAAGGCCGTAACATAATTTTTATTATTTATACATATAACAACTTCCGATTTATGACCGACCCTGTTAAAACCCAAAAAAGGCTAATTACAAAGGAGTATCACAAATGAAAGCTGCTATTGTTTACTGTTCGCGCCATAAAGGCAACACCAAAAAGCTGGTAGATGCCATTGCCGCCGAATACCCGGTGGATATTTTTAATGTTTACGAGCTTACCGGCGATATCGACTGGCAAGCCTACGATGTTGTCGGTATAGCGTCCGGCGTATGGATGGAAAAATTTTACAAGCCCATTTTACAGTTTGCCGAAAAATACGTACCTGCCGACAAAAAGCTGTTTCTGCTGTTTTCGTCCGGGGCGCCGGGTGCGGCCCGCTTTAAAGCCATAAAAGAAATTATTGACCGCAAAGGCGCGCATATTTTAGGCGTTTACGGCTGCCGCGGCCATTACAGCTTCTTCCCGTTTTCGCTGGTGGGGGGCCGCCGCAAAGGTCACCCCAACGCCGAAGAAATTGCCGGAGCACCGGCGTTTTTCGGTGATTTATGCCGCCAGTTTGATACCAACACCTTTGAATACATACAAACCATACATACCAAAATTTAAAACCAACTTAGGGGGTGCGCCGTGGAAACCAAAATTATCGACTATTTTTGCGAGCCGGACTTAAACGGTGCATTTAAACAGGCCGGCGAGCTTATACGCGCCGGTGAGTTGGTGGCCTTTGCTACCGAAACAGTTTACGGTCTGGGCGGCAATGCCCTTGATGCTGACGCCGCTGCCAAAATATATCAGGTAAAGGGGCGCCCGTCAGATAACCCCCTGATAGTACACATAGCCGACGAAGCCACCGCCGATACTCTGGCCGAGGTTTCTCCTGTTGCGCGGCAGTTAATGGCAGCCTTTTGGCCCGGCCCGCTTACGCTGGTGCTGCCGACCAAGCCGCTTTTGCCCAAACAAACCACCGGCGGCTTAGATACCGTAGGTATACGTATGCCCGCACACCCGGCGGCATTGGCGCTTATAAAGGCGGCAGGCGTGCCCATAGCGGCGCCCAGTGCCAATTTAAGCGGCCGCCCCAGCCCTACATCGGCGGCACACGTTAACCACGATTTAAACGGCAAAATACCGATGATAATTGACGGCGGCGAGGCTGCTGCCGGGCTGGAAAGTACTGTGTTAGACCTTGCCAGCCCCGTACCTGCCATATTGCGCCCCGGTGTTATAACCGCTGCCGATCTGGCCGAATTTATCCCCGGTTTATCCGAAGAAACCCGCCTTGCCGACGGCGGCATTGCCCGTGCCCCCGGTATGAAGTATCGCCACTATGCGCCCAAAGCCCGTGTGCTGCTGTGCCCGCCTGCCGATATTTACCAAACCTACCGGCAGGAATATCAACGCCTGCTAAACAGCGGTATTGATGAGCCTAAAATTGCGGTGCTGGCTTCTATGCAGGGGCTGTGTGGCCTTGCACAGGCCGAAAACTGCTTTTTGCTGGGCGAAACCGCCGAACACGCCGCGCAAAATCTGTTTGCGGCCCTGCGCTGGACTGACGAGATTGGTGCTGACCTGGTAATTGCCGAAACCTTTGCCGAAAAAGGCATTGGCATAGCACTGATGAACCGCCTGAAAAAGGCCGCCGGTGTTCCGGACAGATAAAAGTTGTTACTGCTGTGATAAAAACAAATTTTGTCTTATAATAAAGAAGTGTAAGAAAGCGTGAAAACTATGAAATCCGTACTTTTTGTTTGCAGCGGCAACACCTGCCGCAGCCCTATGGCCGAAGTTCTTTTGGCTGACAAAATGCCTGATCTGGCGGTATCATCGGCGGGGCTGGCCACTGTGCCGGGGTTACCTGCCAGCATTGGTGCCATAGATGCAATGGATACTTACGGCCTTAATTTGGATAACCACCGCAGCCGCCAGCTTTCGTCTTATCTGCTGGCCGATGCCGATTTGGTGCTGTGTATGAGCCAAAGCCACAAGCAGACTATAGTTTCGGCACTGCCGGAGCTTGCCGATAAAGTGTTTACGCTGGGCGAATACGCCGGTGACGAGCAGGATATTGCCGACCCCTTTGGCGGTGATGCCGAAGAATACGCCGCCTGTGCCGCACAGATAAACGCTCTGGTAGAAAAAGCCGCGGCCAGGATAGCCGCCGAATAAACGTCAAATAAAAAAGGATATTTAACCTTGGCAGCGAATACTTTATTCGCTGCTTTTTTGCGGCTTTTTATAATTAAATAACTTATTTTATCAGGAGGCAGTTTTTATGAAAATCGCTTTGGGCTGCGATCACGCGGCGTATCAGCTTAAAAATGCAGTAAAAGAACATATTGAGGCACTTGGCCACGAGGTACACGATTTTGGTACCTTTGATGAAGCATCGGTAGATTACCCGGATTACGCGTTTTTTGTAGGCAAAGCCGTAGTAAACGGCGAAGCCGAACGCGGCATTTTGCTGTGCGGTACCGGCATTGGCATTGGTATTGCCGCCAACAAAATTCCCGGTGTGCGTGCAGCACTTTGCCACGACCTTTTTTCGGCCGAAGCCTGCCGCCAGCACAACAACGCCAACATTTTAACTATGGGTGCGCGTGTTATTGATACCGAGCTGGCCCTAAAAATAGTTGATGTTTGGCTTACTACCGAATTTGAAGGTGGCCGCCACCAACGCCGCATTGATAAAATTACCAGCATAGAAGACACTATGGCGGTAGAACGTGCCGAGGAGCTGGCCAAAATGGTACAGGAGAACACAAAATGAGTACGCAAATATCTGCCGAACCGGCTGCTGTACATCAGGAAATAAAAGATTTGCTGGCCGAATTTGCCGCCGCTGTGGCGCCGCACACCCGCGCCGGCGGGCTTTGGGTAATCGGCTGTTCCACCAGCGAAATTTTAGGCGGGCACATCGGCAAGGCAGGCTCTCCCGATTTGGGTGAGCTTATTGCCGACGAATTTATTGCTGCTGCCAACGCTGCCGGGCTTATACCGCTTGCCCAGTGCTGCGAACATCTTAACCGGGCATTGGTGTGCGAACGCGCCACTGCCGAAAAGCACAACCTTAGCATTGTAAGTGCTGTGCCCAAGCCCCATGCCGGCGGCAGCTTTGCCGCCGCCTTTTACACACGCCTTTGCGACCCTGTGCTGGTAGAATCGGTGGCTGCCGACTGTGCCTTAGACATTGGCCAGACCTTGATAGGTATGCATTTAAAGCGCGTGGCAGTGCCGCTGCGTTTGTCTAAAACACATTGGGGCGGTGCCATTATCACTGCTGCTTACACGCGTCCGCCGCTTATTGGCGGAGAAAGAGCCCAATATGCTTAACCGCGCCTACCTTGATATTATGGCTGCGGCCGCCTTATGGGGGCTTATCGGTGTATTTTTTAATTCTCTGTCGGCGCTGGGGTTATCCCCTATGCAAATAGTGGCCCTGCGTATGCTTATGGCTGCCGCTGCTTTTACGCTGTATCTGGCGGCCACCGGGCAATTATCCCTGCTGAAAATAAACCCTAAAGATTCGTTTTATTTTGTGGGTACCGGCGTTTTCAGCCTTATATTTTTTAACTGGTGCTATTTTAACGCCATCAACCGCTCATCTTTGGCGGTAGCGGCAATTTTGCTGTATACATCGCCCATTTGGATAACCCTGCTGGCTGCCCTTTTTTTAGGAGAAAAGCTGACACTTAAAAAGCTGCCGCCGCTGCTGCTTACAATGGCAGGCTGCATATTGGTAACCGGCATTTTCGGTGCAGCTAACGCCCGAATATCGCCCATAGCGGTGCTGTTGGGTTTGGGCAGCGGCTTTGGCTATGCACTTTACAGCATTTTCGGCAAATTTGCCCTGGCCAAATACCCGCCGCTTACCGTAAACGCCCACACCTTTATTTTTGGCGCGGCAGGCTCGGTGCCCTTTATTTTGGCCGAAGGCTGGCACCCGGCTTATGCACTGCCGCAAACCTGGCTTTATACGCTGGGCATTGGCGTGCTGTGCTGCGTGGTGCCGTTTGTGCTTTATACCCGCGGCTTAAACAAGGCCGAAGCCGGCAAGGCCGCCGTTTTGGCCACCATAGAACCGGCAGTGGCGGCGCTGTTCAGTGTTTTGCTTTATCACGACCCGCTTTCGGCGGATAAGGCTGCCGGTATTTTACTGATATTTGCGGCGGCTGTTATGCTTAACCTTGCACCAAAGTCACAAACAACCACTTAAAAGCCTTTACAGGAGCATTACTATGGTTTTTTATCGTTTGCCCGGCGGTGACATTATAGAACACAAAAACCGGTCACTTATAACCACCTTTTGCGGGCCAAGGCTGGTGCTTTGTACATCGCCGCCCAACGGCGGCCTAACCCGCCACCTGCGCTGGGTGTTTAACAACGATGCTAAATCCGCAGAGGATAATTTTTGCCGTATGTATGGCCCCACCATGGCCGAACATATGGCCGAGCTTATACGCCGCATTGGCTTAAACCCGCAGTTTGCGGCAGGGCTTACCACCGCTGCCGATATGCAAAATGCCGTTATCCGCGAGCTTAGCTACGATAATTTTACGGTAACGGCGCTGGTAACTGCCGGGATAGATAAAAACGGCGGCCGCGTAGGTGATACCGCCGAATGGCACGAGCAAAACGGGCTTACCGTTGCTGCCCCGCCGCCCGGCACCATCAATATTATGCTGTTTATAAACGCCCGCCTTACCGACGAAGCTATGTTGCAGGCACTTACCACCTGCGCCGAAGCCAAATGTGCCGTTATGCAAGAGCTTATTTGCCCCAGTGTGTATTCTAACGGCATTGCCACCGGCAGCGGTACCGACGGCACAGTAATTGTGGCCGCCGAAGACAGCCCCACCCTGCTTACCAACGCCGGCAAACACTATAAGCTGGGCGAAGCTATTGGCCGGGTGGTTATGCCCGCGCTTAAACAGGCGCTGTTTTTGCAGACCGACCTTGACGCTGAATTTCAGCATAATGCGCTGCACCGAATGTGCCGTTTTGGCGTTAAGGCAGACGATTTTGCCGCCTACCCGGCAGATGTTGTTAACCGTTTGGCGCAAGATGACAGTCTGGTGACCAAAACATCGCTGCTGGCACACCTTGTAGACCAGATAAACTGGGGTATGCTGTCTGCCGAAGAAGCTGCCACAGCAGCCGCCGACCTGTTTAAAGAGCCGGGAGCCGACTGTTATACCCCCAAAACTGCCGATGATATTATAAATTTTTGGCAGCAAATGTTTAAAAAACGCCTTGATGAAATAACCGATACCAACTGTTAGCCGGCTAAGCCGGCTAATTTTGTTTTAAAAACCACCTGTTGCAATTTTGTTTGGCCAGGCTGCGCAAAATAATTGACTTCTGCCGTTTGTCCTGCTATTATTATCAGTATAAACAGGCTTAATTTAGCTTGCCCGCCCTGCGTGCCGGGCTGTGTCGGCAGCATAATGCCGGCTATACCGAGGTGATTTTATGAACGAAAATGTTTTAACCCCACAAGATGATTTTAGCACCTGTACGGCCGAAATTTTGCAGTTCAGGTGCCCGCGCTATGCCGATTTTCCTCAGGTAGAGCTTTATATGGACCAGGTGTTAAAGGTGCTGGAACAAGCCCTTGCCCCATTTGCACCCCCCGGTAAGGAAAAGCTTATAACCTCTACCATGATAAACAACTATGTAAAGCAGGGCATTGTCAGCCCGCCGCAAAAAAAGCGCTATAACCGCAATCATCTGGCTTATCTGCTGGTGGTTTGCGTACTAAAGCAGATATTGCCCATTGCCGATATTTGCAAGCTTATTCGCCTGCAAATAGATGCCTGCCCCATAGAACAGGCGTACAATTATTTTTGCGATGCGCTGGAGCTTGCCCTTAAGTCGGTGTTTTCCGAAAATTTGCCGCCCGATGCCGGCCAGTTAGAATCTACCCACCCCAAGGCATATTTGGTAAAAACCGCCACCATGGCCGTTGCCGGCAAGCTTTATATGCAAAAGCAGGTTCAGTATTTGCCGTAATATAAATTTTTGCTTGATTTTTTATTTTTGCCATTTAACATAAACCACATTAACATTCAGGAGGATGAATTATGCAGGAATTAGCTTTAAAATACGGCTGCAACCCCAACCAGCAGCCCGCCCGTGTTTTCAGTAAGCAGGGAGAATTGCCTTTTACCGTTTTAAATGGCCGCCCCGGCTACATTAACCTTTTAGACGCTTTAAACAGTTGGCAGCTTGTACAGGAGCTTAAAGCCGCCACCGGTTTGCCAGCAGCAGCCTCGTTTAAACACGTAAGCCCGGCAGGCGCAGCAGTAGCCGTGCCGCTTACGCCGGTTTTGCAGCAGATATATTTTGTCGAAGGCATAGAGCTTTCTCCTGTTGCTACCGCTTATATCCGTGCCCGCGGTGCCGACAGAATGTCGTCTTACGGTGATTTTGTTGCTTTGTCGGATGAATGTGACGAACAGACCGCCGGCTTTTTGCTGCGAGAAGTTTCCGACGGCATTATTGCACCTTCTTACACCCCCAAAGCGCTGGAAATTTTAAAGCAAAAGCGCAAGGGCAGCTATCTGGTGCTGCAAATGGACACCGATTATGTACCGGCTGATTTGGAAACCAAAGAGGTTTTTGGCGTAACCTTTGAACAGCAGCGCAACAACGTAAAAATTGACGAAACCCTGCTGCAAAACCGTCCCACCCAAAACAAGGATATACCGGCTGAAGCCGCCCGCGATTTGATTATTGCGCTTATAACCTTAAAATACACCCAGTCCAATTCGGTATGCTATGCCTTTGGCGGGCAGGCTATCGGTATCGGTGCCGGGCAGCAGTCGCGCATACACTGTACCCGTTTGGCCGGCAACAAGGCCGATGTCTGGTTTATGCGCCAGCACCCCAGGGTTTTGGCGCTGCCCTTTAAAGAAGATATTCGCCGCCCCGACCGTGACAACACCATCGACGTTTATATATCCGACGAATACGAAGATGTTATTAAAGACGGCGCCTGGCAGCAGTTTTTTACCGAACAGCCCCAGCCCCTTACCCCGGCAGAAAAGCGCGAATGGTTAAGCCAAATGACCGGTGTGGCCTTAGGCTCCGATGCGTTCTTCCCCTTTGGTGACAACATTGAGCGCGCCCACAAAAGCGGCGTAGCTTATATTGCTCAGGCCGGCGGTTCGGTGCGTGATGATAATGTTATAGAAACCTGCGATAAATATAACATTGCCATGGCCTTTACCGGTGTGCGTTTGTTCCACCACTGATAATTTGTTTGTGATATAGCTATAGTTTTTTTGTGGAGGTATTATTGTGTTAAAAAAGCGTTTTATTTTGCCGCTGCTGCTGTGCCTGCTGCTGGTTTGTTTGCCGACCGCAGTTTTTGCCGACAGCACCCCGACAAGAGAGCTTGCAACCGTTACGCCGGTAGAAGATGAAGAAACCGATTTTGGCAGCACCAACACCGACAGTGCAGCCGATGAAGATGTAAACGGCACTGACCAAACCGACCCGGCAGAAGCCGAAACACCGGAGCAACCGGCCGACAGCGATGACAGCACCGTTAATAATACGGAGCCCCTGCCCCAGCCGGAGCTGCCCCAAAGCCTTGCTATGCAGTTTTATGATGCAGCCACCGGCAAAATGCAAAACCAGACCGTAACCCCGGTAAGCTTGTCTTTAAACGGGCAGTACCTTGTCAGTGATGTGCCGGCAGCGGCTGTATCGGGCCGCACTTTGGTACCGGTGCGCATTATAAGTGAAAGCCTTAATGCTGCCGTAGACTGGCATAAAGAAGACAACACCGTTACCATAACCCTTAATGACCAGACCATTATACTTACCATTGGGCAAAGCACAGCGCTGGTAAACGGGCAAACGGTTAATGTTCCGGACAATGTAAGTGTAGCTTTGGCCAACTACAACGGCGCAGCCCGCACTATGGTACCGATTCGCTTTGTTTCAGAAAACCTTGCCGCCACAGTAAACTACGATGCCGCGCTGCGTAATGTGGATATTATACCGCCGGTTATACCCGATGATGATACCGAAACCGCTGCACCGCCCGGCCTTGATGCCGACGGTAATATGTATCGACGGGTGATAATAGATGCCGGCCACGGCGGTGACGACCCCGGCACCAACGGCAGCGGCTATGAAGAAAAAGAAATCACCCTGGCCGTAGCCTTAAAGGTAGAAGCCCTTTTGCTGGACGATGACTTTGAGGTTATAATGTCGCGCACAGATGATACATATATTGCCCTTACCGACCGTGCCGCCCTTACCGAAGAATATGATGCGCCTGTATTTGTAAGCATACACTGCAATGCGGCCGAAAACATACCCACCGCCAACGGTATAGAAACCTATGCCGCCCCCGATGATACCGACGATGCCGAGCTGGCCGGTTGTCTGCAAAAGCAGCTTATTGCCGCCACTGCCGCCAAAGACCGCGGCGTTAAAACGTCTAAGCTGGTTGTACTTACGCATAACCCTGCCCCGGCCGCCCTGGTAGAAATCGGTTTTATGACCAATGCGGATGAGTGCGCCAAAATAACCGACGAAGCTTATCAGGATACCCTGGCTGCTGCCATTGCTGCCGGTATAAACGATTATTTTGCCGCCAAATAGTGCATATTATAAACAGTATGGTTTTTTTAAGCCATACTGTTTTATTATACCGCCCTGTTTCGCTCAAAAATATGAATTTATTTTTATTTAAAAATTGTGATGTATTTTATTGCCAACAAAACACCGTAAAAATATCAGCCAAAGGAGGTTTTTATTATGACTGACAACAAACCGCTTGACCAACATCAGCTAAAAGTAATAGACGCCTATTGGCGCGCCTGCAATTATTTATCTGTAGGGCAGCTTTATTTGCGTGCTAACCCACTGCTTAAGCAGCCGCTTAAAATGGAACACATAAAGCCCAATGTGGTTGGCCACTGGGGAACTGCGCCCGGCCAAAACTTTATTTATGCCCACCTTAACCGGCTTATAAAGCAAAATAATCTTAATATGATATATATAAGCGGCCCGGGGCACGGCGGGCAGGCTATGGTTGCCAACGACTGGTTAGATGGCTCGTATACCGAAATTTACCCCGATATTACCCGTGATGAAGCCGGTATGCAAAAAATGTTTAAGCGCTTCAGCTTTCCCGGCGGTATATCCAGCCACGTAGCGCCCGAAACTCCCGGCTCTATCAACGAGGGCGGCGAACTGGGGTATTCTCTGGCGCACGCCTTTGGTGCCGTGTTAGATAACCCCACCCTGATAGCCGCCTGCGTGGTTGGCGACGGTGAGGCCGAAACCGGTGCCCTTGCCACCGCCTGGCAGGCCAACAAGCTGCTTAACCCGGCAACCGACGGCACAGTGCTGCCTATTTTGCACCTGAACGGCTTTAAAATTGCCAACCCCACCATATTTGCCCGCATTTCCAAAGAAGAATTAACATCGTTTTTTATGGGCTGCGGTTGGCTGCCGTATTTTGTCGAAGGTTATGACCCGGAAGATATGCACCAGCAAATGGCTGCCGCGCTTAATGCAGCGCTTGATGACATTAACGGCATAAAGCAGCAGTTTAACGCCCAAGACAACAGCCGCCCGGTTTGGCCGATGATAGTTTTGCGCACCCCCAAAGGCTGGACGGGGCCCAAACAGGTAGACGGCAAACAGATAGAAGGCAGCTTCCGTTCGCATCAGGTGCCGGTTTTGGTAAACAAACAAAACCCGCAAAATCTGCCGGTGTTAGAAGCCTGGCTAAAGAGTTATCACCCGGAGGAGCTGTTTGATGAGCAGGGGCGGCCATTGCCCTATTTAACCGAGCTTGCCCCCGACGGCAAACAACGTATGGGCGCCAACCCGGTGGCTAACGGCGGCTTGCTGCTAAAAGACCTGCGTTTGCCGGATTACCGCGATTATGCCGTAAAATTTACCGAACACGGCAGCGTTATGGCCCAGGATATGCTGGTTTTGGGTAATTTTGTCCGTGACATTGTGCGGGATAACGCCGAGGAGCGCAACTTCCGCATATTTGGGCCGGACGAAACCATGAGCAACCGGCTTGGTGCAGTTTTTGAAGCCACCAACCGCCAATTTGGTGCAGATATTAACGACAGTGACGAATTTTTGGCTAACGATGGCCGTGTTATCGACTCGATGCTGTCGGAGCATATTTGTCAGGGTATGTTAGAAGGCTACCTGCTTACCGGCCGCCATGGCTTTTTTAACAGCTACGAAGCCTTTATCCGCATAGTAGATTCAATGTTCAGCCAGCACGCCAAGTGGTTAAAGGTCTGCAAAAATCTGCCCTGGCGCCAAAAAATCGCCTCGCTTAACTTTGTACTTTCTTCTCACGTATGGCAGCAGGATCATAACGGCTTTACACATCAGGATCCCGGCTTTATCGATCACGTTGCCAACAAAAAAGCGGATATTGTACGGGTTTATCTGCCGCCGGATGCCAACTGCCTGCTAAGCTGCTTTGATCACTGCATACGCACCCGCAACTATGTTAATGTTTTGGTGGCCAGCAAGCACCCACGCCCGCAGTGGCTTACTATGGACGAAGCCGTTAAGCACTGCGCACAGGGCATTGGTATTTGGCAATGGGCCGGCAACGATAACGGCGAAGAACCCGACATTGTTATGGCCTGCTGCGGCGATACCCCCACCTTAGAGGTTTTGGCAGCGGTATCTATTTTGCGGCAAAACCTGCCGGAAATTAAAATACGTGTGGTAAATGTGGTAGATTTGTTTAAATTGCAGCCCAACTTTGAACACCCGCACGGCCTTAGCGACACCGACTATGACCTGCTGTTTACCAAAGATAAGCCTATTTTGTTTGCTTACCACGGCTACCCCAGCCTTATACGCGAGCTTACGTACCGCCGGCACAACCGCAACCTTACGGTAAAAGGCTACATTGAAGAAGGTACCATAACCACCCCCTTTGATATGCGCGTACAAAATTCGCTGGATCGTTTTCATCTGGTGCAGGATGCTGTTAACCTGCTGCCCAAGCTTGGCAACCGCGGTGCCTACCTTGTGCAAAATATGAAGGATAAGCTGGTAGAACACAAGCAGTACATCTACCAAAACGGCCAGGATCTGCCGGAGATTTTAGACTGGACTTGGGAAAACAGTATGCGCGGCCTGTAAACCCAACAAATTTAAAGGCGGTAGCTTTTGCAGCTATCGCCTTTGTTTGTAAATTATGAATAAAAATCATTACTGATATACAAATAATCTGTAGTTTTATCTCCAATTTCTGTAACCTTTTCTAACAAATCACCAATTTTATCATATATGGCATATAGCGCCGGGGCATATTCTTCTGATGCAACACTATTTATTTCACAAGATTGTGCAACAGCTAAATTTAGCGCCCTTATTTGAATTATTTCGTACTTACACCAGCTTATATCTTCAATTAACTGTGATAACTTATACATTGAAAATTTTTCAACCATAAAGTACCGCCACCTAAACAATTTTTATTTAGATTATACACTTTAAAGTTTCATTTGTCAATACCTATTATAATTATTTATTGTTAAATTCCATTAAAAAATGTATAATGTAAATATATTAACTAGACTAAAGGAGACATCTGCAATGTTTTTAACGATGGGAGAAAAAATTCGCATTATGTTAAAACGCCGCAATATGACACTTGGTGAATTAGCAGAAAAAATAGGTCAATCACGACAAAATTTATCTAACAAAATGAGCCGTGACAATTTTACAGAAAAAGACCTTAGGCAAATTGCCAAAGCATTAAACTGCACATATAAAGCCGGTTTTTTAATGAACGACACCGGCGAAGAAATATAAAATAAGCCCACCCCTGACGGAGTGAGCCTGTTTTATGTGGTCGAGGTGACAGGATTCGAACCTGCGGCCTCTGCGTCCCGAACGCAGCGCTCTACCAAACTGAGCCACACCTCGAAGATTAACTTGTGTATCAAGCTTTTTAATTATACCACAACAAATTTGTCTTTGCAATCATTATTTTTAAAATTTTTTATAAAAAACTATTGACATTAACTGTTGTTTATGTTATTATCACTTTAGCGTAGTAAAGCGGTAAACACAAGCCGCTTAAATATTTAAATTTTTTACAAAAAAAGGAGAGGTTTAAGATGAAGAAATTTTTAGCACTTTTAGGTTGTATGTTGATGACAATTACCATGCTGGCCGGTTGCGGCGGTTCTGCCGGCAATGATGCTTCTACCGGTTGGGATTACATCGCCGACAAGGGTACATTGGTAATCGGCTTGGATGATACCTTCGCACCGATGGGCTTCCGCGATACCAACAATGAATTGGTAGGCTTTGACATTGATTTGGCAACTGCCGCAGGTGAGGTTTTGGGTGTAGATGTAGAATTCAGTCCTATTGACTGGGATGCCAAGGATATGGAGCTTACCAGCAAAAACATTGACTGCATCTGGAACGGCATGTCGGCTACCCCCGAACGTCAGGAAGCTTACTCGCTGACCAAAAAGTACCTTAACAACAAAATTGTTATTATGACCCTGGACGAAAATCTGGAGATCAATTCTGCTGAAGATTTGGTAAACGTAACCTTAGGTACTCAGGCCGACAGTGCTGCTTTGGAAACTATGCAGGCTGCTGAAAACTGGGAAAACTTCCAGTCTAACGTATTAGAGCTGCCCACCTATGACGAAGCTATTTTGGCAATGCAGGGCGGCCGCGTACAGGCTATTGTTGTAGACCAGGTTTTGGGCGAATACAAAAACGCCAATATGGGCGGCACTATGAAGGTTATGAACTTTGACTTTGGCGATGACTTTTATGCTATCGGTTGCCGCAAGGGCGAAACCGATGTAGCCGAAAAGATCAACGAAGCTATTCAGACCCTTATTGATAACGGAACCGCTGCCGAAATCTCCGAAAAATGGTTCGGCACCAACATCGTTATTTTGCAGGACTAACATTTGGTATACCAAACAAATTTAAATAACAAGCTTGCGGCAAGGCTGCTTATTAGCCTTGCCGTATTCTTGCTGTAGGTGCTTTATTATTGCTTTAAGGATGGATATATTTTGGATTACATTACACTGATTTTGCCTTCTCTGTTGGCGGGTACAAAAATTACGCTGGTTGTGTTTTTTATGACACTTATTTTCTCTATACCGCTGGGCTTACCGCTGGCACTGGGCAGTGATTCACGTTTTTTGCCGCTGCGCTGGTTTTGCCGCGGCTATGTTTGCCTGTTCCGCGGCACACCGCTTATGTTGCAGCTTTTCTTCATCTACTTTATGCTGCCCATTTACTTTAACATTCGTCTGCCGGAGCTTACCGCAGCCGTTATTGCCTTTGTGCTTAACTATGCCGCTTATCTTTCCGAAATTTACCGCGGCGGCATCGGCTCTATTGAGCGCGGCCAGTACGAAGCCGCAGCCTGCCTTGGTTTAACTCAACGTCAGACAATGTTCGGCATTATTATTCCGCAGACTGTAAAGCGTGTGCTGCCCGCCGTAACCAACGAGATGATTACGCTGGTTAAAGATACCGCGCTGGTTTCTACCATTGGTGTAGCCGATTTGATGAAAAATTCTCGCTCGGCCATGAACCGCGACGGCAGCGTTATGCCGTTTTTGGTGGCCGCCGTTATATATCTTATCCTTAACATAGTTTTAACCAAATACTCTTACCGTCTGGAAAAGAAATTTTCCAAGCACGAAGTTCGCAATAATTAAGGGGGGTGAGCCTGTGAACAACAATGCAAATTGCAATCAGCCGATTATAGCTGCCAAAAATATTGTAAAAAGCTTTGGCGATTTAACAGTGCTTAAAGATGTTTCTTTAACCGTTAACCGCGGCGAAACCATTGCTATCATCGGGCCATCCGGCAGCGGCAAAAGCACCTTTTTGCGCTCGCTTAATTATCTGGAAAAAATTGACAGCGGCGAAATTACCGTTGACGGCGAAGCTATGGTTACATCAACCAACGGTAAAGCCGAATATGCACCGGAAAAAGAAGTGCGCCGCATTTGCAGTGAAATCGGTATGATTTTTCAGCATTTTAACCTTTTTCCGCATATGACCTGCTTAAAAAACATCACCTATGCCCCCATAAAAGTAAAAAAACAGGATAAAGCCACTGCCGAAGCAGAAGCAAAACGCCTGCTGGCAATGGTAGATTTGGCTGATAAAGCCGATGTTTATCCCGGCCAGCTAAGCGGCGGACAAAAACAGCGTGTGGCTATTGCCCGCGGTCTGGCAATGAACCCGACTGTAATGCTGTTTGACGAGCCGACCTCGGCGTTAGACCCGGAAATTACCGGCGAAGTGCTTAGCGTTATTAAAAAGCTGGCCAAAGAAGAAATGACGATGATAATTGTTACCCACGAAATGGGCTTTGCCAAAGAAGTTGCCGACCGTGTACTGTTTATGGCCGACGGCCGCATTGTTGAACAGGGTACACCGCAGCAGATATTTGATGCACCGCAAAGCGACCGGCTTAAAAGCTTTTTACGTTCGGTGCTTAAAAGCTGAGCAGTAAATAAAGCAAATAAAAACCTTTGTCTGTAATAAGGCAAAGGTTTTTTTAGTTATCCACTTGTTTTTAACCGCCGCTAAGGTGTCTAAAATTGTTTTTAACGGCTTTTAGCAGCCCACTGCGGTAAATTACCTGTACTTGCTGTTTAAAACCTCTGTAAAAGCTTTATTTAAACACGCCTTGCCAGCCCGTTTTGCACATTAAACATAAAATAATCCACACTGGGCACCGCGCTTAAATCGGTGCCTGCTTCGGTTGCGGTTATAAATATCTGTGCTTTATTAAGCATAAGCCGCAAAAGTGCCTTGCGGCGGC
Source organism: uncultured Peptococcaceae bacterium (assembly GCA_964569265.1). Lineage (GTDB taxonomy): Bacteria > Bacillota > Dehalobacteriia > UBA4068 > UBA4997 > Avidehalobacter. The sequence continues at coordinate 48,413 of CAZMTO010000001.1, read as the reverse complement.
CGGCATCCAACTCCGAAAACACATCATCTAACAAAAGCAGCGGGTAATAGACAGATTCCTGCCACACCAATTCAACTTCCGAAAGCTTTAAGGCCAAAGCCGCCGTGCGCTGCTGCCCCTGAGAACCAAAGTAGCGCGCATCTGTGCCGTTAATATAAATTCTAAAATCGTCGCGGTGCGGGCCAAGCAATGTTAAACGCCGTCGCTTATCCTCATCCCGCCCGGCAGCATACGCCTGCCGCAGGTTTTCGGCAATTTGTTCTGCCGGCATCGGCAGTGTACCAACATCCGCAGCACCGCAAACATACTTTATGGTCAATTCTTCGGCACCGCCGGTAAGGTCGCTGTGTATTTGCCGGCTTATTTGGCCCAGCCTTTCAATAATTTTTTGCCGCCGATAAATTATTTGGGCACCGTTTTTGGCAAGCTGTTCTTCCCAAACCGCAAGCTGCTCATCGGCATCTTTTACGGTAAAATCAAGCTGCTTTAAAAAATTGTTGCGTTGCAGCAGGGCTTTTTTATAATTGCCCAAATAAATATGGTAGCCGCTGTAAAGCTGTATCATTTCCCTATCCAAAAAATGGCGCCTTATCTCCGGCCCTTTTTTAACCAGCTCCAAATCTTCCGGCTGAAAAACCACCGTATGCAACAAGCCGGCTACTTCACTTATTTTTTTACAGGGAACTTCGTCCTTCTTCCAAAAGCGCTGCCGCCGCTGATACCCTGCCGACAGGCTGTGTTCACCGTCTTTGGTGCAAAGCAGGGCTTTTAAAAAAAAGAAGTCACTGTTGCGGTTTTTTATTTTATCCTCGCTTTGCTCTCTAAACGATGATCCCAGGCTTAAATAGGCAATAGCTTCTAACAAATTGGTTTTGCCCTGAGCGTTATCACCGCAAATAATATTAAGCTTAGGATGAAAATTAAGCTGCTGTTCTTTATAATTGCGAAAATTACGCAGCAGCAAATTATTTAATTGCAGCAACCTTTCTTCCTCCTCTGCCAAATATTATGTAAAACATTATATTTTTACCGAAACAAATAGGCGCACAAAGCTTGTACGCCTACTTTTTTTATTCCTGTGCCACCAAATAGCAAATATCTTCTTCTCCCAAAATTTCTACGGTATCGCCGGGGGCCAGCTTATGCCCGGCAACGCTGCACACGCTGCCGTTAACCTTTATGTAACCCTCTCTCACCAGCTCTTTAGCTTCGCCGCCGGTTAACACCGCACCGGCCCACTTTAAAAACTGCACCACCGTTATGGGGAACCTTTGAACTGTTACTTTATGCATAATTTTACACCAACGCTATTATATTTTAATTAAACCAATCTTAAAGGCAAAATAATATAAACAAAGCCTTCGTTATCTTCCTCAGTCATAGTGCCGGGGGTAAGATTACCGGACAGCTTAAGGTATACGCCGTCGCCGGTGCTTACACGCAAAAAGTCTAAAATATATTTAAGGTTATAACCAACCAGCAGGTCATCACCGGCAACGTTAGCAGGTATAATTTCTCTGATATTGCCGATTTCGCTGGTGTTGGCCGTCATAATAATCTGTTCGGGCTTAAATTCCAGCCTTACGGTATTGTTGGCATCTTTGCTTAAAATGCTGGCACGTTTAAGCGAGCTGTTAAGCAGGTTTTTATCAACAAAAATCCGGTGTACCAGAATTTCCTCTTTGGGTATAATCGACATATAGTCCGGGAACTGACCGGAGATAAGCCGCGAGATTATAATGGTAGAACCAATGGTAAAGCAAATATTGCTGCGGTTAATGGTAAGCTCCACAACTTCTTCGCCGTCTGCCAGGGCAGCAGCCTCTAACATGGTTTTTACCGGAACAATAACCTGCACTGCGGCGGTGTTGGCGGTTTGCCATACGCTTTTGGTCATGGTAAGGCGATGAAAATCGGTTGCCACAAAATTAACATCGGCACCTTTAATGTCCATCATAATGCCGGTAAGTATCGGCTGAATATCATCATTGGCAGCAGCAATAGATGTTTGCTTGGTAACGCGGGCAAACACGCTGCCCGGCATAGTGCCGCTTACATCACCCTGCATATCGGGCAACTGCGGAAACTGTTCACTTTCAAAGCCTTTTACATTGATAGAAGAAATGCCGTAGTTAATGTTAATATCACAGTCGTTTATCAGGCTTATGTTGATATTGTTGTTAGGCAACTGGCGTACAATGTCAATAAAACGTTTGCCGTCGGCAATAACCAGCTTGCCCTCCTCTGCTACATCGGCCGGTACCGAACATTGAACAGCAATATCAAGGTCGGTTGCTCTAAGTGTAATTTGCTGGTCTTCGGCAATAATCAATATACCGTTAAGTATGGGCATGGTGTTTTTAGAAGATATGGCTTTGCCGATTATCTGTACGCCGTAAAGCAGATCTTCCTTTTGGCAGTTAAAATTCATAGCGGTCTCCTTAAAAATTGTGTAATTGGTAATAAGTAAAATTTACGCTGCATATATTATTATTATTATAAAGTTTAGCAGTAGTAGTATTAGGTGTTGTTAAAAATGTTTAAAACCTCTGGAAAACCAGAAACCGTGCGGCTTTGACGGCTGGGAAAAGCCTGTTAAAAATTATAAACATTTTGTTGAAAAAAATCAATTATCCAACACCGAATTTTATAATCCCCAAAAAATCAACGTGTAAAGTTTAAAAGTTTTCCAGAATTGTTAAAAACTCTGTGGATAACCAAAAACGTTGTAGGGTTATTATACTATATATCCCCAAAAAATACAACCTTTAATATTTACACTGTTTTGCTGCACAAAAAAAGCTTTTCACCTGTTTTCCAGATGAAAAGCTTTTTTAAATTTTGGTGTTAACAGCTTAGCCGGTTATCAGCTCGGTAAGCTCTTTTATGTTTTTTTGCAGGTTAACGTCGGTCTGCAAATCGTTGGTAATTTTTTTGGTGCCGTGCAGCACGGTGGTATGGTCGCGCTTGCCAAAGTTTTCCCCTATTTCGTTTAGGCTCATATTAAGCAGCGTCTGGCACAGATACATGGCAATGTGCCGCGGCTTGGTAATGCTCTGGTCACGCCGGGGCGATGCAAGGTCTTTGCTTTGAATGTTGAAGTAGCTGGCAACACTGTCTTTTATCAGCGCCGGGGTTAGAGCCTGGCGTTTTTTGTTGGGCAAAATATCGTCCATAGCCTTTTGCGTAAGTCCCAAATCAATAATTTTAGATTCGTTGACAATGGCATAATATTTTACACGGTTAAGTGCGCCCTCCAGCTCGCGGATGTTAGAAGGAATATTGCTGGCAATGTAGCTTATGGAATCTTCGGTAATTTTAAGATTTTCCATTTTGGCTTTATACTGCAAAATAGCAATACGGGTTTCTAAATCCGGCGGTTGAATATCGGTTATCAGGCCGCCTTCAAAGCGAGAACGCAGACGTTCTTCCAGCGTGGCAATTTCCTTGGGGTTTCTATCCGAGCTGATAACTATCTGCTTGCCCTGTTCATACAAAGCATTAAAGGTGTGGAAGAATTCTTCCTGCACTTTATCTTTGCCGGCCAAAAACTGAATATCGTCAATCAGCAGAATATCGGTGTAGCGATATTTGTCTTTAAAGTTGTCCATTTTGCCGTCTCGTACCATAACTATAAAGTCGTTGGTAAAGGTTTCGGTAGAGGTGTACAAAATGTTGGTGTTGGGCCTAACCGACAATATGCGGTGTGCAATGGCGTGCATAAGGTGGGTTTTGCCAAGGCCGCTGCCGCCATATAAAAACAGCGGGTTATAATTTTTGGCCGGTTTATCGGCTACGGCCAAAGCGGCGGCGTGGGCAAAACGGTTGCTGCTGCCCACCACAAAGCTTTCAAAGGTGTAGCGCGGGTTAAAGCGGCTTATGTTGCTGTTTTGCGCAAAAGAATAACTGTCGCTGAAGGATATGGGCGTTTGCTGCGCCGGCTCCATACGGCCGGCTGCGGCATCATCGTTGGTTATGTAGCTTATGTCTAAAGATTCGCCGGCAACCTTATTAACACTTTCCTGCAAAAAGGGTGTGTAATGGTTTATCATCCAGTCGGCCTGGGTTTCGGTATGTACCTTTAGATATAAGGTGTTGCCGTTTTTTTCCGCATCAATAACGTTCATAAACCAGCGGTTTATAGTTTCCTGACTTAAATGTGCCGCAAGTTCCTGCAAAATTTGCGGCCAAAGCTCGTACTTCATAATAATCACCTGTAAATATTAACAAAATTGGGGAAACAATCCCCACTTTGGGGACAAAATGCCGCCCCAAAATCAATTGCTTATTTATAATACCAAAAATTATCCACTTTTGCAATGCATTTTTGTGGAAAAGTTAAAACTAATTTAATTATCTTTTTTTAATATGGTCTTGACAAAAAGCATATTTTTGATTATGATATAATTTACCTGTTACTATGGCCAAGTGTGGGCAAATATGGCAAATGTGCCGCAAACAACAGCCGGGCTTAGTCACAATATCAGGGATAATTATGGAAGATCATCATAAAGAATGGAGGGATTGATGATGAAAAGAACTTATCAGCCGAAAAACCGCGTGCATAAAAGAGTTCATGGCTTTTTGGCCAGAATGAGCAGCAAAAACGGCCGCAAGGTTTTAGCCCGCCGCCGTGCAAAGGGCCGCAAGGTTTTGTCTGCTTAATTGCCGGCAAACCGCTATAATCAGTTTAATAGAGAAGTGTAAGCTATGTTAAAGCAGGAAAACCGTTTAAAAAGAAGGCAGGATTTTCGGCGGGTATATAAAAGCGGAAAGTCGCTGAAAAATCCGGCCTTTGTGTTATGCTACAGGCAATCGTATGCCAAAAAGGGTATGCGCATAGGCTTTTCGGTATCTAAAAAGATAGGCAAAGCCGTGGAGCGCAACCTTGTAAAAAGAAGGCTGAGAGAAGCCTGCCGATTAGAGCTTGCGGCTTTTGTGCCGGGGTATGATTATGTACTTATAGCAAGGCAGGCCGCGAAGGAGCAAACAGTGGAGAGCCTTCGCAACCGTATAAAAAAAGCGGTAAATGCCGCCGGGCTAAAGCCCAGATAACACTTTAAAGCGGCTTTTGGCTTTGGGGTAATTGCTATGCCCTTAAAAAAAATTATCGCCGCGCCGTTGCGGCTTATACAGTTTTTAATGATACTGCTGATAAAATGCTATCAGTGGTTTATTTCGCCGTATATTGGTGCAAGGTGCAGGTTTTATCCTACCTGTTCGGCCTATGCCATACATGCCATAACCAAATATGGCCCGCTAAAGGGCGGGTGGATGGCCTTTCGGCGCATATTAAGGTGTCATCCCTTTAACAAAGGTGGGTATGACCCTGTTAAATAGCTGTTTTTTATTAAATTGAAAGTATCGCTACATTAAAAGTGTAACACATAAAAAGGAATTTACTAATGTTTGATGAATTTGTTTCGGGTTGTCTGGAAAAACTTTTTCAGATAACTATGAGTTTGGGGTTTCCCAGCTATGCTGTGGCAATTATCGTAATTGCCGTGGTAATACGTATGTTGCTGCTGCCGCTAAACTTTAAGCAAATGCAGTCTACCATTGCTATGCAGCAAATTCAGCCGCAGTTAGAAGAAATAAGAGCCAAGTATGCCAACAACCCCGAGGTTATGCAGCAAAAAACTATGACGCTGTATCAGGATTACGGTGTTAACCCTATGGCCGGCTGCTTGCCTATGCTTATTCAGTTCCCTATTTTGATCGGCTTATACAGGGGCTTAAGCAACTTTGTACCTTCTAACCCGGAATATTACCGCTTTTTTTGGATACCTGATTTGGCGCAGGTGGATACCACTTATATAATGGTATTTTTGGTAGGTGCCAGCACACTTATACAAAGTTTGGTAATAAGTGGCAGACCAAAGCAGTTTATGCAGTGGTATATGGTAATTGCCATGCCGGCAATGATGGCCTGGATGGCTGCTAAGTTCCCTGCGTTTTTGTGTATTTACTGGCTTTCTGTTACGGCTATTGGTATTTTGCAGCAAATTGTTGTTACCAAACCCGTAAAAGCCCGTATGGAAAAACGCCAGCAGGAGCTTACCGAAGAAAAACGTTTAAAATTAGAGCAGCAGGCCAACAAAAATTCTAAGGCGCAGGTTAGAGCTAACCGCGAGCAGCGCCGCCATAATAAAGAATTGAAAGAAGCAAAAGCCGCCGAAGATAAGGCAGCCGATGCTGAGGCTAAGCCTGCCGCAGCTAAGCAGCACCGCCGCAGAACCAGAAAGTAATTACCTGCATTGCTTGTACAAGCAATCAGAGGAGGTAACATAATGAAAGTGATCGAAAAATCCGCAAAAACTGTGGATGCCGCTGTAGAATTAGCCGTAGCCGAGCTTGGTTGCAGTTTTAATGATGTTGAGGTAGAGGTTATTGACCCCGGCGCTAAGGGTGTTTTGGGTCTGTTTGGCGGCAAAGATGCAGTTGTGCGTGTATCTTATAATGAAAACGACCCGGCACGTGATGCCATTGCCTTTTTGCAGCCTATTTTTAAAAGCTTAAAGGTTATTCCTACCCACGAGGTAGAAGAAAAAGACGGTATCATCTGGATAACCTTTAGAGGCAAGGGTTTGGGTGCTATTATCGGCCGCCGCGGAGAAACTCTTGATGCTTTGCAGTATCTTACCAATTTATCGGTAAACCGCCAGTTTGAAGATAAAACCCGCATTGTGCTGGATGTAGAAAACTACCGTGCCGAGCGTGAAAGAACACTTACCAACCTGGCTAAAAAAATGGCTGATAAAGCACGCCGCACCGACCGCGACGTTATTTTAGAGCCGATGAGCCCGCACGAACGTCGTATTATCCACATTGCCTTGCAGGATGATGAGGATATTAAGACTGTAAGCGTAGGCGAAGAACCGTACCGCAAAATTATTATTAAGCGGGCACGCTAAATAAAACAAATTGGGCTGCTCCTTGGGGGCAGCCTTTTTATAGGGGGAATTTTATGCTGGGCCAAACTGTTGCCGCCATAGCTACGCCGCCGGGCACCGGCGGTATTGGGGTTATACGTATTAGCGGCACCGATGCACTGCCGGTATTGCAGGCAGTGTTTAAGCCGCACAGCGGCCAAAGCTTTAAGCCGCGCTATATGCACCTTGGCCGTGTGTACAGTGCTGCCGGTGATATTTTAGATGAAGCGCTGGCTGTGTATATGCCCGGGCCTAATTCTTATACCGGTGAAGATGTGGCAGAAATTCAGTGTCACGGCGGTTATGTTGTTTGCCGGGAAATTCTGTCGGCGGTGTTTGCGGCGGGGGCGTGCCCTGCCGGCCCCGGAGAATTTACATCACGGGCATTTATTAACGGTAAAATGTCTTTAGACCAGGCCGAAGCGGTGATAGATATTATAGAAGCTAAAACTGCCGAAGGTTTAAAGGCGGCCGAACAGCAGTTGGCAGGCAGCTTAAAGCAGCAAATTGCCCGGGCGGCAGATAAACTGCTGGATATGCTGGCCGAGCTGGAGCTGTTGATAGATTACCCGGAGGAACACGAGGACACTGCGCCGGGTGCTGGGCTGGCCGATAAGCTGGCTAATGTGCAGGCGGTGGTAGATGAGCTGCTAAGCCGCGCCAAAGAGGGCAGGCTGCTGCGCGACGGTGTGCTTACCGCCATTATCGGGCCGGCAAATGCCGGTAAATCTACCCTGCTTAACGCCCTTTTGCAGGTAGAACGTTCGATAGTTACGCAGGTTGCCGGCACCACCCGCGACACCGTAGAAGAATACTATACGCTTAACGGTTGGCCGCTGAAGCTGGTGGACACCGCCGGTATACGCCAAACCGATGATATTGTGGAACAGGCCGGCATTGAGCGCAGCCGACGGGTTTTGGCACAGGCCGATTTGGTGTTGTTGCTGCTTGATGTTGCCCGCCCCATAGATGATTTTTGGCTGGACATTATAAAGGATAACGCCGCCCGCCCAATGCTGGTGTTGTTTAACAAGGCGGATATTTGTACGCCGGCAGAGCAGGCGCGGCAGCTTGTCGCCATACAGCAGCAGGCACCGCATATATGTGTGCTGACAATATCGGCTAAGCAGGGCGGCGGCTTAGACGAGCTGAAGCAGCAGATAGTTGGTTTGCTGGCGCAAAATTCCGGTGGCGAGCCGCTTACCTGTTTGCTTAACGAACGCCAGCAGGCAGCACTGTTAACCGCCCGCCGTGCTATGCAGGATGCCGCCGCGCATACCGAATATTTTGATGCGGATATGCTTAGCGTTGATTTACAAACGGCGTGGCAGGCTTTGGCCGAAATCAGCGGTGAGGCTGCTGCCGATGATATTATTGACCGGGTTTTTTCTCGGTTTTGTTTGGGTAAATAAGCATATTTGCAAAAATATTACAAAATATTACAAAAATGCAGGCTGTGTATGGTCTGCATTTTTATTATGCGGGGCGTGGTGCAGATATTGCAAATGGGGCGTTGCTGTGGTAAAATGTTTCACATGAAACATTAGTATGGAGGCGTAAGGTGACAGAATTATCAGAAAAAAATGACCGCGATATTTTTGTTGCAGGCAAATATGATGTAGCCGTTATTGGTGCCGGGCACGCCGGCTGCGAAGCTGCTTTGGCGGCAGCGCGCCTTGGTGTAAGCACACTGCTGGTAACGCTGTCTATGGACAGTGTGGCTATGGCGCCGTGCAATCCATCTATAGGTGGGCCGGCCAAGGGTGTTATTGTGCGAGAAATTGACGCCATGGGCGGTGCTATGGGCAAAATAACCGACCAAACGCAAATTCAGATACGGCGGCTTAATACCAGCAAAGGCGCGGCAGTGCAGGCTCTGCGTGCCCAAATAGATAAAAAGGCGTATCAACAGGCTATGCTTAGCTATTTGCAGCAAACACCTGGGCTGGATATTAAGCAGGGCGAGGTTACTGATATTTTAACAACCGACGGTGCTGTAAGCGGCATACGCCTTAGAACCGGCGCGGTTTATAAATGCCAAAGGCTGGTTATAACAAGCGGCACCTATTTAAAGGGCAGCGTTATTATGGGCAGTTGCGCTTATCCGTCCGGCCCGGCAGGCTACCCACCGGCAGCTTATTTGTCAGATAGCCTGCAAAAGCTGGGTTTAAAGCTGGGGCGGTTTAAAACCGGCACCCCGGCGCGTGTAGACCGTGATACGCTGGACTTTAGCTGTATGAGCGAGCAAAAAGGTGACGAGGGCGAGCTGTATTTTTCGCACAGCAAGCCGCAGTTGGCAGCACCGCGTCCTAACATCAGTTGCTGGCTTACTTACACCAACGCCGACACACACAAGGCCATTTTAGATAATATGGACAGATGCCCGCTGTATTCCGGCCAGATTAAGGGTATTGGGCCGCGCTATTGCCCATCGATAGAAGATAAACTGCGGCGTTTTCCCAATAATCCGCATCATCAGTTGTTTTTAGAGCCGGAAGGGCTTAATACCAACGAATATTACGTGCAGGGTATGTCTACCAGCCTGCCCGAAGATGTACAGTATGCCTTTATGCGCACCATACCCGGTATGCAAAACGTCAAAATAATTCGCCCGGCTTACGCCATAGAATACGATTTTGTATACCCAACGCAATTAAAGCGCACCTTAGAGGTAAAAACGGTGCCGGGGCTTTATACCGCCGGCCAGATAAACGGTACATCGGGCTACGAAGAAGCCGCAGGGCAAGGCCTGTATGCCGGTGCCAATGCGGCGCTTAGCCTGTTGGGGAGGCCGCCGCTGCTGCTGGGCCGTGATGAAGCATATTTGGGCGTGCTGATCGATGATCTGGTGACTAAGGGTGTTACCGAGCCCTACCGTATGTTTACATCTTTGGCGGAATACCGCCTGCTGCTGCGCAACGATAATGCCGACCAACGTCTGACGGCTAAGGCGCACGGGCTTGGTTTGGTGCCGCAGGCCGATGTTGACCGGTTGTCGGCTAAAATGGCGGCGGTTGTTGCCGAAAAAGCCGATTTGCAGGCCGCAGTAATTAAAAACGATACCCCCGGCTTGGCTGAGCTGCTGCAAGAGCTTAATATGCCGCAGCTTAACGGCGGTATACGCGCCTGGGAGCTTTTGTGCCGTCCCGGTATAACCTATGCGCAGGTTTGCCGTCTGCTTAACCTTACACCGGTGGTGGCCGATGTTGCCGAACAGTTGGATGTTGACGCCAAATATGCCGGCTACATTGCCAAGCAGCAAATTCAGGTAGAAAAATTCAGGCAGTTAGAAGGCAAGCGTTTGCCGCAAAACGTTGATTATCTGCAAATAGAGGGCCTCAGCCTGGAGGCACGGCAAAAATTAAACGAGGTTAAACCGGATAATCTGGGGCAGGCCGGGCGCATAACCGGCGTTTCTCCTGCGGATATTGCTGTTTTGTTGATTTGGCTGCGCCAAAAGCAGGAAGTTAAAGCATAAAAGTAGAATACATCTAAGATACGATAAAAATATAATGTAAAACAATGTTTCACGTGGAACACAGGAGAGGGCAATGTTTGATTTTTTTAAGAAAAACCGCACCGAGCAGGTTAAAACCCCGGCGAGCTACACTTTTGGTGAAGACAGAGGCGGCACGCAGGACGAAAACCTTACTTTAGACGGCGTAAAAATAGACCGCGATACCTTTGCTAAGGTGGTGCAAAAGCATATCGGCAAAACCGGCGTAGATTTTGACGAACAAATGTTGGAGCAGCTTACCGATTATTATGAAATGGTAGTGCGCAGTAATGCCAACATTAACCTTACGGCCATCACCGATGCTGAGGAATTTGCAATTAAGCATATTATAGATTCTCTGATGTTGTCGCCGTTTATTGAAAACTACCCGCGCAAAATGCTTATGGACGTTGGCACCGGCGCCGGTATGCCGGCTATTCCGCTGGCAATTACACACCCTGCGCACAAAATTGCGGTTATCGAGGCACTGAACAAGCGCTATGAATTTGTTAAATTTGCCTGCGGCAATATCAACGTAAATAATATTGCTATTGGCCGCTTTAGGGCCGAAGAAGCCGGCCACCGCGTAATTTACCGCGAAAAATTTGACTTTGCGACGGCACGCGCCGTGGCACCGTTAAATGTGCTTACCGAATATTGTATGCCGATGGTAAAAATGGGCGGCAGCTTTTTGGCGATGAAAGGTGCTAATTATAAGGAAGAATTAGACGCTGCCGAAAACGCGATATTTCAACTGGGTGGGCGCTTAGAAGGTGTTACCGAATATAAGCTGCCCAACGGCGAAGCCCGCGCTGTAATAGAAATAAAAAAGGTGGTGCCCTGCCGCCGCGAACTGCCGCGCAACAGTGGTGCTATAAAACGTAAGCCTTTTTAATTTGTAGATTTTGGGAAAAAGAGGGTGCCGTTATGGGACAAATTATTGCTGTTACCAATCAAAAGGGCGGTGTGGCTAAAACCACTACGGTCATCAATTTGGCAGATGCGCTGGTGCGGGCCGGCAAAAAAGTGCTGGTGGTAGATTTAGACCCGCAGGGCAATGCAACCAGCGGCCTTGGCATAAACCGCCGAACGCTTAACGGCAGTATTTATACTATGCTGGTAGATGATGATAAGGCCGAAGATGTTATTTTGCCGACCGAATTTGGCGAGCTTTATGTTTTGCCGGCAGATATTAACCTGGCCGGTGCCGAAATTGAGCTGGTAACTATGGAACAGCGCGAACGCCGCCTGCTTATGGGGCTGGAATACGTAGCGCCGGCGTTCGATTACCTGCTGATAGATTGTCCGCCTTCTTTAGGGCTGCTTACCATTAACGCGCTTACCGCGGCCGACAGTATAATTATACCGGTGCAGGCCGAATATTACGCTTTAGAGGGCTTGCAGCAGTTGTTTTCCAGCTTTATGAAGGTGCGTCAGGGGTTAAACCCGCAGTTAAAAATTTTGGGCGTGCTTATAACTATGTTTGATTCGCGGGTAAATTTGGCCGCGCAGGTGGTAGATCAGGTAAAAGAGCATTTTGGCGATTTGGTTTTTAACGTGTTTATTCCGCGTAACGTTCGCCTGTCCGAAGCTCCAAGCCATGGTATGCCGATAAGCTATTACGACCCTAAAAGCAAAGGTGCCGAAACCTATCAACAGCTTGCCCGGCTGGTTATAGAGCGCACCGAATAAGCATAATAATACATAAAATCTGTAAGAATATTTAGTATTCAGGAGTGAACACTATGGGTAAAAAAGGTTTGGGCAGCGGCGTAAACGCTTTGTTTGGTGATATGGCACCGATACAGCAGGTGCAGCAGACGGAAACACCGGGCGAGCGCGTTATGCAGCTAAAATTAGATAAAATCATTGCTAATCCGGATCAGCCGCGCCGCCGTTTTGACGAGGGTAAGCTTAACGAGCTGGCCGCAAGCATTAAAGAGCAGGGCGTTTTGCAGCCTATTTTGGTGCGCCCCGTTGGCAAAAGCGGCAATTTTGAAATAGTGGCCGGCGAAAGACGTTACAGAGCGGCTAAGCTGGCCGGTTTAAAGACGGTTCCGGCGATTGTAAAAGAGCTGGCCGACGAGGTTACGTTGGCTGTTGCGTTGATTGAAAATATTCAGCGGCAGGAGCTTAACCCCCTTGAGGAGGCAGCATCTTACCGCGAGCTTTTGGACAATTACGGCTATACACAGGCGCAACTGGCCGAAAAACTGGGAAAATCACGTGTGTATGTGGCTAACACCCTGCGGCTTTTGGCCCTGCCGGACGAAATTCAGGCGCTGATAGTTAAGGGCAATTTAACCGCCGGCCACGGGCGTGCCCTGTTGATGTTGGAAAATGCCGAAGATAGACTGCTGCTGGCCGAACGTGTGCAGGACGAGGGATTATCGGTGCGGCAAACCGAAGCGCTGGCCAAAGACCCCAAAGAGCTGCACAAATTGGCCAAAAAAAAGCTGCTAAAGCTGACGCCGCCTTCTCCGGCGCCGCCCGAAGATTTGCTGCTGCAAGCCGTAGAAGAAAAGCTGCGCGATAAACTGCAAACCAAGGTTAACGTGCAGCGTATCGGTAAAGCCGGCGGCAAAAAATCGCACGGCAAAATTACCCTGGAATATTACGGCGACGAGGAGTTGGAGAGGATTATTGCTATTTTGTTACCTAACTCCACCTTTTAGAGCGGAAGTCCAATAGCACTCCATCTGCTGTGTCATATAATTTCTCGCTTGTCGGCGTACATTAAGTACGCCTCTGTTGACTCGAAATTCTGTTCCTTGCATCTGTACCACTCTTGCAATTCCTTGACTTTGGGTTCGTTATTTCAATCAAAATCCGCGCCGCTTTAATCAAGGATGCCTGCCAAGGTATATAGGGTGCGGGCTTCATAAAATGTATAAATATCCATAAAAATAAAATAAAATTGTATGAGCGTTTAAGGGGGATGATATTATGCCTAAATTCAGCGGAATAGTTTTCGATCTGGACGGCACATTGTCAGACAGTGTGGCCATGATTTTAAAAAGCTCCGAATCAACACATAAAAAAATGGGTTTGCCGTGGAATAAAGACGAAGTATCAGCCTTTATCGGCAAGCCGCTTGTCGAAACTGCCGCCTGCTTTGCTCCCGGCCGAGAAGATGAGTACATTAAAAATTTTGGCGAATTTAACCTGCTTTATATGCCCAAAATGATCAAGCCTTTTCCCGGTGTGCCTACGCTGCTAAGCAAGCTGCAACAGGCCGGCGTAGCGCTGGCCATTGTCACCTCGCGTCATCAGTGGGGTGCCGATTGGTCGATGGAGCTTTTAGGCATAAAAGATTATTTTACCGCTGTTTTGGGTTGTGATGCTTCTGTTAAACATAAACCCGATGCTGAGCCGGCCCTGCTGGCTTTGCAAAAAATGGCAGTAGACCCCAAAAATGCGGTTTTTATCGGTGATGCCCCGGTAGATATTGCCTGCGGTAAGGCCGCCGGTATGGCTACTATTGGTGTAGGTTGGGGGGTATTTGGCACCACTTTAAAGCAGGCCGAGCCGGACTTTTTTGTTGAAGATGTTAACGCATTGGCTAAATTGTTATTATTATAATTATTTATATTTATACAAATTGTTACAAGTTATTTATGGAGGTATTTTATTATGTTAGATGCTAAATTTGTAGCTGCCAACCCCGAACTGGTGGTAGAAAAGTTGAAAAAACGTAACATTCAGGTAGACCTTAGCCGTTTTTTGCAGGCCGAAGCTGCCCGCAAAGAGCTGTTGGCGGAAGTAGAAGTTATGAAGGCCGAAAAAAATGCCGCCTCTAAAGAGGTTGGTATGCTGAAAAAAAGCGGCCAGGATGCTACCGAAATTATGGATAAAATGCGCGCTTTGGGCGATACTATCAGCGAGCTGGACAACAAAGTACGCGAGGCCGAAGAAACTGTACGCAAAGAGCTGCTGGCGATTCCCAATATCCCTAATGAAAGTGTACCCTTTGGTAATTCCGATGCCGATAACCCGGTGCAGCGCCGTTGGGGCGAGCTGCCGCAGATTGCAGAGCCCAAAAACCACTGGGATGTTGCTACTGACCTGAATATTTTAGACTTTGAACGTGCTGCTAAAATTGCCGGTGCCCGTTTTACCGTTTATCGTGGGCTGGGTGCGCGTTTAGAGCGTGCGGTTTACAATTTCTTTTTGGATACCCACACCAGCAAAACCTACGTTGAAATTTTTCCGCCTTATATGGTAAACAGCAAGGCTATGACCGGTACCGGCCAGTTGCCCAAGTTTGCCGAAGATATGTTTCATATTGAAGGCACCGATTATTATTTGATACCCACTGCCGAAGTACCGGTTACCAACTTGTATGCGGATGAAATTTTAGAGGGCGACAAGCTGCCTATTCATCACTGTGCATATTCCGCCTGCTTCCGTGCCGAGGCCGGTTCTGCCGGGCGCGACACCCGCGGTATTATTCGTCAGCACCAGTTTAACAAGGTAGAACTGGTAAAATTCTGCCAGCCGGAAAACAGCTACGATGAGCTGGAATCTCTTACCCACGATGCCGAGGTTCTGCTGCAAATGCTGGGTCTGCCTTATCAGGTGGTTACCTTGTGCGGCGGCGATTTAGGCTTTAGTTCGGCCAAAACCTACGATATTGAGGTTTATATGGCAGGCGCCGGTATCTACCGCGAAATCTCCTCCTGCTCTAACTTTGAAGATTATCAGGCACGCCGCGCTAACATTCGCTTCCGTCGTGACGCTAAAAGCAAACCGGAATATGTTCACACCCTTAATGGTTCCGGTTTGGCAGTTGGCCGCACAGTAGCAGCAATCTTGGAAAATTACCTGCAACCCGATGGCAGCGTAAAGGTGCCCGATGTTCTGGTACCGTATATGGGCGGCATAGAATATATTACCAAACAGGACTGATTTTTATAAATTTTTATAATTTTTTTATAAAAAGGAGATAATATGAGCATTAACAGTGTTTTATGTAAAGATTTAGGGCTTAAATACCCGATATTTTCCGGCGGTATGGCCTACATTACCGACGGTGCAATGGCAGCAGCAGCCAGCAATGCCGGCGGGCTGGGTTTGGTATGCAGCAGCGGCCTTACGGCTGCTCAGGTAGAAGCCGAGGTAAAACGCTGTAAGCAGCTTACCGATAAACCCTTTGGCGTTAACCTTATGCTGCAAACGCCCGAAATAAAAGAGATGGTAAAAATTGTGGTGGAAAATAAGGTGCCGGTGGTTACTACCGGTGCCGGAGACCCCACCCCCTATATGCCGGAGCTTTTGGCGGGCGGTGTAAAGGTTATACCGGTTATACCCAATGTGCGTGCCGCAGTAAAGGCGGCTAAGGCCGGTGCTTACGCCGTGGTGGCCGAAGGTACGGAATCCGGTGGGCACGTTGGCGAAATGACTACCCTTGCGCTGCTGCCGCAGGTTTTGGCAGCAGTAGATATACCGGTTTTGGCGGCAGGCGGTATTGCCAGCGGCAACGCTATGGCGGCTATGCTGCTTATGGGCGCCGTGGGTGTGCAAATAGGCACGGCCTTTATGGTAGCCGATGAATGTCCGATAGACGATGCCTTTAAACAGCGCATTATTAACGCCATAGATACTGAAACTATTGTTACCGGGCGCGGTACGTCGCACGTGGTAAGGTCGCTTAAAAATACTATGGTGCTTAAATATGCCGAGCTGGAAAAAATACCGGGCACCGAGGCCGAGCGTGATGCTTTGGCGGCAGAGGGCCTGTTAAAAGCCAAGCGCGGCGATGTGGAAAACGGCTGCCTTATGGCCGGGCAAATATCCGGCCTGATAACCGGCGGCGGCAAAATAGCTGATATTATGGCTAAAATTGCCACCGATGCCGAAGCTGCCCTGTTGGCTGCGGCTAAATTGGTAGACTGATAAGCTTAAAACACAACAAAACCACCGGTATGCCTTTTATGCAAGGGCTGTGCCGGTGGTTTTTTATAGGCTGACCAAGGCTTGCGCGGCGGTTTAGCGTGCCCAAACGCGGGCATATGGCCCCCAGTGCCATTCGGCCAGCAGGTTATCTAAGTGGGCAGTTGCCGATGGTACTGCCGGCATAGGGGCTGCCGCTGCCGCAGGTATAGGCGCGGGTGCTGCCGGTGTAGCTGCTGCCGGTGTAGCTGCTGCCGTGGGCTGCAAGCTGTTTAGTGCCCCTTGCAGGGCTGCCGGGCTTTGCCCCGTAAGCGAAGATAACATATTAAGGCTTTGCGGGTTACCGGCTACCTGGCTTAAAATGTTCATAATTTGCGGGTTGTCGTGCAGTTCGGCCAGGGTAGTGGGCAGGTTGCCGCTGCCAAGGCCGGGCATACCGCCACCCAGCATATTAAGCAGATTAAACGGGTTGCTGCCTGTCGGCAGGTTGGTGCCGCCGGGGTTTAGCCCGGCAAACAGGCGGGCAAACGGGTTGGCTGCGCTGGCCCTTACGGTTGGGGCGGGCGGTGCCGCTGTATCAACATCAATAGTATTAACATCAATAACAGCATCATTAACAGTATCAACAGCTTCATCGGGCGCAGCTTCTGCAACCGCTTTAGCTATGGTGTCGGCAGCAATATCGGTGGGGGCAGCTTCGTCCGGTGGCTGCCAATTTTGCAAATGTTCGGCCAACTGCGCCAAACGTCGGCTGCAATCCAGCAGGCAGTCTATAAGCTCCTGTTTGTTCATCAAAAATTCCTCCTCTGTAAGCAATAGGGGCGGCCGCGTGGGCAGCCGTCCCCCAAAGCTAAGCTAACCTTGCATTGTTTAGTTGTTGCAGCCGCAGTTCCAGTTGCACACCAAACCCAAAATGCTCTGCAAAACGGTTAAGGTTACCACAATATTTACCCAATCTCCTACAAAGTTAAACGCCGAACAGCCGAGGTTGCCGCCCCAACTGCCGCAGCCACACCCGCAACTGCCGGTGTTGGTGCCCAAAACACCGTTGCCGCAGCTATTGCAGCCGCAGCTATTGCCGCAACTGCCGCACCCACAGGAATTACAAGAGCCGAAGATAGAATTGGTAAGCATAATTTGTGACCTCCTTTAATATTGTTGTTAGTTATATTTATGAACAACAACGCCTGTTGGTGCCAGCAAATTGCTGCCCGGCATTGTTATTACCAAAAATAATGCCTAACGCCTACAGCAAACACCGCCTATAGGCCAGGTGTTGCCCCAAATACCCAGATTAGAAAAATCGCAGGTACGGCGGCGGTTGCAGCCACAGCCGCAGCTATTACAACTATTACAGTTATTACAGCTATTAAAGTTACACGGGCAGTTATTTATACAGGCCATAATCAAGCCCTCCTTGTGTTTTTTTTGGTTTATAGTACAGGTTATGCATAATTTGCCAAGCCTGTGCAGGCTAAATAACAAAAACCGCACAAAAGCCCTTGAAGCCGCCTTAAAATTATGTTATACTTAATCTACTACAAAGTTGCCCGTTTGGGGCTTTGTTGGCAAAATTTTGCGGGGGCTACCCCCAAATATATGGGAGGAATGATCATGGCTAAGCATATTCAGGTCATTTTTAAAGGGAAATTGCAGGAAAACGCTAAAAACGGCGGCTGCGGCAACTGCCAAAGCTCCTGCCAGTCTGCTTGCAAAACCTCTTGCACGGTTGGCAATCAGGCCTGCGAAAAATAACTTTTGCAGAAACTGCGGGGGTGCTTTAAGCGCCCTCGTTTGCTTTTTTATGGCCAAAATTTGGTTATATATTTTTAAGATATTTAAAGTAAGGTTGGGATACATATTATGAATAATACGCAGATAAAGCCGGACGATTTGCAGCTTTTGCACTGGTTTAGCGTGCCGGACGGTTGGCTGCTGCTGGACATTAACAGCGGTTCGGTTATGCGGATAGATGATGCAACGGCGGCGGTGTTAAACAAGCTGGCACAGGCCGAAGCCCTGACGGCCGACGAGCAGGAAATTGCCGCTGAACTGCTGGAATTAAAAGAGCAGGGACTGTTGTTTACCAATGATGCTTACGAGGGCAAGTATATTCCGCCGGCGCCGGTATTAAAGTCGTTGTGCTTAAATATTTGCCACGATTGCGACCTGCGTTGCCGTTACTGTTTTGCTTCTACCGGCAGCTTTGGCGGTCACCGTTCTATGATGAGCTTTGAAACCGGTGCTAAAGCGCTGGATTATGTTTTGGAACACAGCGGCCTGCGGAAATTTTTAGAAATAGACTTTTTTGGCGGCGAACCGCTGCTGAATATTGATGTGGTAAAGCAACTGGTGGCCTACGGCCGAGAACGCGAAAAGCAGTATGGCAAAACCTTCCGCTTTACTTTTACCACCAACTGTGTGGGTTTAACGCCCGAAATTGACGCCTGGGCCGAAGAAAACGCCGTTAGCGTGGTGCTTAGCCACGATGGCCGCCCCGAAGTTCACGACCGCCAGAGGGTGTTCCCGGACGGCAGCGGCAGCTACGAGCAGGTTACGGAAAATATTAAGGCGTTTTTGGCGCAGAACAGCCGCAACAATGCCATTGTGCGCGGCACCTACACGGCATATAACAAGGATTTTTGTGCAGATATAGAACACTGGCTGGAGCTTGGTTTTCCGCGGCTTTCTATGGAGCCGGCGGTGGAGCTTTATGGCCCGCGCAAGCTTACCGAAGATGATCTGCCGCAGCTTAAAGAAGAATACTGGAAACTGGCCCACCTGTTTGAGGACAGACGTGAGGCAGGCAAACCGTTTGACTTCTTTCACTTTAAGTTAGATTTAAAGCATGGCCCGTGCCTGCCCAAGCGGCTTACCGGCTGCGGTGCCGGTTATGAATATATGGTGGTAACACCCGAGGGTGATTTGTACCCCTGCCACCAGTTTGTCGGCCGAGAAGAATATAAGCTGGGCACGGTAGATGAAGGCGTGTGGCCCGGCTCTAAAGAGCTGGTAGACAAGTTCCGCAATGCGCACGTTTATAACAAAAAGCCCTGCCAAACCTGTTGGGCGCGGTTTTTTTGCAGCGGCGGCTGTCATGCTAATGCCGATTTGTTTCATCACGATATTATGCAGCCCTACGAGCTGGGCTGTGCAATTAGCCAAATGCGCTTAGAATGTGCAATTTGGCTGGCAGTTAAGGAGGCGGAGCTATGCGATTAAGCGGTGCAAAAATGGTAGTAGAGGCAATAAAGGCCGAGGGTATCGAAACTATTTTCGGGTATCCGGGCGGCCAGGCATTGCCCTTGTATGATGCAATTTACGACAGTGGTTTAAAGCACGTTTTAACACGCCACGAACAAGGCGCTGTACACGCAGCCGACGGTTATGCGCGCAGCAGCGGCAAGGTGGGTGTTTGCGTATCAACGTCAGGCCCGGGGGCTACCAACCTTATAACCGGTATTGCCACTGCCAATATGGATTCTATACCGATGGTGTGCATAACCTGTCAGGTGCCGCGGGCTTCTATCGGTAAAGACAGTTTTCAGGAAGCTGATATTATGGGCATTACCACGCCTATAACCAAGCACAATTTTTTGGTGCAGGATGTCAACGATTTGTCGTTGGTGTTAAAAAAGGCCTTTTATATTGCCCGCACCGGCCGCCCTGGCCCGGTGGTAGTAGATATCCCCAAGGATATTTTGCTGGAGGAGGGCGAATTTGATTATTCGACGAATTTGGCCGACTTAAAATGGAGCTACCAGCCTAAATTAGAAGGCAGCATCGCCGATTTACAGGCCATTATTGACGTTATCGGCCGCAGCCACAGCCCGGTGCTGTTTATTGGCGGCGGTGTTATAAGCGCCAATGCCGCCGAAGAAATTGCCGAATTTGTGAACCGCACCAAAATACCGGTGGTGGCCAGCCTTATGGGTTTAACGGCCTACCCCACCCAAGATGAGCTGCATTTGGGTATGCTGGGTATGCACGGTACCTACGCGGCAAATATGGCAGTGCAGCACGCCGATTTGCTTATTGGTGCGGGTGTGCGCTTTGATGACCGTGTTACCGGCACGCTTAATACCTTTGCGGCGGGGGCACGTGTGGTGCATTTAGACGTTGACCCGGCCGAGTTTAATAAAAATGTGCGGGTAGATTACCGCCTGGCCGGTGACTTAAAATGGTCTTTAGAGCTGCTTAAAGAGGCTAAAACCGCCAATTTAGACGAATGGCACGCAAATTGCCAAAAGTGGAAGGCCGAACACCCGATGAGCTACGAAGCATCTGACAGTGTTATTAAGCCCGAAGCTGTTTTGCAGGCGCTTAATGATTTGACCGGCCACGGCGAAGCAATTATTGCCACCGACGTTGGGCAGCATCAAATGTGGACGGCGCAATATATGGACTTTAAATACCCGCGTACCTTTTTAACCAGCGGCGGCCTTGGCACTATGGGCTATGGTTTGCCGGCTGCTATGGGTGCAGCGTTTGCTGCCGGTGATAAAGAGGTTTGGATAATATCGTCGGACGGCAGCATTATGATGAACTGCCAGGAAATGGCAACCCTTGCCGAAGAAAAACTGCCGGTAAAGGTGCTGGTGCTTAATAACAGCGGCCTTGGTATGGTGCGCCAGTGGCAGCGTATGTTTTTTAACAACCGTATGTCGGCCAGCAAGCACGAATTTAAAATGAGCTTTGCCGCCTTGGGCGAGGTTATGGGCTGTACCGGTATAACCATAGAAAAACCCGAGGATGTGGCAGCGGGCCTTAAAAAGGCGCAGGCTACCCCCGGCCCGGTGGTTATAGAGGTGCTGGTGGATGATATGGAAAACGTTATGCCTATGGTGGCACCCGGCAGCTCATTGTCGGAAATGGTGTTTGAAGGGGGCGATTATTGATGAAGAGAAAGCAGCTTGCCGTTTTGGTAGAAGACAGCCCCGGTGTTTTAACCCACGTTTCCGGCCTTATATCGCGCCGTGGCTACAATATCGAATCTATTGCGGCATCTAAAACCGAAAAACCCAATATCACACGGATATCGCTGGTGGTGCAGATAGACGAGGACTGGCAGCTTGAACAGATAATGGCGCAGATAGAAAAGCTGGTGCAGGTATACCGCGTGGTGCATTTGTCTAAGGCAGCATCTATGAGCCGTGAGCTGGCGCTGATAAAAATTCGCACGTCTGACGAATACCGACAGGAAATTATGAGCCTGGTAAACGTGTTTATGGGCCGTATTATAGACTTTAATGCCGAAGCGATGGTTATTGAAATAACTAACGACAGTAAAAAAATCGACTCGTTTTGCGAGCTGATGAAGAAGTATGGCATTATTGAAATTATACGTACCGGTGAAATTAGCCTTAGCATTTTGCCGGTAAGCTTTACCGACGAGCTTTAATTAAAAATGCATAAATATACAAAAGGCAGCGCCCCCCAAGCGGGGTTGGCTGCCTTTTAAATTGCGTTAAATTTGGCGTGCAAACCGGCTTACATATCGGCCTTTACACTGTTGGCCCCGGTAACGCCGCTGTGCTGATAATCGCTGTCGGCGTAGTTTTTGCCGGTTAGCGCATTGCCGGTGGGTTCGTAATCGGCGCCCATACCATTTGCGCGGTATTTGGTGTTAGGGGCGTTATTATTAAGATAATCGCCCATACTGTCGGTGTTCATACCGGTGTTGGTGGTGTTAGGCAGAGAATTGCCGCTTATAGTGCCGGTGTTGGTGCCTGTAGAACCACCGGTGGTAGTGTCATCGGTGCCGCAGCCGGCCAGTGCGCCCACAAGCAGGGCAGCCAGCAGCAGGCTTGTTAGCTTTTTCATAATGTGTCCTCCTGATATAGGTTAGCTGTTTGCCGAAAATTCCGTCAAAAAATTGGTCTAAGCCTATTATTAGAGGAACACCTGTTATCTATACCTCAAAAATGCTGTTACCTAAAAATTCCTGCAACAGAGAATACGCCGGCACGGCGGTGGCATTGCCGGCCGCAAAGCAGTTTACCAAACTAAGCAGGCGCTGAGCCTCCGGGTAAGCGGGGCTATGTTCGCTTATTTCGGTAAGCTTGGGTTTTATAAGCGGCGCCAACAGAGAAAATTCGTAGGCAAGCGAGGTGTTAAAGTAAAAATCTGCCGCATCCTGATACGGAAAGATGTTTTTTTCTTCTCCTCGGCGCACTTTTTGCCAGGTAAGCAGGGTTTTTTCGGCTGATATACCCCTAAACTTAACATCGCGCACCAAACGGCGTATTTCGCGGTTATCGCTGGTAGAAATCGACGTAAGGTCATCCATATTAAGCGCCGTCATACAGGATATATAAATTTTAAGCTTGTTGGCGGCCGGTATCTCGTCGGTAAGGGTATCATTAAGGCCGTGTATGCCCTCCACCAGCAAAATATGGTCGTCGGTAAGCTGCACGGGTATGGTGCGTTGGCTGCGGCTGCCGGTCAAAAAATCAAACACGGGCATATTAACCGGTTGGTTGGCCAGCATTTGCTTTAGTTGTTGGTTAAACAGCGGAATATCTATGGCACTTACGGCTTCAAAGTCCGGCAGACCGTCGTCGGCAGGCGGTAAATCGGCATTATTGCGAAAATAATTGTCCATAGAAAGTGTTATGGGCTTTAAACCAAGGCTGCGCAGCTCTATGGCCAAACGGTTGCAAAACGATGTTTTGCCGCTGCTGCTTGGCCCGGCAATAAGCACCAGCCGCACCCGCGGAAAAGCCGCCCTTATATCATCGGCAATATCCTGCAAGTTGCGGGTTTGTTTGTTTTCGGCCATAATAACCAGGCTGTTAAAATCGTCGCGGTGTATATAGTTATTTAAATCGGGGCAATAGCGCACGCCCTGCGTATGCATCCAGGTATCGTAGTCACGCAGGGTGGCATTAAGCGTTTTGGGGTAGGCCAGCGGTTGGGCGGCAGCATCAGCCAAAATAAAGCCGTCCTCAAAGGGGGCAAGGTTAAAATCGGTAAGCAGGCCGGTGTTGGGCACCAGCTTGCTGAACATATGCCGCGTTACGCCGCGCAGGGTATGCAGGGTAATTTGCTTGTCGGGCAGTTCGGCCAGCGTTTGTGCCTTGTAGGTATCGCCTGCCTGCCGAAAATAGTTTACAGCATCGGTGCGGGTAAGGCGCGTTTTGGTTATGGGCAGGTTGGCTTTGGCCAAAGCCAGCATTGCCTGCCGCAGCTTTTCAATATCATTGGCAGATAATTGCGGCATACCGTTGCCGGGCACAAGGCGACAAAAACGCCCGTTGCGCAGCGAATGAAAGATATGCAGCCGATATTCCGGAAAATTCTCACGGGCGGCTACTGCCAGCAAAAAAGCCAGCGAATTTTGCAGTATGCGCCGCCCCAAGGGTGTGGCACCGTCTAACCACGTAATTTCAGCATCACAAAACAGCGGATAAGAAAGGTCTTTTAAAAGGTTGCCGCACAGTGCCGCCACTATGGGCATTTGGCCGGGTTTTACCTTGGGCATAAGCTGATACAGGGTTTGCCCGGCTTGCCCCTGCGTTTGGCCGTGGGTGTTGTTATAATGCCAGCTAATGGTTATATCAATTGGTTGGGTCATCTGTTGTTCGCCCTCTCGTTATATAATTACAGCAGATTTTCGGGGTTTAGGCCGGCAAGCTCCGGCAGCACAAACAGGCCGTCTTTGCGCACCAGTGTGCCGTCAAACCAGATTTCGCCGCCGCCCCAATCGGGTGTTTGTATTTTTACCAAATCCCAGTGGATGGCGCTGTGGTTGCCGTTGTCGGCATCTTCGTAGCAGTCGCCGGGGGTAAAATGGAAGCTGCCGCGAATTTTTTCATCAAACAGAATATCGCAAATGGGCGTGGTAACATTGGGGTTTACGCCCAAAGCAAACTCGCCTATATAGCGGGCACCCTCGTCAGAATCCAAAATTTTGTTCAGCTTGGCGGTGTTTTCACCGGCGGTGGCGCTGGTAATTTTGCCGTCTTTAAAGGTAAAGCAGATGTTTTCAAAGGTGGTGCCCTGGTACAGCGACGGCGCATTGTAGCTAAGGGTGCCGTTTATTGAATTGCGCACCGGGGCGGTATAAACCTCGCCGTCGGGTATGTTACATTCGCCGGCGCATTTTACCGCCGGTATGCCCTTTATGCTAAAAGCAAGATCGCAGCCGTTGCCCTTAATTTCTACGCGGTCGGTGCGGTTCATCAGTTCCACCAGTTTATCCATCTCGCGGCTCATTTTGCTGTAGTCTAAATTGCACACATCAAAATAATAATCCTCAAAGCGATGTGTGGGCATTTTGGCTAACTGTGCCATACTATGGTTGGGGTAGCGCAAAATTACCCACTTGGTATGCGGCACCCTAATGTCCATATGCACAGGCTGCTGCCACAGGCGGTTAAACATATCCACTTTGTCCTGCGGTAAATCGGCCATAGCAAAGCTGTTGTCACCGGCACGCACACCAATGTAGGCATCCATATCGCGCATACGTTCGGCCTCGTATTTGGCACAAAGCTGTAGCTGTTCGGCAGTGGCGCCGCCTAGCAGGGCTTCTTTAATATCCTCCTGCTTAATGGTAACAAACGGCAGCCCACCGGCAGCATAAACTTCTTTAATCAGGGCTACGGTAAGCTCTTTGGCTTCGCCGTTTATCTCTATTAAAACTTTTTCTCCGGGTTGGATATTGGTAGAATAGCGCACCAGATTTTGCGCCAAACGGGTTATTCTGGGGTCTTGCATAAAAAATGCCTCCTTAAAAAGTGCGGCGGTGCTTGCCGCATATTGCAATTTATAAAATTTAATGCTAAACTTATTTTAGCCAATTTTAGTGCAAAAAACAATCATCAAATGGCCTAATATGTATAATAAAGCAAAATAAATTGGCGCAGATGATAAATTGGCTAAAACCGCAGGGTGTTTGGTTGTATGTTGGTTACTTTATTTTTAAGGGAAGGTGATTTTATGGGTGGTTACATTGATAACAAGGGCAATTACGTAAACCCCAAGGCCAGCCGTCAGCAATTGCTTATAATGGCACTTACCAATGCGGTATCGCTGCTGGTAGCCGAACGTATGGTTGGCGGTTTGCATTTTAGCAGCCTGTTTAGCCTGCTGGTGGCGGCGCTGCTGTTTACGGTGCTAAACCTTAGCATAAAGCCGGTGTTGCAGTTGGCGGCGCTGCCGCTTACGGTGTTAACACTGGGGCTGTTTGCGCTGGTGCTAAACGGTTTTATGCTGTGGCTGGTGGTTTGGCTTATACCGGGCTGCCACGTAATGGGTTTTGGCGCGGCAATTTTGGCCAGCATTGTAATATCTATATGTAATATGCTTATAGGTTGGATAATAGGCCGTCTGTAATCATATTGTATGCAGTATTTTTATGCAAAAATTGTAAAAATAATATTGTTTTTTTAGCAAGATAGTTGTATTATATAAGAATAAACTTCGCGGGGGATACTCGAGAGGTGGACATTTATCAAGGAGGTACGTACAATGGGTAAAATTTATTATCAGGAAGATTGCGAGCTGGCACTGCTTAAAGGTAAAACCATTGCCATTATCGGCTACGGTTCTCAGGGCCACGCCCACGCTAAAAATTTGAAGGATTCCGGCTGCGAGGTTATTATTGGCCTGTACGAAGGCAGCAAGTCTTGGCCCAAGGCCGAAGCAGAAGGCTTTGCGGTTTATACATCGGCCGAGGCTGCTAAACGCGCCGATATTATTATGATTTTGATTAACGACGAATTGCAGGCAAAAATGTATAAAGAAAATATTGCCCCCAATTTGGCACCCGGCAATATGCTGATGTTTGCACACGGCTTTAATATTAACTATGGGCTTATTAAACCCCCGGCAGACGTTGACGTTACGATGATTGCACCTAAAGGCCCCGGCCACACGGTACGCAGCGAATATCTGGCCGGCAAGGGTGTGCCGTGCCTTATTGCTGTTGAACAGGACGCTACCGGTCAGGCTAAAGATTTGGCGTTGGCTTATGCGCTGGGTATTGGCGGTGCGCGTGCCGGCGTTTTGGAAACTACCTTTAAGACTGAAACCGAAACTGACCTGTTTGGTGAACAGGCAGTGCTGTGCGGCGGCGTTTGTGCCCTTATGCAGGCCGGTTTTGAAACCCTTACCGAAGCCGGCTACGACCCGGTAAATGCATATTTTGAATGTATCCACGAGATGAAGCTGATTGTTGACCTGATTTACCAGAGCGGTTTTGCCGGTATGCGCTATTCGGTATCTAACACGGCAGAATTTGGTGACTATGTAACCGGCCCCAAGATTATTACCGAAGATACCAAAAAGGCAATGAAGAAGATTTTGGCCGATATTCAGGACGGCACCTTTGCTAACCAGTTCCTGCTGGATATGTCGGAAGCCGGTGGGCAGGTACACTTTAACGCTATGCGTAAAAAGGCCGCTGCTCATCAGTCCGAGGCTGTTGGCGAAGAGATCCGCAAGCTGTATAGCTGGAACGGCGAGGACAAACTCATCAATAACTAAAATTGTATATTTATGCAAAAATTGCAAATGCCCCCTTTTCGCAAGGGGGCGTTTTTTTGTTGTTATTCAGCTCATCTCAGCAGCTCCAAAATTTCGTCAATGCGGGCGGCGGCCTCCGTGCGGCCACATTCCAGCGCAAAATCAGCGCGGTTAACGTCAACAGATGTTATATATTCGGTCATCGGTGTAAGGCAGATGTCGGCCATATGGGCACTGCTGTTTTTTTTGCCCATAACGTCCACCGAACGCTGCAAAATGTTTACCAAATTGGTGGGCGGTGCGGCCTCGCGGTTTTGTACGGTGTCTAAATCTACCGCAATAATCACATCGGCCCCCATATCACGCAAAACAGCGCAGGGGCAGTTGTCTACCAGACAACCGTCAACATAGGTTTCGCCGCGATATTCCACCGGCACAAACACGCCCGGTATAGCAGACGAAGCGTGAACGGCTCGCCAAATTGGGCCGTTATCAAAAACCTTCATTTCGCTGTTGTTCAAGTCGGTAGCCACAATACGCAGCGGCATCGGCAAATCTTCAATATTGCGGGTTTTCGTCATTAAACGGGCAAATTCGGCGTAATTACTGCCCGTCATCAACCCATCGAAGGAAGGTTTAATGTCTAAAAGCTGTTTAAGGTTAATATTTTCCATCAACCGGGCCAAAAAACTGCCCTTGTAGCCGCAGGCGTACAGCGCCGCCACCAACGACCCTATAGACGTGCCGGCAACCATATCGGCGCGGATACCGTGTTTATCCAGCTCCTCGATAAGGCCAACGTGCGCCATACCGCGCACACCACCGCCGCCAAAGGCAATGCCCAGCTTTTTTTGTGCCGCGCTCAAAGGGTAAATTCTCCGCTAAAGCTTACGGCTGTGGGGCCGGTCATAAACACGGGGCCGCCCTGTTGCCAGTCTATGGTAAGGTTGCCGCCGGCCAACTGTACGCAAACCGGGGCGGTGGCACGCCCGGTTAAAATAGCAGCCACGGCCGTAGCGCAGGCGCCGGTGCCGCAAGCCAAAGTTTGGCCCACGCCGCGTTCCCAAACGCGCATTTTTATGGTGTGTTCGTCAATAATTTGGGCAAATTCTATGTTGGCCTTAGCCGGAAAAATCTCGTGCTTTTCCAGCAGGGGGCCATAGGTGGCAATCGGGTAGCCGTCGGGGTCAACGTCCAAAAAAATTACCGCGTGCGGGTTGCCCATCGAAACGCCGCAAAATATAAATTCGCGACCCAAAACTTCTATCGACTGATCAATTACGGTATCGCCGCCCAGCTTGCAGGGTATGGCGGCCGCATTAAGGCGCGGTGCGCCCATATCTACGCGCACGGTGCCAACGGTATCATCGGCCTGCAAAACCGTAGGGCGAATAGTACCGGCCAGAGTCAGCATCGTAAGCTCATCTTTGGTGCAAATACCCTCGCGGTGGGCAAACAGCGCCGCACAGCGTGTGCCGTTGCCGCACATTTCCGCCTCAGATCCATCCGGCTGAAAAAGTCGCATCTGGTAATCGTAGCCATCGGCCGGTGTAAGAGCGATAACACCGTCGGCACCAATGCCAAAGTTGCGGTGGCACAGGCGTTCGGCCAGCGCCCCCATATCGGCCGGCAGGGCCTGCGTAAAGCCGTTAAGCATAATAAAATCGTTGCCGCAGCCGTGCATTTTAGTAAATTTTAAGGTTGTCATTTTAAATAAGCTCCTTTTAGCTGATTTTTATTCAACGTTGCTGTTGGCCGCCTGTTCGGCAGCCGCAATAAAGTCCGCCAAATCAGTATCCAAACCCTCGCACAGGGCAGCCAGCGTAAGCACGCCGGGGTTGACACTTTGGCCGGACACAATATTTTTTAGGGTAGAAAGCGGCACCTGCGCTTTTTTGGCCAAACCGGGCAGGGTAAGCCCACAGGTTCGGCAACGGCGCAGCAGCTCAATAGATATAGCTTCCCGAAAATCCATAAAACACCTCTTTACAGCTATTTATTGATTAAG
The DNA here is from genome assembly GCA_964569265.1 of uncultured Peptococcaceae bacterium. GTDB lineage: Bacteria > Bacillota > Dehalobacteriia > UBA4068 > UBA4997 > Avidehalobacter. Next base: position 19,615 of record CAZMTO010000001.1, on the reverse strand, counting down.
CTCGGTCAATTCATCGTTAGGGGCCAGCGGGCGCTCGGCAAAAAACGCCGCGCGGTTGTCATCGTTATACACACCGTCGGTTATCAACGTTTGCTGCCAAACATCGGCCTGCGTAATAGCGGCAAGGTCGGTGGCAAAAATTTTATTGGCCGCCCCGCGCGTAACCAGAGCGGTGGGGTAATCGTAGCCCTCCACGTTTATTTCAATAACCTCTAAGTTGCGCACCAAAACAAACATAGCCGCCGTGTTATACATAATTATCTGCTGGCAGTTGTCCTCCGTCCAAAAGGCCGCGTAGGCTTCGGGCGTGCTTTCGCTGCGCTCGGTAAGGGCATATTTTACGGTCAGCTTGTCAAGCGTTATGTCAAAGGTGCTTAAAAACAAACCGGCGGGCAGTTTGTCGCGCAGCAGGCTGCGTATTTTGGTAGATTCCCCGATATTGATGTCTTTACTGGTTAAAAGCTCGCTGATATTGGTGGCATCGACCATTTTTTGCCGCACCTCCTGATCAAGCAGTTTATTCTGTCGGTCATCGGTCAGGGTGGGGGCAACCAAAATAACGCCGCAGACGATTACTGCCAGCGTACACATCATCAGCACGGCTTCTTGCCGCAAACGCCGCCGTTTTTTGGGCATAGCTTACTCCTTTCTTAAATTGCAAGGCATATGGTATCAAAAATATTCGTAAAAATAAGCATCTTTTATTTGATTGTAACATTCTTGCGGTGCTGCCGTCAAGGGTTTATACATAGCAAAAGGCACAACTTGCCAACCGGCCGTTGTCTGTGGCAGGGGCATACACAGCCGATAATCGTCCGGCGCTATCAGCAGGGCACACGGGGCAGTGTCGCGGTAATCGGCGGCAATACGGCGCAGCAAATTGGTAGCAGCACGGGGGTTGGTGCAGGCCAGCTCGCGGATAAACAAACCGTTGGCGGTGGCGCTGTAAAGTGCGTAGGCCACAGGCCGGTTGCCGGCATAGGCCATTAGCAGGTTGCCGCGGTCATTAAAATGGTCGGCCAGCAGCAGCTTAAAATCTGCCGGGGTGCGCCGGGCATAGCAGGGTATTTGGCTAAGCCACGCCGCATATATTTGGGCAGCATCATCTGCCGCGGCACAGCTTTGGTGTTGCACAAAGCTTATATCATCGGTGGGCGGCTGCAAAAAACAGTTGGCAAAATTTAGCTTATATTGCCGTAAATAAGCAAAAAACTTAAAACCCAACGGTTCGTAAAAAGCAGCATCAAATGGCTTTAAAACGCAGCAGGGGTAATTGGCCGCCGTTAAATCAGCAAAAACGCGGCTAAGCAGCTTGTGGCAAAGCCCACGCCCCTGTAAGTCGGGCAAGGTGGCTATGCCTTGCAGGTAGGGCACGGCTACGGGGCCGTTCGGTGTCAGCAGTGTGTGGGTGGGCGCAAAAGCCATAGCCGCAGCAGTGCCGTTAAGCTTTAGCAGCCAGGTGGTTGTTGCCGCAAAACGGTTGGCAAAATACCACGTAACATAGCCGCTGTGGGCATCTTCGGTAAAGGCCGCCTGCCATAGGGCTTGCATTGCCGCAACATCTGCCGGGGCCGGGTGGCAAATTTGTATGGTAGACACAGTAAAAACCTCCGCGCTTAGTAACACTAATATTATAGCAAAGCGGGCGTAATAAATCCAGTAGCTGTAAAAAAAGACTCCCTGCTAAAAGCAGAGAGTCTTTAGTATTTACGTCAGCAAATCTCAGCGGATTAAGCACCCGGGAAGAAAGGCCATACAATCGGTACAACTACCAAAGCCAGAACGCCGGTGATAAGGAACAGCGGCAAACCAACTTTTACAAAGTCCATAAAGGTTAAACCTGCAGGGCCGAATACCATGGTGTTCGGAGGAGTTGCTACAGGAGTTACATATGCTGCGGAGCAAGCAAAACCGATGGACAGTACAACAGCCGTCGGGTCAGCGCCCAGAGACTGAGCGATGGACAAGCCGATGGGGCACAGCAGAGCAGCAGCAGCGGTGTTAGACATAAACTGAGTAAGACCGCCGGCCAGCAGGAACAGTACGATCAACAGAACGTAGGGGTTGGGAGAACCGCCCAGAACACCAACAACCTTGGTGGAGAGCAATTCGCCTGCGCCGGTGGACTGCATTGCATTTGCCAAACCGATAGCACCTGCAAACAGGAAGATGGTGGTCCAGTCGATGGACTCGTAAGCTTCCTTATCGGTCATACAACCGGTGAATACACAAGTGATACCGCCGATGATAGCGATAACCTGCAGCGGGATGCCAATAGCATCGGAAGCAGCCATACCAACGATACATACAGCCAGAACAAAACCGGCGATGATCTGCTTCTTGGGATCGTATACTTTGCCTTCTTCTTCGTCCTCAACAACAACGTCAGACTGACGGTTGGGGATTAGCTTGTTACCAATGGTCATTACGTACAGAATAGAAACGATGGAAATCGGCAGACCGAACCAGATAAAGTCGAAGAAACCGATCGGAATATCAGCCATCTGCAAGGTAGCAGCAGCAGACATATTCGGAGGAGTACCTGCCATGGTGATCATACCACCGGAAGAAGCCATAATTGCCAGGGGCATCAACAGCTTAGCGCGGCTCATGCCGGCAGAATCAGCAATACCCAAGCAAACAGGCAGCAATACTGCAACAGTACCGGTGTTAGACAGGAACGCGGACATAGCGCCGGTTACTACCATGATAACGATCTGCAACTTGGTTTCAGAACCAGCAGCGATCTTTACGCAGGAAAGGCCGATCTTCTGGGCCAAACCGGTCTGGAACATTGCACCGCCTACGATAAACATACCGCCGAACAGAAGTACGGAGGAGTCGATCAAGCCACTGAATGCGGACTTCCAAGGCATAATGCCGGAAACAGCGTAGTAACAGGGGATGGCCATTGCAGCCAGAGCGATCGGGAACGATTCAGTAATAAATACAAATGCAATTACTACCAAAACACCCAAAGTTAAAAGTGCGGTTTGGTGCTGATAAGCATCCTCGTATTCGGCTAATGCAGTTACATAAGCCTCGGACTCTTCCCCGCCCAGAGCAGCAGCGTCGGGTGCAGTGATGCCGGAGAGGGACGTGTAAGTCCAAGCACACAGCGCCAGGAAAAGAACAACTGTAATAAGCTTAACAATTCTCTTGTCTTTCATTGTGCAACCTCGATTCTTTTTTTAGATTCTTTTCTTTTGATGTTCGCGGCGCAGCCTTTTGAACTGCCCAAGCGCCCACAGCCTATAAGTCAGTAAAATAAAAAATAATTGCTGTAAAAGGGTTGTGGTTTGTTTGGCATTGCAGCCGCCTGCCGGCTAATAACCCCGGTGCGGCCTGCGGACGAATTCGCCGACTGCCTGTAGGTGAGGAACCAAATTCCCAAATGCTCTGTAAACCGGGTGGGTTTTTTGGGGTTAGGTGCCTGCTATCCTTTGCAGCCAACAGCGTTTTTTAGTCGCAAAATTCGTCTCAGAACATAAGCCTTTGTCACGACAATTTTGATGTTAACTTATTTTTTTATAATTGTCAAGCAGATTTTTGTATAGGCTTGTTAGTTTAATGCAAAATATTAGTATATAAATGCAGAATTATGCATACTTGCCGGGGCGCCCAAACGACATTTTCGGCAGGTGTCAAAAATTCGACAAATGCCTGTTTAATAAAGCTTTGGGGCAATTTTTAGTTTGGCATTTTTTGCAGAAAAAATTCCCGAAAAATTTTGTGTATAAAATTTTTTTATAAAATTTATTTTTGCGGCACATTTTGGCACAAATGTAACTGATTATAATATGGCATAGCAAATTGCTGGGTAAAAACGCCGCCGGCAAAAGCAGCACAAAAAAATACCCCCTGCCTAAGCAGAGGGTATTTAAGGTTTTGAATTAAGTTATGTTTTAGCTTGCGTTACCACACGCGCTTTATCACGGGAAGAAGGGCCATACGATCGGTACGATTACTACTGCCAGGATAAATGCGATAACGAACAGCGGCAAACCAACTTTTACAAAGTCCATAAAGGTTAAACCTGCAGGGCCGAATACCATGGTGTTCGGAGGAGTTGCTACAGGAGTTACATATGCTGCGGAGCAAGCAAAACCGATGGACAGTACAACAGCCGTCGGGTCAGCGCCCAGAGACTGAGCGATGGACAAGCCGATGGGGCACAGCAGAGCAGCAGCAGCGGTGTTAGACATAAACTGAGTAAGACCGCCGGCCAGCAGGAACAGTACGATCAACAGAACGTAGGGGTTGGGAGAACCGCCCAGAACACCAACAACCTTGGTGGAGAGCAATTCGCCTGCGCCGGTGGACTGCATTGCATTTGCCAAACCGATAGCACCTGCAAACAGGAAGATGGTGGTCCAGTCGATGGACTCGTAAGCTTCCTTATCGGTCATACAACCGGTGAATACACAAGTGATACCGCCGATGATAGCGATAACCTGCAGCGGAATACCGATGGTGTCGGAGATTACCATACCGATGATACATACGATAAGTACTGCACCGGCGATGATCTGTTTCTTAGGATCGTATACTTTACCTTCTTCTTCGTCCTCAACAACGATATCAGATTTACGGTTGGGGATGAGCTTGTTACCAATGAGCATTACATACAGGATAGAAGCGATAGATACCGGGATGCCGTACCAGGCAAAGTCGAAGAAGCCGAGTGCCAAGCCAACCATATCCAGGGTAGCATTTGCGGACATATTCGGAGGAGTACCGGCTACGGTGATCATACCACCGGAAGAAGCCATAATTGCCAGAGGCATCAACAGTTTAGCGCGGCTCATGCCGGCGGAATCAGCAATACCCAAGCAAACAGGCAGCAATACTGCAACAGTACCGGTGTTGGACAAGCAAGAGGACAGAGCGCCGGTTACGATCATGATAACCAACTGCAACTTGGTTTCAGAACCTGCTGCGATCTTTACGCAGGAAAGGCCGATCTTCTGAGCCAAGCCGGTCTGGAACATTGCGCCGCCTACGATAAACATACCACCGAACAGAAGTACGGAGGAGTCAATCAAACCGGAGAACGCGCTCTTCCAGCCCATAATGCCGGATACAGAGTAGTAACAGGGGATAACCATTGCGGCCAGAGCGATCGGGAACGATTCAGTAATAAATACGAATGCGATGGTAACCAGAACGCCCAAGGTCAAAAGTGCTGTTTGGTGCTGATAAGCATCCTCGTATTCGGCCAATGCAGTTACATAAGCCTCGGATTCTTCCCCGCCCAGAGCAGCGGCGTCAGGAGGAGTAATGCCGGAAAGAGACGTAAACGTCCAAGCACACAGCGCTACGAAAAGAACAATTGTGATAAGCTTAACGATCTTTTTGTCTTTCATAAGTGCAACCTCGATTCTTTTTTGATTTTTTTGTATCGTGCCGTTTAACTTTGCTCTGCCCAACCAATCCACAGCCTAATCTAAAAATAAAAAAATAATTGCTGTTGATGGGCCGTGGCTTGATCGGCTTTGCCTGCTGTTGCCCGCCTGATACCCGGGCTTGGCTTGCGGACGACCATGCCGGCTGCCTGTAGGCGAGATACCCCTTGCCCAAATGCTCTGCAAACCGATTGGTTTTTTGGGTGGCGGGGCTTCTGCTGGCCATTGCAGCCAACAAGCTTTTCTGCCAAATCGTCTCAGCGCAAAGGTTTGCGATACGATCAAGTTAATAGTACCTAATTTTTCGTCGATTGTCAAGCAATTTTTGCATACGATTTTTGGGTTTAATGCAGTATTTTTGTATAAATATACGCTACTTTTGTTGTGGCCCATTTGTCAGGTTATGCCTTAATTCGCCAAATAGCCCTATATAACGCGGTGCAATTTAATACAGGGTGTCCAAATGTGGATATATGCCCATTTAGCTTGCTTGCAGGCACCTAAATGCCGTATGCAAAAAAACTGAAAACACGTGAATAAAATTTTTTTCTTTTTTATAATAGGAATAAATGTGTAAACCACTTTTATAATAGGAAGAAACATTTAAACGCCCGGTTTTAACTGTTTGCAATTCTTTAATAGGAAGAAACGACGATTGCCGACCGCCAAAAATGCCGCGATTATACATTTGGGCTGCAAGTTGGCCGTTCCTTTAATAGGTAGAATACTTGCCCGTGGTACGGCCAACCGGGGGCTGCGCTACCTGCCGGGCAGTGTGCGCTGCGGCTGCGGCTGTTTGCTGCTTATTTGGCAGCTAATTTTAATAGGAAGAAATGACGTACATACAAAACGGCAAAATAAATGTGTATTTATAATAGGAAGAAACACGTTTAAATACGGCGCCCCTTTAGCATCGGCTGCCAGCTTAAACCCAACAAACGCTGCTTATATAATAGGAATAAAATTTGCAGCACAGCCAAAAAAACTGTCAATAAACGCAGGCTGCTTGCCGTGGACAAAAAAACCTGCTTTTTACAGCCTATTTATAATAGGTAGAAACACGGTTATTTTGTTCGTGCCCAACGAACATACCGCCGGCGCAGCCCAGCAATTTGCCTGCGTAATTTGACGCTGTTTTGGCGTAATGCAAAAAAGCTGTAATTTAGTGCCTATTTATAATAGGAAGAAACACGTTTTAACAGGCGGCACACCAATTATAATAGGTACAAATTTTGTGGGGCAGCGGTTTTGGGTAAAAATGCGGCGGCGGCTGGCGTGCCGGGCAGCAGTGGCCTTGGCTACCGCGGTTTTTGCCTCTGCCGATGCACGCCTGAGGGCAAACGCGATTTAAGCCGTTTTGAGCCGTCGTAAGCACCACCCCCTTAGTGGGATATCCTTTGGCATATTATATGCGCTCACAAAGGCTTTTAGCACCCTTACACGGCAAAAATTTGCCCGGCCTGTGGCGTACAAGCTCTGTCCTGACGGATAAACTTTAAAGAGGTGCTGTCAAAAAGCCGTTTTAAGGGGTTTTAAGCGCCCTGCCCTAACGGGTATACCCATTGGTGGGCTAAAACCCGTTACAGGCGGTTTTAGACGGCTTACAGGTCAAAATATTTGCCGTGTAAAGACAAATGTCTTTTGATGTTTTTACAGATGTATGATATCTGGTCACGTGTAAAACAATATGGGCGGCTGCATAGGCAGGTGCTTTGCTCTTAAACGCGATTAGAGGCGTTTTGAGCGGTTTAAACAGTGTCGGCTTACGTCTGTGTCATATGCGCAGCTAAAAACGCTTACAGAGGATTTTAGACGGCTTAAACAGCAAAAAAAATGCTGCCCAATAGTCAGGCAGCATTTTGATTATTTTATTTAGTTGTTAAACATGGCTTGTTATATTACTTGTGCAGCTCCAAATTCTGATGGAACTCTTTGGTTTCCTTAGCAACTACACCGGACAATGCCACCAGCGCAATAAGGTTGGGGAATGCCATGCAGCCGTTGAGCGCGTCGGCAATGTTCCAAACAACATCCAGCGCCAAAAAGGGGCCAACCAGTACGGCCAATATCCACAGATAACGGTAAGCCTTAACAATACCCATATTGCCGTTTACAAGGTATTCTACGCAGCGTTCGGCGTAGTAATCCCAGCCCAAAATGGTGGTAAAGGCAAAAAATGCCAAGCTTAAAGTTACACATACCTGACCGATAAACGGTGCAAAGCTCATACCCTGGCTAAATGCGTAAGAGGTTACGGCTACACCGGTGATACCTTCCTGATGCCATGCGCCGGTGATAACGATGGTAAGGCCGGTCATGGTGCAGATGATAAGGGTATCGATAAATACGCCGGTCATAGAAACCAGACCCTGACGTGCGCAGGACTTGGTGGAAGCAGCAGCGGCGGCAATAGGTGCCGAGCCTAAGCCGGCCTCGTTAGAAAAGATACCGCGGGCAATACCGTTTTGCAGAGCCTGCTTTACCATAGCACCGGCAAAACCGCCCATAGCAGCCGTGCCGGTAAAGGCACCGTGGAAGATCTGCGAGAATGCCATCGGGATAGCCGAAGCATTGTTGATTAAGATAGTTACGCAAACTACGATGTAAAATACGGCCATAAACGGTACAACTTTTTCTGCTACAGAAGATATACGCTTGATGCCGCCCAAAATTACCAGAGCAACCAATACGGCTGCAATAACAGCGGTAAGGGTGGTGGCCCAGGTGTAGCTGTATTCACCGATAGTAAAAGCAATGTTAGACCTGTTGGGGTCGCACAAACGTTCTACCGCACCGGCAATACCGTTTATCTGGGTTACGGTACCAATGCCCAGCACGCCGGCCGAAGCACCAAAGAAGGCAAACATTTTAGCCAGCCAGCGCCAGTTTTTGCCCATACCGCGTTCTATGTAATAAAAGGGGCCGCCCAAAACGTGGCCGGTTTCGTCTATGGTGCGGTACTTAATAGCCAGCAGACCTTCGGCATATTTGGTAGCCATACCTAAAAATGCCGCAAACCACATCCAGAACAGAGCGCCCGGGCCGCCGGCACAAATTGCTGTGGCCACACCTACAATATTACCGGTACCAATGGTGGCAGAAAGTGCCGTACACAGGGCACCAAAGCTGGTAACCTCACCTTCGCCGTCTTCTTCGTTTTTAAACATAAAGCGCAGCGCCTTGGGTAAGTGAAAAACCTGTGTAAAACCGGTGCGTATGGTTAACAGCAGGCCGGTACCCAAAATCAGTATCATCATTGGCCAATTCCAAATCCAGCCGTCGATTTTGCTCACCCAATCAGAAAATGTCATTGCTTCCATATTTTTCAGTCCTCCTTCAAATGCAGCTTAATTCAATATTTTATCGGCAGCGGGCTGCCGTTTGTGTTTATTGCGTAAGCTGTTGTTAATAACAGAATTTTACCATAAAGCATATGCCCAATACAATATTTTCAGCTTATGTATACAGTGTTATTCTCTCTGGTGCGGACAAATGTTCATACTTGCCGGTATAATTGTTGCGCCCAAACGGCAGTTTTGCCATAAAATATTGACAATATTTAAGGCTTGTGTCAAAATAAAAGGATCTGATATCAAAACAGCACTAATTGATAGTTTTTTAGGTAGTTTTTAAGTTTTTTGGTAGAAAGGGAGTATGGTAGTATGATATCGGTAGTTATCAATATGGCGGCAGTGGTGGCCGGCGGCACGGCAGGTTTGTTTTTTGGCAGGCGGTTCCCCAAACGGGTGGCCGATACAGTTATGGTGGGGCTGGCGCTTTGCGTGCTGTATATCGGCATAAGCGGTGCTTTGGGCGGCCAAAATACGCTTATAACTATTCTGTCGGTGGCGCTGGGCGGTATGCTGGGCGAACTTATGGACATTGACGGCGGGCTTAATAAGCTGGGCCAAAAGTTAGAAGCCAAGCTGGGCGGTGTGTTTGGCGGCAGCCCCCTGGCCGAAGGCTTTGTGTCGGCAAGTATGTTGTTTTGCGTGGGGGCTATGGCCATTGTTGGGTCGCTGCAAAGCGGTTTGGCAGGTGATCACAGTACAATTATTGCCAAATCGGTAATAGACGGTATAGCGGCGGTGCTGCTGGCCAGCAGTTTGGGTGCCGGGGTGTTGTTTGCGGCGCTGGCGGTGGGCGTGTATCAGGGGGCTATAGTTTTGCTGGCAGAATGCCTTCAGCCGCTGTTGTCAGATGCCGTGGTGGCCGAAATGTCCTGCGCGGGGTCGCTGCTGATAATCGGCTTGGCATTTAATATGCTTAATGTTACCAAAATAAAAGTAGCCAATTATATACCGGCCATATTTTTGCCGATTATTTTTTGCCGGTTTATGTAAAAGCACCGCAAAAAAAGACGTTTGCCAACGGTTGACAAACGCCATATAATTGCATATAATAAATACAGAAAAGGAACTGCCCGATAAGCGGTTGGTTCCCTTGTATCTTTAGTTAAAAAATAACCGCCGACACTTGGAACATGGGGCGGTTATTTTTTTGTGATTTTGAAAATAAGAGCAACAACAGATGTAAGCATTGTAACGAACAGAAACAAAGCCTCGTATGTTACCATAAAACCACCCCCTTTTTTACAAGGGGCCTAACCGCCTACCGTTATAATGGGCAGATCCTTAAAAACAGTATAACATAAAGGCTGTGTGCCTGTAAATGTTAATTGTTAATAATAAGTTAATAAGTTAAAAGCACAACAAAGCCGGGCAGCAATTTAAAACCGCCGCTGATAATCTTCGTCGTGCAGGCGCTTGGCGTGCTTTATATGGTGGATATTTTGTGCAGAAACCTCCATATCGCCAATGTCCCGCCAGACATCAGCCGCGTGGGGTGCGCCAGGCAGCCGTAAATCACTGCCTTTATCGCCGGCCTCGGTAGAATAATCATAGTAATAGCCGGAGGTTTTAGCCTGTTCACTGACTACCTTTTCGCAGTATTCGTGCATAGTGGCACAATCGCCCAGCATTTGGGTGCGGCTTTGCGGGGCAAACTGTTCCATAAGCTGCCAAAGCCCGGTGGCCATAGTATCCCGCAGGTCGCTGAGTGCAGCCTGATCATTGTCATAGGCGCAAATATCAAACGGTGCCAACCGTGACGAATAGATTTTTTTACCGCGCAGCAAATGAGCCATGGGCACAACCAGAGCATTGGTGCGCCTGGCAATGGTATATACGCCGCGCCACAGCGGCAGCACCAGACTGTTGGGGCTTTTGTTCCAGCCGCCCTCCGGAAAAATTATGATGCCGGAGCCCTGTTCAATAACGCGCACGGCTTTTTCTATTACGGCGTGGCGGTTGGCTTTATCACGCCGGTTAAGTAAAATAGAGCCGTTTAAGTAGGCTTCGGGGCCGTAAAAGGTGTTAAAAAAGTGCGGCAGGGTGCCAAACACCAGATACGCGTGCTTTTCGGCCAGCATAATGCTGGAAAGCGGGTCTAACATAAAATAATGCGTAGGCGTAAATATAAGGGGCCGGTTGCTTTGGGGCAGCGGCTCTTTTTTTACGATTATCTGCCGGTGGCCTTCAAAAAACAACTGCCCCAGCGTAAGATACAGCTTATGCATAAGCCCGCTGCGCAGGCGCACGGCGTGCGTCCCCACAGCTTTGTCGACATCGTTGCTTAGCAGTTGTTTGCCGTAAATATGCGGCAAAAAGTAAAACCAGCCCGACCCATGGTGAACCCTGCCGTTGGCATCGCGGCCCAAAATATCCGCCAGATTATAGCCGGGCAGCTTTTTGGCCAGTATTTTAAGGTTAAGCTTATACAGAGGGCTTAACCTGTTGTTGTCGTTGTCGGTCATCACACATCAATAAAGCCGTCATCCTGCGGCATAATAAAGGCAGCAGCCAGATAAATAAGCAGCGCCCAGCCAAACGACAGAAACAGAGCAATAACAGCTATAAGGCGAATTATCGTGGGGTCAGTGTCAAAATATTCGGCAATGCCGCCGCAAACGCCAAACAGCTTGCTGTTTTTACGGGATCTATAAAGCTTTTTCATAATATCACCTAACCCTTGTAGTTGCTTTTAAGAGAAACTATGCGGTTAAACACCGGCAGGTCGTTTTCTGTATCGGGGTCGGTAACAAAATAACCGTGGCGCAAAAACTGAAAACGTTCGCCGGGCATAGGCAGCAGGGGTTCTATTTTGGCCTGCTTTACCTCCAGGCTGTCGGGGTTTAAATTGTCGATAAAATCGCCGCCTTCGGGCATATCATAGGGGTCATCGGCCGTAAACAGGTAATCATACAGGCGCACCTCGGCATCCTTACATTCGCGGGCGTTTACCCAGTGTATGGTGGCTTTTACCTTTTTGGTGCTGCTGCCGCCGGATTTTGTTTCGGGGTCATAAGTGCAGCGAATTTCGGTAATATTGCCGGCCTCGTCTTTAACAACTTCTTCACATTTAATTATATAAGCCGATTTTAAGCGAACCTCGCCGCCCGGACACAGACGGAAGAACTTCTTTGGCGGGTTTTCCATAAAATCGCTGCGTTCAATATAAAGCTCTTTACTGAAAGATACCAGACGTTTGCCGCGCTCCGGGCGTTCCGGGTTATTATCAATGGGCAGCATTTCGCGTCCGTCATCGGGGTAATTGGTAATTACCAGCTTTATGGGGTCTAACACGCACATAACGCGGTCGGCCTTGGTGTTTAAATCCTCGCGCAGGCAATGCTCCAGCAGGGCACTGTCTACCATACTTTCAGCTTTGGCCACACCAATGCGCTCACAAAAATCGCGGATAGATTCCGGTGTGTAGCCGCGGCGGCGCAAGCCGGAAAGCGTAGGCATACGCGGGTCATCCCAGCCGGATACATAGCCTTCTTCTACCAGACGGCGCAAAAACCGCTTGCTCATAACGGTGTGGGTTAAATTAAGGCGCGCAAACTCAATCTGACGGCTTTTGGTGGGGCAGTTGGTGTTTTCTATCAGCCATTCATACAGCGGGCGATGAATTTCAAATTCCATAGTACAAACAGAATGGGTAATGCCCTCTAACGAATCAGACAGCGGGTGGGCAAAGTCGTACATCGGGTAGATGCACCAATCATCGCCGGTGCGGTTGTGGGTGCTGTGCTGTATACGGTAAATAACCGGGTCACGCATAACAAAGTTAGGCGATGCCAGATCTATTTTGGCACGCAGAGTATATTCACCGTCGGCAAATTCACCGGCGCGCATACGTGCAAACAGGTCAAGGCTTTCTTCAATGGGGCGGTCACGCCACGGAGATTGAGCCGGCACGCCGATAGAACCGCGATATTCGCGCATCTGGTCGGCAGATAGCTGACAAACGTAGGCTTTGCCGTCTTTTATAAGCTGCACGGCAAACTGATACAGTTGTTCAAAATAATCCGAAGCAAAGCACAGGTTGTCGCCCCAGTCAAAGCCCAGCCAGTGTATGTCGGCCTTAATGGCATCCATAAATTCCTGTTCTTCCTTGGCGGGGTTGGTATCGTCAAAGCGCAGGTTGCAAATGCCCTTGTATTTTTTGGCAGTGCCAAAGTTTAAGCAAATACTTTTGGCGTGGCCAATATGCAGGTAGCCGTTAGGCTCCGGAGGAAAGCGTGTATGCACAGTTTCTCCACATTTACCCTCGCTCAGGTCGGCTTCTATTTCATCGTGAATAAAATTGCCGGCCATAGTTTTTTCTTCAGTTTCTTTTAAAGTTTCGGACAAAGTTTCCATTGGTGTATTCCCCCGGTTTATAAAATCGCTTGTTTTGTTATAATAAATAAATTATTCGCTAAAATTTTGCAAATAAAATGCCTTTATGCCGGCAAAGCTTTCTTCGCTCAGGGCGTGTTCTATGCGGCAGGCATCGGCTTTGGCGGCAGCCTCCGATACTCCCAGCCGCCGTAAAAAATCCGTAAGTATGCGGTGGCGTTCGTAAACCTTTTCGGCAATGCGGGTGCCTTCTTCGGTCAGCGTGATCAGTGAATCGTCTGATACGCTGATATAGCCGCTTTCTCTCAGGTTCTTCATCGCGATACTGACAGACGGGCGTGAAAACCCCAAATGATGTGCAATATCTATGGCGCGCACGTTGCCGTTTAGCTGCTTCAGCACCAATATGGCTTCTAAGTAATCTTCGGCGGATTCTCTGATCTGCATAATATTCGCCTCCCTGTTTATGGAGTATGTACCGGTTTAAAAGGTGTTATCCAATTTAACCGTCTATCTTCTTTATATTAACATAATTCGCGCTGTAATGCAATAGCGCCGGTGTTTGACAAGCTGTGTGCTGTGGTGCTAAACTATACATACAGCAACAGTATGCTGTGGCTGCTATGCAAATTTTGTGTATGGCCTGCCGATAGGGGAAAAGTTGAAAACCCTGTGGTTTAAACGGTGGATTTTTTGTTGCCGGCGGTAGAAAAGTTACGAAAAATGCCGTTGCTGTGGGCTTTGTAGAAAATCCACCTTATGTGGAAAAGTCGGTGGAAAAAGCTTTTTAATTGTGGAAAACTTTGCACGGGTGGTGATAAAAGGCTGTTTAAATACCGCCAACACCACATTATCGGGCAAATTAGGCGCTATTTTGTGCTAATGCGCAGGTTGCTTAATTTGCTTAAAACTGCAAAATACGGCAATAAATTTGTTCTGCGCTGTTTGGGGCGGGTGCTGCGGCGCCACACAGCATTGAATTTTTATACCAATAAATGTAAATATTATACAAGGAGCCTGCGATGAAATTTTTACATTTGGCTGACCTGCACATTGGCAAGCGGGTAAACGAATTTTTAATGCTGCAAGATCAGGAATACGTTTTGCAGCAAATACTGGCATATGTGGCCGAAGAAAAACCGCAGGCAGGGCAGCAGCGCGGTTATTGTCGGCTAAAAAAGGCTTTGCCAGCCATATAATCCAGCCATATAATATAGATAAAAAAAGGCAAGACCTTAAACGGTTATGCAATAGTATTTTTATTTTCTTAAAAATAACGCAACACTTTACGCAGGTGGGCGTTATTTTTTTGGTTATAATCAGACGCAAGAAATAATGCACCCGCCAATAAATTGACGAGTGCATTTTTGGCGTGCTACGAGGGATTCGAACCCCCGACCTTCTGGTCCGTAGCCAGACGCTCTATCCAGCTGAGCTAGTAGCACATATTAAATTAAAAAAGCTATGGCGGAGAGCAGGGGATTCGAACCCCCGATACAGGTTTTTGCCCGTATACTCGCTTAGCAGGCGAGCGCCTTCGACCGACTCGGCCAACTCTCCATGTCAATGCCATTTGCCCGCCTAAATTATGGCGGAGAGGGTGGGATTCGAACCCACGACACATTTCTGTGCGACGGTTTTCAAGACCGCTCCGTTATGACCGCTTCGGTACCTCTCCACGGTTTTTAGACGGTCTTTAATTACGCATTGATTATTATACTCAAAATCGGTCAAATTGTCAACAGCTTTTTATAAAAAATTTGTGCAAACCAAAAAATATGTAACAATTATCTGCCCAAAAGGCAGCAAAAGGGGCGCCTGCGCGCCCCAATAATGTTTGGCTAATATGTTTACAGGCTAATGCCTATTGCCGGGAACAGCAAAAACAGAGAAATTACACCAATAGCCAAATTGCAGCAGCCGGCCAGCTTGGTTAAAGCCGGGCTGCCGGTATACCATGCCGGTATAAGCGTAGCCAGCAGAACATCAATCACGATAAGATCAATGCCCAGGGGCCAAACCAGACCTTCCTGAAAAGCCTTTAGCGTAAAGCCAAGGCACAAAACCAGGCCGGTGGCAAAAAAATGTGCCATTACCTTTTTATCGCCTCCCTTTAAAAAGAACAGGCCCACCAGCACCCAGAACAGGCCGAAAAAGCCGAATACGGTGCCTAAAAAGATGCTGTGATCGTGGCCGACGGAAAAAAGGTACATAGCCAGAGCGGTGAAGAGCTGCGCGCAGCCGCCAAACAGAATGGCGATGAAGCCCAGCGACTTGGTAAGCTTTGCGTGGTCGGCGCCTTTTACACCAACACCAACCTGTTCCAAACCAAAGCAGAACACGGTGGCAATAAGCCCAAACAAGCCAATAGCTTCGGGGTTTACGGGGTTCATAACATCACTCCTTATATAATTGTAGCCTAAATATATCGTATGCTACGCCGCTTGTCAAGAATTTTTTTGCTTTTTGTACAACTAATTTGCAAAAATTGCAATTTGGGCGGGTGAAAAACGTAAAAATTGCGGCTGCAAGCTGGTGCTGGACTTTTTTTGCAGATGGTGCTATTATATAGCCAGATAATTTGCAGATAACAAGGGGGATGTGGCTTTGGGTAAATATTTTGGTACAGATGGGTTCCGCGGCGAGGCTAACGTAGAGCTTACCGCTGACCACGCTTTTAAAATAGGCCGCTTTTTAGGTTGGTATTATAAGGAAGAAACCGGGCGCGCAGCAAGGTTTGTTATAGGTAAAGACACCAGACGTTCCGGCTATATGCTGGAATACGCCCTGTGTGCCGGTTTAACATCGTCCGGGGCAGATGCTTATTTGCTGCACGTTACCACCACGCCCAGCGTAGCTTATGTGGTGCGTACCGAAGATTTTGACGGCGGTATGATGATATCTGCCAGCCATAACCCGTTTTACGATAACGGCATAAAGCTGCTTAATCGCCGGGGCGAAAAAATGGACGAGGCTACTATTGCCAAGGTGGAGGCGTATCTGGACGGATTGGCAGATGAGCCGCCGCTGGCTAAACGTGAGGCTATTGGCCGCACCGTAGATTATGCCGCCGGGCGCAACCGCTACACCGGGTATCTTATATCGCTGGCAATAAGGTCTTACCGCGGGGTAAAGGTAGGGTTAGACTGTGCCAACGGCAGTAGCTGGATGTTGGCTAAAAACATTTTTGATGCCCTTGGTGCCGAAACCTACGTTATTAACAACCAGCCGGACGGCACCAACATCAATATGAACTGCGGCTCTACCCATATAGAAGCCTTGCAGGAGCTGGTAAAAGCCAAGGGGCTTGATGTCGGCTTTGCTTATGACGGTGATGCCGACCGCTGCCTTGCGGTGGACGAAAACGGCAATGTGGTAGACGGCGATAAGATTTTGTATATTTACGGCCGCTATATGAAGGAGCGCGGCAAGCTGCTTAACAACACCGTGGTTACCACGGTTATGTCTAATTTGGGGCTGTATAAGGCGTTTGACGAAATTGGCATTGATTATGAAAAAACTGCCGTTGGTGATAAATATGTTTACGAAAATATGCTGGCTAACGGTCACCGTTTGGGCGGCGAACAATCAGGTCATATCATCTTCAGCAAGTATGCCTCTACCGGTGACGGCATTTTAACATCTATCAAGCTTATGGAGGTTATGCTGGAGCGCAAAACCACGCTTTCTCGTTTGGCGGAGCCGGTGCATATTTACCCGCAGTTGCTGCAAAATGTGCGCGTAGCCGACAAAGAAGCGGCACTGGCCAGCCCGCAGTTGGCTGAGGCTATTGCGCAGGTGGAGGCTGAGCTGGGCAGCAACGGCCGTGTGCTTATACGCCCCAGCGGCACCGAACCGGTGATACGTGTGATGGTAGAAGCCGAAACCGACGAGCTTTGCCAAAAGTATGTGGCTATGCTGGCCGATAAAGTAAAGTAAAACAGTAAAGTAAAACAGTAAAGTAAAAATATAAAATAACCGTAAAAATAACCGCCCGGTTTGTATGCCGCGGCGGTTGTTTTATGCAGTTTTGCAGGGTATATGCGGCATACATACGGCATACATACGGCATATATGCGGGGTATATAAGGGGTATATATGGCACATCAGGTGGGGGGATCTTCGGTGGGGGTGGCATTTTGTCTGTTTAACTGCGCCCAAAGCTCCGGGGTAAGCCATTGGCTGCACGGTGTAAGCGCCTCTATTATAGCCAGCCCGCGTTCGCATTGCTGCCAGCCGCAGTCAAAGCAGAGAGCCGGGCAGGCTTGTTCTTCCCAGCTATCCAAAAAGTCATCTAACACCTGGCCTACACGTTCGGCACGCTGCCAGGCGCGCTGCTGCAAAAAGTCCGGGCAGTTTTCGGCGGCAGCCATACGCGTGGCCGCCGATGTCATATCATCGTAGCTTTCGGCCAGTTTTTTAAGACTTTCGGCGGCAAGGGGGCTTAGCGGGCAGGGACGCGGCACAGTACAGTTATTTTTATTACAGATATTTTGTGGATTTTTCATTGTGTTTGGGGTATATTAAAACAAAATTTTCGGTAAAAATAAAAATATGGCAAAAATATTGTCTTGTGCAGGGGGTATAGCTAATAATTTTCATTGTAAAAGTTAAAAAATTCTGTTAATATATAGGTATATTTTTGCAGAACCGATGTGTTCCATAAAGTAGAATATGAAGCAGGAGGAGAAATTATGTTAGATCCCAGAGAGTATGCCGATTGGCAAATTGCTGCCGAAGCGGAAAAGAATATGCCCAAACCGTATGAATGGGCTGACCGCCTGGGCTTGCAGCAGGATGAAGTTATACCTTACGGTAAGGTAGCCAAGCTTGACTTTTTAAAGATCATAAATCGCCTGAAGGATAAGCCCGACGGCAAATTTATTGAGGTTACCGCTATAACCCCCACCCCCTTGGGTGAAGGCAAAAGTACCACTTCTATAGGCCTTATAGAGGGCCTGGGTAAGTTGGGCAAAAATGCCGGCGGCTGTTTGCGTCAGCCCAGTGGCGGCCCCACTATGAACATTAAAGGCACGGCGGCCGGTGGCGGTAATTCTATACTTATCCCCATGACGGAATTTTCGCTGGGGCTTACCGGTGATATTAACGATATTGCCAACGCACACAACTTGGGTATGGTGGCGCTTAATGCGCGTATGCAGCACGAATATAACTACGATGATGCCACCCTGGCCAAGCGTGGGCTTACCCGTTTGGATATTGACAAAAACCGCGTGCAGTTTAACTGGGTAATAGACTTTGCTGCGCAGTGTTTGCGTAACATTATGATTGGTATTGGCGGCAAAATGGACGGCTTTACCATGAGCAGCAAGTTTGCCATTACCGTATCGTCGGAGCTTATGGCGATTTTGGCAGTTGCTACCGACCTTAAAGATCTGCGCGAGCGTATTGGCAACATAATTTTGGCTTATGATAAAAAGGGCAACCCCGTTACCACCAAAATGCTGGAGGTAGACGGTGCTATGACGGCGTGGATGCGCAACACTATTAACCCCACCCTTTGCTGCACCGGCGAATATCAGCCCTGTTTGGTACATGCGGGCCCGTTTGCTAACATTGCTATCGGTCAAAGCTCTATTATCGGTGACCGTTTGGCACTTAAGATGTTTGATTACCACGTTACGGAGTCCGGCTTTGCCGCGGATATTGGTTTTGAAAAATTCTGGAACGTTAAGTGTCGCCTTTCCGGCTTGCAGCCTAATGTTTCGGTTATTGTGGCTACCATACGCAGCCTTAAAATGCATGGCGGCGGCCCGGCTGTAAAGCCCGGTGTACCGCTGGACAGCGCTTATACCAGCCAAAACTGCGAGCTGGTGGAAAAGGGCCTGTGCAATCTGCTGCATCATATTGCTACCGTTAAAAAGTCCGGTATTAAGCCGGTAGTTTGCTTAAACTCCTTCTATACCGATACCCCTGAGGAAGTGGACATTGTTCGCCGCGCGGTAGAAGCTGCCGGTGCGCGTTTTGCGGTATCTGAACACTGGCTTAAAGGCGGCGAGGGTGCCATTGAGCTGGCTGAAGCTGTGGTTGAGGCTTGCGAGGAGCCGGTAGATTTGAAGTATTTGTACCCGCTGGAAATGCCTTTGCGCCAGCGTGTAGACGTTATTGCCCGCGAGGTTTACGGTGCTGACGGTGTAGACTGGACGCCCGAAGCCGAAGCTAAGGCGATTGCATTTGAAAATGACCCTGCTTATGCTGATTTTGCTACGATGATGGTTAAGACCCACCTGAGCCTTAGCCACAACCCGGCCTTAAAGGGTGAGCCTAAGGGCTGGCGTTTGCCGGTGCGTGATGTGCTGGTTTATGGCGGCGCGCGCTTTTTGTGCCCCATGGCCGGTGATATAAGCCTGATGCCCGGTATGGGCAGTGACCCTGCTTATCGGCGGGTGGATGTTGATGTAGAGACGGGCGAGGTAAAGGGCTTATTTTAGGCCGGAATTGACAATAATGGCACATCTACTTTGTCGTCAGTCTCCTCACTTGTCGGCGTACATTAAGTACGCC